>JAKMEY010000005.1 GCA_022425725.1 Ilumatobacteraceae bacterium
CGATCGGGCAATACGTCAGCGAGATCAGATAAACGTTGCGGAAATGAGATGAGCGGCACAGTGTCGTTGTAGCAGGCGAAAGGTTTGTCGTGCGAGTAGGAGAGCTGCCGACCGCACAATGTTGCGCTCCCTTCAACTTCGGCTCTGACATCTGCCACGGCAACAATGTCGAACATGACACCACCCCTTGCCGATCACGCCGTGGCTCAGTTGTTCGTCGATGCTCACACCGCACGCACATTTCTCGACGAACCGGTGACCGACGCGCAGATCGAAGCCCTGTACGAGATGATGAAATGGGCCCCGACGACGATGAACATCCAACCGCTTCGGCTCATCATCGCTCGCAGTGATGCCGCGCGGGCCCAAGTTCTCGAACATCTCGGAGGATCAAACCGCGAACAGGCTGAGGCAGCGCCGCTCATCACCGTGGTCTGCGCAGACACAAACTTTCATGACACGCTCTCCGAAGTCGTTCCTCACATCGCGAATGCTCGAGAGTTCTTCCTCGATGACGAACGGCGTGAAGCAACTGCTCGACATCAGACGTGGCTGCAATCTGGGTACCTCGTGATGGCGATCCGTGCTCTCGGATTGGGTTGTGGGCCAATGTTGGGCTACGACGCTGCCGGTCTCGATGCGGCAATGCTGGCAGGGAGTTCACTGGTCTCCACCATGGTGATGACCGTCGGGGTACCCGACCCGGCCGGTTACGGAGAGCGCCGCCCTCGTCTCGATCTCGGCCGAGTCATGTTAGAGCGGTAATCTTCGGGCGATCGGTTGACAGACGTCGGGGGGCGTCGCCGAGACCAGGGGGTTGCAACATGGGAAACTGGAATTTCGCCGATATCTGGGAGCGCGTTGCGGATCACATTCCGAATGAGGACTGTTTTATTCACGGTGACCGCCGACTCACGTGGGGTGATGTCGATCGACGAGCAGATGGAATTGCGCAGTACCTCATCGACGCAGGTCTTGAGCGCCAGCAGGCGGTAGCGCAGTATCTCTACAACGGCCCCGAATATATGGAGTCGTCGTTCGCTGCTCTCAAAGCGGCGTTCGTTCCGGTGAACACGAACTATCGCTATACCGCCGATGAACTGAAATATCTCTGGGATAACGCTGACGCAGGAGCGGTTGTGTTTCACGGAAGCTTCAGTGAGCTCATCGATACCATCCGGGGCTCGTTACCGAAGATCAAAGTGTGGCTGTGGGTTGACGATGGCAGCGGCCCGTGTCCAGATTGGGCGGTCGAATACGAACGCGCAGCGAACACAGAAACCCAGCGAGTTGCTCCAGCCTGGGGAAGAAGCGGTGATGACCTCATCATGTTGTACACGGGAGGCACCACCGGCATGCCGAAGGGTGTCATGTGGCGACAAGATGATCTCATCGTCGTGCTTTCAGGTGCTCTTGCAAGCCCGCTGCCCGACGAGGGCGAGGTTGCAGACCTCGAATTTCCCGGACCTGGGGCGAAGTTCTGCCCGGCTTGCCCGCAAATGCACGGCACTGGAAACTTCCCAGGGCTCTCTGTGCTGACGATGGGAGGCTCCATCGTGACTCTTGAGAGTCGTAGTTTTGACGCGGCCGAACTTCTCGACGCCATCGAGCGCGAAGGCATCAATTTGATGTCAATGGTCGGTGACGCGTTCGGCAAGCCCATCTTGAAAGCCCTTGACGCGAATCCAGAGAAGTGGGATCTATCGAGCCTGCTCGGCATTACCTCCTCGGGTGTGATGTGGTCGGAGGAAGTGAAACAGCAGTTGTTGGAGTATCAGCCCAACATGGTGCTCATTGACGCGTTCTCCTCGTCGGAGGCTCTCGGTATGGGAACGTCGACCTCCGGTGGAGGATCGACGGCAAAGACTGCGCGGTTCCAGCTCGGCGAGCATTGTGTGGTGATTGACGAGGACAACAACATCTTGACGCCGGGCGGACGCCCACAGGGTCGGCTTGCGGTCGGCGGTCGTCAACCGCTCGGCTACTACAAAGACGAAGCAAAAACTGCGAGCACGTTCCTTGTCATTGATGGCAACCGGTACTCGTGCCCGGGTGACTTTGCCATCGTTGAGGATGACGGTTCGATCACGCTGCTTGGGCGGGGCTCGGTGTGTATCAATACCGGTGGTGAAAAGGTGTTCCCTGAAGAAGTCGAAGAGGCGCTAAAAACCCACCCATCTGTACTCGATGCGGTCGCAGTTGGAGTTCCAGATGAAAAATTCGGTGAAGCGGTCACGGCCGTGGTTGAGCTGCATGATGGCGCAGTCGTCGATGGAGGTGAGCTCATTGCGCACGTCAAGCAGACACTCGCTGCGTATAAAGCGCCAAAACATGTGGTCGAAGTTGACACCATTGGCCGAGCAGCCAATGGAAAAGTTGATTACAAGCGCCTTAAGGGTCACGCCTCTGATGTGTTGGGTCTGAGTTCGTAATCTGTCGATATGCCGGCACGAATTACTGCTTACGACTGGATCGCCCATCACAACGCCAATCGGGCGTCTCGACGAGCCATTGTTGATCTCGAATCGGGTCGAACATTGACCTATGGCGATCTTCATCAACGAATTGATGGACTCTCTGCGCATCTCCAAAGTGTCGGGGTAACAAAGGGTGACCGTGTGGCGCTATTGGCACACAATGGTCCCGAATATTTCGACCTTCAATTCGCCGGAATGCGCATCGGTTCAATTGCTGTTTTGTTGAACTGGCGACTGACGGTCCCAGAACTTGAATACATCGTGGGTGACTGTTCACCAAGCGTGTTGGTGTACTCGCCTGAATTCGCGGATACCGCACAAGAACTCGCATCTCGATGCGGAGTCACCACCCTGATTCCAATTGATGATGACTACGAAGCAATCGTCACCTCGGGAGCGTCTCCCGAGACCTGTCTCGTCGAGCATGATGACCCAAGCACCATCATGTATACCTCGGGCACGACGGGTCACCCAAAGGGGGCGATCATTACGCATGGCATGACGTTCTGGAACTGCGTCAACTTAGGTATTCCAGCTCGAATCACTCCAGAGACTGTGCAGCTCGTGATCTTGCCGCTGTTCCACACCGGCGGACTCAACTGTTACTCCAACCCCGTGCTTCACGCCGGTGGACGGATCGTCATTGCCCGCACCTTTGAACCCGGCGAAGCACTTGACATCATCGGCGACCCCTCCTACGAAGTCACGCACTTCTTTGGCGTGCCTGCGCCGTATCAGTTCATGATGCAACATCCTGACTTTGGAACGACCGACCTCTCGCGGCTTCAAGTCGCAGGGGTGGGTGGCGCTCCATGTGCGCTCGCAATCATGGAACGGTGGGCTGAATGTGGCGTCGAACTCATGCAGGGCTTCGGCATGACCGAAACAAGCCCTGGAGCGATCTTCCTTGATCCGGCTGATGCGATGCGCAAGATCGGATCAACCGGAAAAGAACTCCTGCACACCGAGGCACGCATCGTGAATGAAGACGGCGAAGAGACCGGACCAAACGAAGTTGGAGAACTCTGGGTTCGTGGACCGCACATCACCCCCGGATATTGGAACAGGCCCGACGCAACCGCCGAGGCGTTCGTTGATGACTGGCTGCGCACAGGTGATGCAGCCAAGCGTGACGACGAAGGCTTTTATTACATCGTCGATCGCTGGAAAGATATGTATATCTCGGGTGGCGAAAACGTCTACCCTGCCGAGGTTGAGAACGTGGTGTATCAATTGCCGGGAATCGTCGAGGCGGCGATTGTTGGTGTGCCCGATCCGAAATGGGGAGAGTCCGGTGTCGCCGTCGTGGTGCTCGCCCCTGATTCAGATCTTGACCAGGCAACGTTGATCCAGCATTGTGTCGAGCGGCTTGCGAAGTTCAAGGTTCCCGCTCGTATGCATGTGATTGACGAGTTGCCGCGCAATGCCACCGGCAAGGTGCTCAAGCGCGAGTTGCGGGTGATGCTCGCGGGAGAAGATTCGCCGGCAATTAGTTGAGCCTTACGGCAACAACGGTGGGGCTGAATAGCCGCCGGTGACCGACTCGACAAGCCGAGCGAACTCGAGTGTTGTCCGATCGCCCATGAACGGGCCGACGATCTGGAGGCCAACTGGAAGCCCGGAGGGTGTGCGGCCTGCGGGCACGACGGTTGCAGGGAGATAGACGTAACCAAATTGGGTTGTCCATGCAATCAAGTCGGCATACGGCCGGGTTGCCCCGTCTACTTCAAGTGTTCTCGTATAGAGGTTGCCGCCGTCGATGTGCTCAAACGCAGCGATGAACGCAGTAGGCGCCAGCACGATGTCGTAATTGCGGAAGAACGTCTCCCAGCTGCGTCGGCGGAGTTCTCGCTGTTCTGACATGAGTAGCCAATCACGGTGCCGAATCGTGCTCGCCCGAGCCCGCATTGCCATCGTGGGATCGGCATCTTCGCTGCGCTCAAGCAGTCGCTCATACTCTTCATCGGTGCGACCCGGAGAGGTGGCCGAAGAAACGAGTGGCATTCCAATCGAATACACATCACCAAATTCATGATCGGGACGGGCATTGCGATCAACCTTCACCCCAGCGGCTTCGAGAGCGCTCACCGCAGCCTCGAGCACGATCGCAACATCGTCTGCTACCGGACACGCGGGATCATCAAGCCATGCGGCTACCCGCAGTTCACGTGCGCTCTGGCGAACCGAATGAAGCCGTTCGGGGTGGTCAGAAATAACGTCAAGCATGAGTTCGAGATCATCGACGGTGCGGGCGAGTGGACCGATGACGTTCACATCGGCATCGAGGGCTCCATAGGTGACGTGATCGATGTATCCGCGTTGCGGCACAACTCCAAATGAGGGCTTATGTCCGCAGACCCCCGAAAAGTGGGCTGGCAGTCGAACTGAACCTCCGATGTCGGTCCCGATCTCGACAGGGGTCAGGCATGTCGCAACCGCTGCAGCAGCACCACCTGACGAACCCCCGGGTGTTCGGCCAAGATCCCACGGGTTACCTGTTCGTCCAAAGATTTCGTTGACGGCTTGAATGTCGCCTGACCAACGCGGCAGGTTCGATTTGCCCCAGATGACCGCACCGGCATTGCGGGCATGAGCGACCGAAGCGGCATCTTCGGAAGGAACATGGTCGGTGAGTTCGATCGCTCCACCCGTTGATCGCATGCCTGCGGTCGCCAACGCATCTTTTACGGTCATCGGCAGACCGGCAAGCGCTCCCAGCGTCTGATCGTCATTGCGTGCTGCGTCAATTTCAGCGGCCCGATGCCGGGCGCTCTCGACGTCGGTAGTGACGATGGCGTTGAGTCGGCTGTGGAGCATGTCGTGGCGGGCGAGGTGTTCGTCAAGAAGTTCCACCGCCGAGATGTCTCGATTGCGCAGCGCATCGAGTTGCTCAGTTGCTGGCCGCCGTGAGATGTCAGTGATTCCCATCACCTGATGGTACGCGCAAACGGACGGCCCGTCGGCAGTTGGTGCCGACAAGCCGTCCGTGTGGTTCGAGTTCAGCTGCCGGGCTGTGGAACGACGCGAAGATAGGGCTTCACGGTGGTCCATCCGCCTGGGAACAACTCTGCTGCCTCTTCGTCTGTGACGGCTGAGCCGATGATGACGTCGTTGCCGTCGGTCCAGTTGGCAGGAGTTGCCACTTTGTAGTTAGCGGTGAGTTGTAGTGAATCGATGACCCGAAGCAACTCGTCGAAATTCCGTCCGGTTGATGCGGGGTAGGTGAGCGACAACTTGATCTTCTTGTCGGGCCCAATGACAAATACTGAGCGGACGGTCAAGGTGTCGTTCGCGTTCGGGTGAATCATGTCGTACAGATCGGAGACGGTGCGATCGCTATCACCAATCATTGGGAAGTTGACCGGGGTGCCCTGAGTTTCGGCGATGTCGTTTTCCCATTCGACATGTCTGTCAATTGGGTCGACGGACAGGCCGATCACTTTCACATTTCGTTGGTCGAATTCGGGCTTGAGGCGAGCGACGGTTCCGAGTTCTGTCGTGCAGACGGGGGTGAAATCTTTCGGGTGAGAGAACAGCACCCCCCATGAGTCACCGAGCCAATCGTGAAAGTCGATGTCTCCCTGGGTGGTGGGGGCGGTGAAGTTTGGGGCGGTATCGCCAATTCGGACACTCATGGTTGCTCCTTCGATAGGGGGTAATTGTTGACAAAACTAATCGGCTTTTAGGCAATTTGCGACCTCGGCACATGATTTCTGTGCGATCTACGATCTCCCTATGGCTAACGACACGATCATGTTGCGTACTGCATCCGAACTTGCGGCGATGGTTCGACGGGGTGAGGTTGCTCCGAGCGAATTACTTGAGCATGCAATCACTCGATACGAGCGTCATAACCCGACAGTGAACGCGGTCATCGTCACCCGCATCGATGAGGCCCGTGCTCATGCAGCAGTGCTCGACGCAGAGGCTGTCGCGGGCTCATTCCGCGGCCCACTCCATGGCGTGCCGATGACGATCAAAGAGGCATACGACTGGGCTGACACGCCATCAACGTGGGGCAATGTTGCGTGGCGCGACAACGTCCCCGGAACCGACGCGGTGACCGTGCAACGGTTACTCGATGCTGGTGCAGTGATTTATGGAAAGACGAACGTGCCATTCATGTTGGGCGACTGGCAGAGCTTTAACGACATTTACGGCACGACAAACAATCCATGGGACCTCAATCGAGTGCCCGGAGGTTCATCAGGGGGATCAGCCGTTGCGCTCGCTACCGGTATGGCGGCTCTTGAACTCGGAAGCGACATTGGGGCATCAATTCGAAATCCCGCCCACTACTGCGGGGTATTCGGGCATAAACCGACAATGTCTCTCGTGCCGTTTGAGGGTCACGTGGTGCCAGGCATGCTGCCCGAGGTCGACATCAGCGTCTGCGGCCCACTCGCTCGGTCGGCAGCCGATCTCGATCTCGCATTATCTGTGCTTGCTGGTCCGACCGGTATGAATTCGACCGGCTACCAGGTTGCTCTTCCTGAAGCACGACAGACTCGCCTCAGCGAATTCAAAGTTGCGGTCATGCTCGACACCCCGGTCATTGAAAATGACTCTGTGATGCTCGATCAACTTCAGAATGCCGTTGACGCCCTTGCGGCAGCGGGTTGCGTTGTCGAAGAGGCCACGCCACAAATTGATCAACACGAGTACTTCGAGAACTACCTCATGTTGCTTCGTGCCGCAACGGGTGCACAGTCGAATGATGAGGTCTTCGCCGCCGCTGTCGAAGGGTCTACCGCTTGGGACGGTGGTGACCGTGGTTACCAAGCTCTCGTCGACCATGCGATGACGATGTCACACCGCGAATGGTTCCAACATCACAATCGTCGCGAGGGCTACCGCAATACGTGGGCGGAATTCTTCGGTGAGTACGACCTCTTGCTGTGCCCGACCGCGGCGTCGACTGCATACCCACATGACCACTCAGGAACGCGAGCGACCCGCCGCATTCCGATCAACGGCGGAAGTGAACTCGTCGTCGACCAATTGTTCTGGGCCGGATGGTCGTGCAACTCGTATCTTCCCGGAACGGTTGCACCAGTCGGCCTCTGTGCCGACGGCCTCCCCGCGGGAATCCAGATCGTCGCTCCACATTTGCACGACCGTCGTTCGATCAGGTTTGCTGAACTTGTCGAGCGCGAACTTGGAGGGTTTGTTTCGCCCCCTGGCTACGAGTGAGACCGATGAAGGCTTCCTTGAGTGGCCTTACCGTCCTTGCCTTAGAGCAGGCGGTGGCTGTGCCGTTCGCGACCCGTCAACTTGCCGATCTTGGCGCAAGGGTCATCAAAGTTGAGCGGCCCGGAGAGGGTGATTTTGCTCGCCACTACGACGCTCGTGTGAAAGGGCTCTCGAGTTACTTCGCATGGCTGAATCGCTCGAAAGAGTCGATTGCCCTTGACCTCAAACATTCGAAAGCCCAGTCGATCGTGAAAGAACTTGCGGCGTCGGCTGATGTCGTGGTGCAGAACCTCTCGCCAGGAGCGACCGATCGGCTCGGCCTGTCATCAGCTCAACTTAGAGAGGTCAACCCACAACTCATCACGGTTGACCTCACAGGGTATGGACGAGGTGGCCCACTCGAAGATCGCAAGGCGTACGACCTGCTTATTCAGGCGGAAGCCGGACTGCTTTCGGTCACTGGCTCTGCATCAGAAATGGTTCGTGCCGGAATTTCAGTTGCCGACATTGCAGGGGGAATGTACGTGTACTCATCTGTTCTTGCTGCGCTCGTTCATCGCGGCACCTCCGGCGAGGGAACCGAAATCGAGGTGTCACTATTTGATGCTCTCATCGAATGGATGGGTCACCCGATCAACTACGGCCTGTACACAGGGGAGGGTCCGGTTCGAGCAGGTGACTCCCACCCATCGATTTACCCGTATGGATCATTCGCTGCGTCGGACGGGCGGGTGCAGTTTGGCATTCAGAATCAACGCGAGTGGGAGTCGTTCTGTGCCGACGTGTTGCAGCGACCAGAGGTGACGACCGATAGCCGGTTCGCAACCAATGACGACCGTCATCAACACCGTGCTGAGCTGTTGGCCGTTATTGAAGATGTATTCCGCTCGTCAACGGTGAACGAGGTTGCAGGTCGGCTCGACGCTGCAGGCATCGCAAACGGACGAGTAAATGACATCACCGGAGTGATCACCCACCCAAACCTCATTGAGCGAGATCGATGGCGGTCGATTGAGACAGCCGGTGGGAGCATTCAAACGCTCCGACCCCCAGCGATCATGCATGGCCATGATGAGCCAATGAGTGCGATTCCTGAGGTCGGTGAGCACACAACGAGCATTCTCTATGAATTGGGCTACCTCGATGACGACATCACTGAGCTTGTCGCAGCCGGTGCCATCGGCAGGTAGGTCAGCGTTTCGTCCGGCGCTCGACGAGCTGGCGGGCGATGACATTGCGCTGAATTTCGTTGGTGCCCTCACCGACAATCATGAGCGGAGCATCTCGGTAATACCTCTCAACATCAAACTCGGTTGAATATCCGTGCCCACCGTGGATTCTGATGGCATCGAGCGCCACCTTCGCAGCCATTTCAGAACAGAACAGCTTTGCCATTCCTGCTTCGAGGTCGGCCCGCACGCCACTATCGAACCGCTCAGCGGCGTGATAATTCAGCCGTTGCCCGGCAGTTATCTGAGTTGCCATATCGGCGAGGAGATTGCCGACCGACTGGTGGCGCCAGATCGGTTGGCCGAAGGTTTCTCGATGGGTTGCATATTCGAGGGCATCATCAAACGCGGCGCGTGCAACTCCGATCGCGCGCGCGGCCACCTGAATGCGCCCAATCTCAAGTCCGCCCATCATCTGGGTGAACCCTTGACCCTCCGCTCCGCCTAACAGGGCAGATGTAGGAACGAAGCAATCGTCAAACGAGAGCTCACAACTCTCGACACCTTTGTACCCGAGTTTCGGCAGGTTGCGGCCCACGGTGAATCCCGGAACTTTCTCAACGAGCAGAATCGAAATTCCTGTATGCGAGGGGATTGCCTCCGGGTCTGTTTTGCACAACAGCGCAACGACATCTGACATCCGGGAATTGGTGATCCAGGTCTTCGCCCCATTGATGACGTAGCCGTCGACACCGTCACGAGATGTTGGTCGCGCAACGGTACGAATCGCTTGGAGATCAGACCCGCCGTCAGGCTCAGTTAGGGCCATCGTTGCCCGAAGTTCGCCGGTTGCCATGAGTGGCAAGTAGCGCTCTTGCTGTTCAGGGGTGCCGTGGCGCGTGAGCAGTTTTGACACCACTGAGTGTCCGCCGAATGCACCCGACAGCGACATCCACCCCCGAGCGATCTCTTCGGTGATTCGGGCATAACAACGACCCGACACCGAACCTGAATTCCACGGCTCACCGATAGCGAGCCCGAAGACACCGAGCTCTTTCATCTGATCGATAAGTGCCTCGGGGTACGTATCTGAGTGTTCGAGGTCTCGAACGACGGGGCGAACCTCATTGTCAACCCACTTCGCAATCACGTCAACAAATTCAGATTCCTCGGCGCTGAGACCGTCCATCGGTTCGAGAAGCGACATCTCACCAGCCTGCCACTTTGTGGGTCGTCCGACCGACTCGTCGTTGCGCAAAATAACGGCGTATGTTCACCCTAAATACCAAAGGAGGACGTATGTCGACCGCAACACAGATTCCGTTTGTCGAGTACCTCAGACTTGAGCCGACACCACATCTTGTCGCCAATGAATGCACTTCATGCGGCGCCCGCTATTTCGATCGACGCAACGCATGCGCGGCGTGCTTTGCGACCGACTTCACGCCGGTCGACATTCCCACCGAAGGAGTAGTTCGATCATTTTCGATCGTCACCTTCGCTGCCCCTGGCGTTGAGGTGCCCTTTGTCGCGGCGGTCATCGATTGCGGTGGCACCAGCGTTCGAGCAAACATCATCAATTGTCCACCCGACCCCGAACATGTCAGTCTCGGAATGAACGTTCGCCTTGCCACTACGGTGGTGGGTACAGATTCTGCTGGCGTAGAAGCGGTCAACTATGGATTCGAGCCAGCCTGAGCGCAGGCCCAACTCAGAACTAAGGAGAGATCATGAGTAGAAGCGACGACATCTGGATCCTCGGGATTCACATGACAAAGTTCGGTAAGCACCCCAACCTTGACGTAGTCGACCTTGGTGCCGAAGCCATTCAAGGCGCACTCGCAGATGCAGGGGTCACGATGGCCGATATCGGCATCCTTGCTGCTGGAAACCTGCTCGGCTCAGGCAGCATCGCCCAGCAACTACAAAAGCAAGTCGGTCAGACCGGCATTCCCGCCTACAACGTCTCGAACGCATGCGCAACGGGTGCCACCGCTCTTCGCACTGCCATCATGGCGGTCAAAGCTGGTGAGGTCGACATGGGCCTAGCAGTCGGCGTCGAAAAACTCGCCGGAGCCGGACTGCTCGGAGCAGGGGGTAGAGCAAAAGCCGACAATGATGAGTGGGAGCGCAACGGACGCTTCGGTGCGGTCGGCCCGGTTGATGGTCGAATCGGCACCGAATCGATGCCAGGCGTATTCGCGCAAATCGGCATGGAGTATGGCCACAAGTACGGTGGCGCCGATTTCGAGTTGTTCGCAAAGATCAGCGAGAAGAACCATGCTCATTCGACGTTGAACCCGCTTGCTGCGTACAACAAAGCGATGAGCCTCGAGCAGATCATGAACGACGTCATGATCGCCTACCCGAATACTCGTCCGATGTGTTCAGCAAACTGCGACGGTGCTGCGGCGGCTGTCGTCATTAATGGTGAGAAGCTGAAGACACTCTCTCTTGAGCAGCAGCGTCGAGCGGTGAAAGTGTCCGCCTCAATTCTCACGAGTGACCCTTGGCAAGAGGCATGTCAAGTGCTTCCCGATGTCAACACGCTGACCCGAAGCGCAGCCCGCCAGGCCTATGAACAGGCCGGTGTCGGACCACAAGACCTCAACCTCGTCGAACTTCACGACTGTTTCGCAACCGCTGAACTCGTGCACTACGACAACCTGATGCTCTGCGAGGAGGGTGGCGCAGTCGACTTCTTCGAATCAGGCGCAGCACATCGTGACGGAAGACTTCCGGTCAACGTCTCAGGCGGTCTCCAATCGAAGGGGCACCCAATTTCAGCCACAGGTATCGCCAACATTTGGGAGGTCTGCCAGCACGTTCGCGGTGAAGCACGCGATCGCCAGATTGAGGGCGCAAAAGTTGGACTTGCCCACGTGATCGGACTTGCATCGGCATGTGGTGTTCACATCCTTGAGCGTTCAGCTGCCTGAAAAACCCAGCATCTGCGAGGCGGCGTGAACCGTTAACGGTCGGCGTCTGCTTCTCTCTTTGTGATGTCTATTCCGACGATAGATCTGCGCGAGCCGGCTGAGATTGTCGCTCGACAACTCGACGATGCATGTAGCTCATTTGGGTTTATGCAGGTCATTGGGCACGGAGTCGACCCGGTTCTTGAGAGAGACGCATGGGATTGCGCGTCTACGTTTTTTGCTCTCGATGACGAGACAAAACTTGCGGTTGCGTTCCCAGATGGTGATGCGTACGGGTACGGCCCATTCCAAGTCGAGCGATTAGCAGCAAGCCGAGGGGAGTCGACCCCGCCCGATCTAAAAGAAACGTTTTCAATCGGCCCTTTTGTCGATGCGAGTGAACTTCAGACGATCGTCTCACGAGATCCGGCAGCCGCATTTGCGTACTCCCCGAACCGGTGGCCGGTAGAACCAAAGGGCATGTCCGACCTCATGCAGCGCTACTACGACGAACTCGCATTGTTGTGCGAGCAGTTGCTTTCGTTGATGGCACGAGGGCTCGGCATGTCGGGTGACACCTTTACCTCATCGATCGATCGCCACACCTCGGCGTTACGTCTCTTGCATTACCCGCATGTCGAGCCGTCCTCGGTCGCTTCCAGGCAGCTCAGGGCAGGCGCTCATTCCGATTACGGAACATTGACATTGCTTCGCCAAGATGATGCTCCCGGTGGGCTCGAAGTTCGTGGAGCCGACGATGAGTGGCACCCAGTACCTGCTGAGGAGGGTGCGTACGTCGTCAACATTGGAGATGCGCTCGAACGATGGACGGCTGGTCGTTGGCGCTCCACCCTTCACCGGGTGCAGGTTCCTCCACCCGACAGCGGTCCTAATGAACGGCAGTCGATTGCCTTTTTTCATAATGCGAATTGGGATGCAGTCATTGAGGTTCTCGACCCTTGCCGGCCTTCAAATGGTGAAGTTGCGCCACCGATCACCGCAGGGAGGCATCTCATGGAGCGGTTCCTCAGCACCCAGCGAGGGGAATGATGCGCGCTCCTGACGAACGCCCAATGGCGGTTGCGAGAACCTTTAAACCACGCCGACGAAGAATGTCACAGGCTCGGTCGACTGCGTTTGAAGAGTTACTCCCACTATTCGGATTAGATGTCGAAGGTCCTCCGACTTCAGCGGAGGAGATTTTTGAGCGGTCAGCACCTGTGGTCTTGGAAATCGGTTCTGGTGCAGGTGAAGCGGCGATTGCGTCTGCGTTAGCGGAACCTGATGTTGACCTCATTGCAGCCGATGTCCATACGCCTGGCATTGCTCGGCTTCTTGTTGATCTTCGCTCGAATGAACTCACAAACCTTCGGGTGATTCACGGAGACGCTCTTGAGTTCATTACGCGGCTTCCGGCGCCAACCTTCACCGAAATCAGGGTGTGGTTTCCTGACCCGTGGCCGAAACCTCGCCAACGCCAGCGGCGACTCGTGACCGAACCGATCATTGGTCGATTGGTTCCGTGGATTGTGGGTGGTGGCCGCCTGCGTATGGCGACCGATATCGACGACTATGCAGAACAGATGCTCGCCGTGTGCTCGGCCCACCCAGAACTCGATGGAGGCATCGTGGAGCGACCCTCTGATCGCCCGGCGACTCGATTCGAGCGAAAGGGAGTTGAGGCCGGTCGTGCCGTGACCGACCTCGCATTTGTCAGAAAGCTCGAGGTGTCGTGAAGTTAGGTGCGAGACGCCGGTGCTTCGGATCAGTCGTTCATCAGGCCGTCGAGGCGCTGCACTGATTCAATGAACTCCTCGACCATCTCATAGACGACGCGAGCAGCAGGCTTTGACACATTCATCGTTCCAACGATCTGACCGACGAAATAGTTCGCAAGCTGTGCTGCACCCGATGATGAGTCGTGAGCGGCGCGATCGATTCGTCGAATCGCTGTGTCAACGAGCATTGGCTGTAATGGCATTGGGAGCGGCTTCGGGTTTGCTGGATCTTCCCAGGCGTCTGTCCACGCGGTTCGCAACTGACGGGCCGGCTTACCGGTACGAGATTTCGACCGCAATGTGTCTGATGACGTTGCGGCGAGGAACTTCTCTTTCACGGTTGGGTGTGTCTCCGCTTCCTCGGTGGTCAGCCAGACCGATCCACACCACACGCCTTCTGCGCCGAGAGCCATCGAGGCTGCCATCTGACGTCCGCGACCGATACCGCCAGCGCCAAGCACGGGAACTTGACCTCCGAGTGCGTCGACGATCTCGGGAATGAGCACCATCGTGCCGATCTCTCCAGTGTGGCCACCAGCCTCAGATCCTTGAGCGATGACGATGTCGACCCCGACCGCAGCGTGACGTTCGGCGTGTTGCGCCTTTCCTGCAAGCGCTCCAACTAGCCGACCTTGCTCATGCGCGCTATCGAGCATGTGGGCCGGAGGCGGGCCAAGGGCATTCACGACAAGAGCAGCCTTATGGGCGAGAGTGATCTCAAGTTGAGGCGCCGCGCGGTCTGCGCTGAGTGGCGCTGATTTCGATTCTGCGCCGAGCCCCCTGCCTCCTTGCTCTTCTTCGAGGGCGGGCACCCCATAGTCATCGAGGAGTTTGTCGACGAAGTCTCGGTGCTCACTAGGAATCATTTCGTCGAGTTCGGCAACGGTCATTCCGCCCTGGTCGGAGCCGGTGTACTTCGCCGGCACGATGAGATCGACGCCGTACGGAAGATCGCCAACCTGTTCTTCGATCCAATCAAGGTCGATCTCGAGCTGCTTATCTGAGTGGCCCGCCGCACCCAGCACTCCGAGACCTCCCGCCTTTGTTACTGCGGCGACGACGTCACGACAGTGACTGAAGGCAAGAATGGGAATGTCGATTCCGAGCATGTCGGTCACACGAGTTCTCATGATGGTTCCTTTCGGGTTCGAAATTCAGACCATGTCATCCCGGCATCCCCATGAATGTCACGGGGAAGCCCAAGTACGAGTTCGGCGACGATGTTGCGCTGTACAGCAAATGTTCCTCCACCAAGGGTGAGAGCGGGAGAAAACAGCCAGCCATAGTGCCACAGCGGGTCAACTTCTGGGAATTGGCTGCCGTCGCCACGAGCAAAGTTCACTTCGGTCGCTCCACGTTGTGCACGGCTAGGAATGTCTCCAGCCGGGCCGGAACCTGTCAACACGCCCGATGCGCCGACGAGGTCTTTCGCCAATTCCATGACGTGTTGACCGTGCTCGTCACCCATGATCTTTTGTACCGAGGCTTCGGCACCTGGCGTGCGCCCATTTAGTCGGGCACTCAAGGTTCGAAGTCGGTTGAGGCGAAGCACTTCTGACTCAATGTGCAAGCCGGCAATGCGTTGACGCATTACCGGGTCATCGCAGCCTCCGTTGCTCCGCACAAGATTGAGGAGGTCATCGGCCGATGGCCCTGAACCCCACAACGAGCCGGCTGATGACAACGACACGCGTTCGTTGGCAAGCGTGACTTTTGCGAGTCGCCACCCGTCGCCCTCTTGTCCAACGAGATATTTCGCAGGAAGGCGAACGTCATCGAAGAACGTTTGATTGAACGAATGAGCGGTCGTCATGTCGATGATCGGTGACAGCGTGAGCCCAGGAATATCCATCGGAATGATGAAGTAGGAGATCCCTTTATGTTTCGGTACGTCAGCGTCGGTTCGCGCAATGAGGATGCCGTATTCCGAATGATGGGCACCGCTCGACCAGATTTTTGAACCGTTGATGATGTACTCGTCGCCATCTCGGACGGCCCGGGTTGCCAGCGATGCAAGGTCGGAACCCGAGTCGGGTTCGCTGAAGAGTTGGCACCATTGCTCTTCTCCGCTGAAAATTTTCGGAAGAAAGCGCTCTTTTTGCCACTCAGTCCCCGCAAGCAGAATCGTTGGAGCGGCCCACCCAACGCCGATCGGATTTGTCGATACCGAGGTTTCTCGCACTCCGGCAGCCTTTAGTTCCTCATCGATGATGAGTTGATGAATGGGGTCTGCTTCAACTCCCCAAGGACGAGGCCAATGGGGGACTAGAAGACCTGCCTCATGAAGTTCGGCACTCGTAGGAGATGGATGCTCAGCGAGCCACGTTCGCAGTTCACTCCGTCGTGGATCGTCGTCGGTAGGAAAATCGAAATCCATCAGGTGTCCTTCCACGCGCCCGCGGTCGGGCCGTCGGTTGCCCCACCAGCAAAGGCTTGAGCTTGGAGCATCCAGGCGCGGGCAAGTTCTCCCTCGGTCACGAGATTTGTGTCATCGACATGGCGACGCTGCGTGACGATGAGACAGAAATCTTCTGCGCTACCAGATACCGCGGCATCTGCATCGTCAAGGTTCCATTCCCACACGTCGCCAGACGGAGCGGTCAGTCTCACCGACACATTGCCCGCGGGAACCTCAAGCCCTCGGTTGATGTAGCTCCAACCGCGGGTGATGACTCCTAGTTGGGCGATGTGGCGCAAACGGTCAGACGCGGGTCTGCTGGCGCCGAGCGTGTCGACGACATCTTGTCCGTGTGCCCATGCCTCCATGAGACGTGCAGTGAGAAATGACTTGGCTCCCATCGATGGGCCGTACCACTCGACGCGCGCATCCTCGGCGAGGGTTCGGCCGGCGGCTTCGAGAGCTCGGCGATTGGCACGCCATTCGCTGAGGAGACCGTCGCCGGTGAGAGCGCGAAGCGGATCCATCGTCTCTCGCTCAACCGCCGCTGGATCAGACATCAACCCTGCGAGATGATCGCGATGTTCGATAAATGCAGACGTATCGCGGATGGCTAGCGCTGCGGTGGCGTCAAAGTAGGTGAGATGAGCGACTTGATCAGCGACATTCCACCCGGGGCTCGGAGTTGCTTCAGCCCATTGCTGCGGTGAAAGCGGCGAGACGACATCATCAAGCGCCTGCTGCTCGGCGATGAGGTCATCGAGAACACCTTGAACGGTCATTTTCCCCCCTATATGCGGCGTTCCACGTCCATTCGGACTGTCGTTGTTAGCGCCGTCTCGCGGTACCAGATTGACTCTCGAAGGTACCACCACCTACGGTCATTGATTGTGTCGAACGAAATAGCTGTGGGGAGCGCGGCACGACCGAGATCAGTCATTCGATCGCGGCTCGATACGCGCAGTTCTGAGTTCCAGAGCAATAAGGCGGAGATGGAAGCACTCTGGGGTCTTGCTGCTGATGAACTCTCGAAAGTAGAGACAATTGGTGGGCAACGGTATGTCGACCGTCATCGCAAACGCGGGAAGATGCTCGCTCGTGAGCGCATCGAGCAGCTCGTCGACCCCGACACGCCGTTTCTAGAGCTGAGTCCGCTTGCCGGATGGGGATCTGAATTCCCGATCGGCGCCGGAGTGGTCATGGGCATCGGAATTATTGAGGGTGTGGAAGTCGGTATCACCGCTACCGATATGACGTACCGAGGCGGTTCGTCAAACCCACGAACCGTTGAGAAGAGTTCACGGTTCTTCGAAATCGTTGCCCAGAATCGTTTGCCGTGGATTGCGTTGAACGAGTCAGCGGGCGCAGACCTTCCACATCAAGCCGACATCTTTGTTCCGGGGGGCGCGAGCTTCAAACATCAAACCCAATTGTCGAAAGCGGGTATTCCGACAATCGCAGTTGGGTTCGGACCGGCAACAGCCGGTGGCGCATATACGCCCGGAATGAGTGATTACACGGTCTTTGTGAAAGAGCGAGGCACGGCGTACTTGGGTGGGCCGCCCCTCGTGAAGATGGCGATCGACGAAATTGTTGATGAGGAAACCCTCGGTGGAGCCGAGATGCACTCTCGGGTGAGCGGATTGTCCGATTACCTCGCCGTCGATGAAATGGATGCGCTCCGGATTACCCGGGAAATCGTTGCTCACCTGAGGTGGGAGAAACTCGGTCCTGGCCCGACTGAACCGGCCGATGAACCGCTGTACCCAACCGATGAGCTCATCGGTTGTGCTTCGGCAGATGTCCGGGTGCCGTTTGATATCCGGGAGGTGTACGCCCGGGTTCTCGACGGAAGCCGTTTTGAAGAGTTCAAGCCGCTGTATGGCGACAAATTGATCTGCGGCTGGGGATCGGTGCACGGATTCCCTGTCGGGTTCATTGGCAACAACGGCATTTTGTTCTCAGAAGAGGCGGCAAAGGGTGCACAGTTCATTCAACTCTGCAACCGCACCAACACGCCGCTTGTCTTTTTGCACAACATCACCGGCTTCATGGTGGGTTCACAGGCCGAGCGGGGCGGCATCATTCGCAATGGGGCGAAGCTCATCAACGCAGTGTCGAACTCTGAGGTCCCTCACGTCGTGCTCATGGTGGGAGCCTCGTACGGGGCTGGTAACTACGGCATGGCGGGTCGGGCATATGACCCTCGATTTATTTTCACGTGGCCGAATCACAAAATCGCAGTGATGGGTGGCCGACAGCTTGCCGGTGTCATGGACATAGTCGCTCGAAATGCCGCAGCCGGCCGCGGCATTGACGTTGACGAAGAACAGTTGAACACCCAAAAAGAAGCCCTTGAGGCGCAAATCGAAAGCGAAAGTTCGGCACTGTTTGCCACCGGTCGAATTTGGGATGACGGAATTATCCACCCGAATGACACCCGGCATGTCTTAGGAATGGCGCTCTCGGCGATTCACTCGAACGAAGTCCGCGGGGCGACCGAATACGGCGTGTGGAGGCACTGATCATGGCAACTCGACAGATCCGACGACTCCTCATCGCAAATCGCGGCGAGATCGCAATTCGTATTGCGCGCACCGCTCGAGACCGCGGCATCTCGTGTGTCGGCGTGTACTCAGACGCTGACAGCACATCGCTCCACCTGGACTCGATGGATGCGGCCGTGGCACTCGGCGGAGAGACCGCAGCCGAGAGTTATTTACGCATCGATGCAATTGTTGAGGCAGCGGTTGCGAACGGATGCGATGCGGTACATCCCGGGTATGGATTTCTCGCCGAAAACGCGGAGGCGGCACGTTCGGTTGAAGCAGCGGGCCTCATGTGGGTTGGACCAACCGCCGAACAGATCGAACTGCTCGGTGACAAGGTGGCGGCAAAACGTGCGGCCGAAGAGGCAGGTGTTCCGACGACTCCGATTATTGAGGTTGCAGCCGATGGCAGCACTCCGGCAGACGTATCGATGCCAGCATTGGTGAAAGCTGCTGCAGGTGGTGGCGGCCGAGGGATGCGCATCGTCCGAGAGGGTGACGACCTCGCAGCCGCAATCGAGTCAGCTTCGCGTGAGGCGGCTGCGGCATTTGGCAATGCGACCGTGTTTATTGAGCCCTTCATCGAACAGGGTCGCCATATCGAAGTTCAGATTGTGGGCGACGGCGAAGGCGAGGTGTTGCACTTCGGTGAACGTGATTGTTCGGTGCAGCGCCGTAATCAGAAAGTGATCGAGGAAGCCCCGGCGGTCGGCCTGCCCGATGACGTTCGTGCAGCGTTGCACGATGGAGCGACGCGCCTCGCTCGTCATGTGAACTATCGGGGTGCGGGAACCGTCGAGTTCCTTGTCGGTAACGACGGAACGATCACATTCTTAGAAGTGAATACGCGTTTGCAAGTGGAGCATCCGGTCACCGAAGCGGTGACCGGTGTCGACCTTGTCGGACTTCAATTCGATGTTGCATCAGGTGTCGGGCTCGGAATGACTCAGGAGGCAATCTCGCTGTGTGGTCACGCAGTAGAGCTTCGTCTTGTGGCAGAAGATCCAAGTAGCGGGTGGATGCCGTCGACCGGTGTGATCACTGCATTCGACGTTCCTGGCAGCGTTCGGGTCGACAGTGGAATTCGTCCCGGCAGCGTTGTGACAACAAATTACGACTCGCTTCTCGCCAAAATCATCGTCACGGGCGCTGACCGCCAGACTGCGCTCGCAGTAGCCGCCGATGCGATGCGCCGAGCTGACATTGGGGGAGTTCGCACCAACGCAGACAGCCTCGTGGCGATTCTCACTGACGACGTGTTCGTGGAAGGTGGCGTCGATACCGGCTACCTCGATCGGCAGCCTCATGTGTTGCAGGGTGTGCGACCTGAAACTGCAGACATCGACGCGCATCTTGTGGCCGTCGTTCTTGATCGAGTTGCAGCCAATCGCCGTGCCGATCAACGCTGGGGTTTTGCCCCAAGTGGGTGGAGAAATCTGTCAACACGTGGGCAGCGGATAACAATGGTCGAATCGGGTGGTGATGCACCGGTCGAATATGAAGCCGAATATCGTTCACTCGGTGGCGACACCTGGGAATTTCTGCTTGGCCCGTGGCCAAAAGCTGACGACGATGGCGCTCTGAACCCGGATGATCGCCCACGGTCGGTGGTGCGGCGCTACGGAGATGCCTTAGAAATCGACGGTCGGCGAACATCGCCCACCGTTTCTCACCTCGGCGAGTCGTGGCTGGTGAGCGGCTGGTCTGGTCGCACCGAATGGCATGAACTTCCTCGCTTTGCCGAACATGACGCAGACCTTGCAGGGTCAGGACCTGTTGCTCCACTGCCGGGCACCGTCATCGACGTCCGGGTCTCCGACGGCGACTCGGTCGAGGCCGACCAAGTGTTGATGGTGATCGAAGCGATGAAGATGGAACACCAAATCACGACTCCGTCTGCAGCGACGGTCACCGCAGTTCGTTTCAGTGTTGGCGATCGCGTCGATATGGGCGATCTACTTGTCGAGCTTGAGATCGGAGGCCAGGACTCATGAGTGACTCGATTCGTATTGCGAACTGCTCCGGGTTTTTCGGTGATCGTCTATCGGGTGCAAAGGAAATGGTTGAAGGCGGCCCGATCGATGTCCTCACGGGGGATTGGCTGGCCGAACTCACGATGCTCATCCTTTCGAGAATTCGCGCAAAAAATCCTGGCCGCGGATATGCGTCGACCTTTGTCACTCAGATGGAGCAGGTGATGGGAACCTGTCTTGATCGTGGCATCAAAGTCGTCTCGAACGCTGGTGGACTCGACCCGGGTGGATGTGCAGACGCCCTTCAAGAAATTGCCGACCGTCTCGGTCTCAGCCCAACTATTGCCTACGTCGACGGCGACAATCTTCTCGATCGAGCGGTCGATCTTGCTGAAAGTAGAAATCTCGTCGCTTTCGATCCAGCGAATGGGCTGGGCGACGTATCGCGCTATGTATCGGCAAATGCGTACCTCGGTTGCTGGGGCATCGTTGATGCTCTCACCGAGGGTGCTGACATCGTTGTAACCGGCCGGGTAACAGATGCAGCAGTCGTCTGTGGCCCGGCGGCATACCACCACGGTTGGTCGCGTACAGATTGGGACGCTCTCGCTGGCGCAGTCGTTGCTGGTCACGTCATCGAATGCTCAGGACAGGTCACTGGAGGGAACTATTCCTTCTTCACCGAGGTGCCGGGTCGCGAGCGAATCGGATTTCCATTCGCCGACGTGTTCGCGGATGGTTCGAGTGTGATCGGTAAGCATGACGGAACGGGTGGTCTGGTCTCGGTCGGAACGGTGACCAGCCAATTGCTCTACGAAATCGGTGGCGCTCGATATCTCGGACCTGATGTGACATCACGGTTCGACACCATTTCTCTTGAACAAGTTGAGCCCGATCGGGTTCGAATTTCGGGCGTGAAGGGCGAGCCACCAACCGGATCATTGAAGGTTGCGATGAACGAACTTGGTGGCTACCGAAATGACATGGTGCTTGCGCTCACCGGACTTGACGTTGACGAAAAATCAGAGATGGCTCTCGAAGCATTCTGGGAGGCTTCGCCCTATGCCGCTGCAGACTTCGAAGAGTGCGAGGTTCGTCTCGTACGGACCGACCACAGCGATCCGGAAAGTAACGAAGCGGCAACTGCCCAACTTCGCATCAGCGTAAAAGACCGTGACGAGCGCAAAGTCGGTCGCGCCTTCTCAAACGCATTTGTTGAAACCGGTCTGTCGAGCATTCCTGGCTTTTACTCGCTGTCGGGAGGCCCATCAGCGGGCTCGCCGTTCGGCGTGTACCGACCAGCGCTTGTGCCGGCTGACCTCGTTCCCGCCTACATGCATGTGAACGGCTCAACGCGTCAAGTTGAATCGGTGGCGCCAGAGCACTCGCCGGTGAGCGTCGAACCCACCCCAGGTCCCCAGGGTTCAGCCTCAATGGGTGAAACACGTAGCGCTCCTTTGGGCACATTATTTGGTGCGCGCTCCGGCGATAAGGGTGGAGACGCAAACCTTGGGATGTTCGCCCGAAGTGATGAGGCCTGGCTGTGGCTCGATGAATTCCTCACCGTTGAACGATTCAAAGACTTGCTCCCAGAGACAGCGAACCTCACCGTTGACCGATACGCGTTCGCAAACATTCGGTCGTTGAACTTCGTGGTCAGAGGATTGCTCTCTGAAGGTGTCGCAGCATCGACACGAACCGATGGGCAAGCGAAGAGTCTCGGTGAGTGGCTTCGTGCCCGATTTGTCGACATCCCTGTCGACCTGCTCGACTGAGAAGTCGATGAGTCATTACCAACCGCTTGCGGGCGTAAAAATTCTTGACCTGACGGCGGTCATTATGGGTCCTTTTGGTACCCAGATTCTCGCCGACATGGGCGCTGAGGTCACCGTTGTCGAAACGCCGGTGGGAGATGCCAACCGGCATATGGGCAAAGGCCCTCACCCCGATGTCTCCGGCGTGACATTGAACCTCATGAGGAATAAACGCAGCATTGTGTTGGACCTGCGCAGTGACGGGGGTCGGGCGATATTCGAGAAACTTGTTGCAGAGAGCGATGTGTTCGTCACCAACCTTCGTCCGGGCTCTCGTGAGCGTGCTCGTGTTACTCCCGACGATTTACGGCCGCTTCGCCCGGATCTTGTCTGGGTTGCGGCAGCTGGCTACGACCCGAGTTCACCAAATGCCGACGCCGCTGCATACGACGACATCATTCAGGCAGCGACCGGATTCGTTGACACCAATGAGCGTTCGGGGCTTCCACCGGTGATGGCGCCGATTCTTATCGCCGACAAGGTGTCGGGAATGGCGCTCACACAAGCGGTGCTCGCTGGGCTTTTCCACCGTGAACGAACAGGTGAGGGAACTGACACAGTGCTTGCGATGTACGACATGATGCGTGCATTTTTGCTCGTAGAGCACGGAGCAGAAGCAATTCCCGAACCACAACTTTCGCGAGCGGGGTATCCGAGATTATTGAGCGCAGAACGTCGCCCGCTTCGAACCTCAGATGGGGGCCTCGTGGCAATTCTTGCGTACGAACGACACCACTTCGAGGGTCTGATTCGCATTGGCGGTCGCCTGGAAATGCTCGAAGACGAGCGATTTGTTTCGCGCTTAGGCCGGCTCAACAACATCGATGAGCTCTACCGCGAGTACCAGCGAATTGCCGAAACCCACACCACCCAAGAGTTTGTCGACGCCTGTGCGACGGCTGGCGTGCCGGTACACGAAGTTGTCACCCTCGATGACGTGGCGAATTCACTGCCGATGACCGACCATCCGCGCCTCGGTCGCTACCGCATGACTCCCTCACTTGCACCAGGGGTACCCGTCGATGCCAAACCCCGCCGATTTGCTCCTGTGCTCGGTGAGAACGGTCGAGAAGTGCTTCTAGAACTCGGGTACTCGGACGAAGAGATTGACGAACTTGAGAACTCAGGTGTCGTCGGCCGCTACCGTTCGTAGGCGTGAACACACAAGCACGACCCGGACGGCCCCGATCTGCCGTAGAAGCACTTCCCGCGTACCGGCCGGGACGTGATGCAAAACAAGCGCAACAAGAGCATGGAGTTGCCGACGCAGTAAAACTTGCGTCGAACGAAAACCCTGAGAGCCCCATCTCTGCTGTGGAGAATGCTGTTCTTTCCGCAGTTCGCGGGGCAAACCGCTACGCCGATCACCGCGGGGGAGAGTTACGGTCTCGGATCGGTGAGTGGCTCGACATTTCAGACGACCACATCACCATTGGAAACGGCTCGGTCGGGTTGCTGCAACAGATTTTCCTCACCTACCTCGATCCGGGTGACGAGATTATTTTTGGATGGCGTTCGTTTGAGGTGTATCCGATTTACTCGCAACTCACCGGAGCCGAGATGGTTCGGGTTCCTCTACTCGACAACTTGACCTATGACATCGATGGCATCATTGCAGCACTCACTCCGGCGACGAAAGTGGTCATGCTTGCGACCCCAAATAACCCGACGGGCACTGTCCTCAGCCACGATGACATCGTGCGAATCGCCTCGGCAGCAGGCGAAGAGGTGATTGTTGTGATCGATGAGGCCTACCGCGAATTCGTCGACGCTGGTACTCCCGACCCGGTCGCCGACATCGTTCCGCAGTTTCGGAATGTGCTCGTGACGCGGACCCTGTCGAAAGCACATGGTCTTGCTGGTCTGCGAGTGGGCTATGCGGTCGGTGACCCGGAAGTCATCGCTGACATTGACAAAGTTGCTGTCCCGTTTCACGTCAACGCAGCTGCGCAAGCGGCTGCGATTGCGGCGATTGACAACATCGAAGAAATTGAAGCCCGGTGCGCAGTGATTGTGAGCGAACGAGGCCGTGTCGAGGCACAACTTTCTGAGATGGGATGGTGGATGCCCGCCCACCAAGCCAATTTCGTGTACCTCTCGACTGGTTCTGACACCATGAGGCTCGCAACCGAGCTAGAGAAGCGCGGAGTGGTGGTGCGGCCGTTTGACGGAGAGGGCATCAGGGTCACCATCGGTAGCCCTGCGGAGAATGATCGTTTTCTCGCAGCCATCGCCGAGCTAGGTGTCACCAAATGAAGCTGCGCGAATATCTGTTTCCACCTGACCCGAGAGGTTGGGGTGTCGACCCTGACTACCGATTTACTCTTGCAAACGAACGCACCTTTCTTTCATGGATCCGAACTTCATTGGCTCTTGTTGCAGGCGGTTTAGGGTCGATCGTTGTTCTCAAAGACATTGAAGGCGTTGAAGTCATCGGAGTCATGGTGTTGGCGCTTGCGTTTGTGACCGCCTCAACGGCGTTTCGCCGTTGGTCACTCAACGAGCGCGCAATGCGCCTCGAACAGCCTCTCCCTGCGTCATACCTTCCTCAGATCACCGCCATTGGTGTCGCCCTGATCGGAGTGGCCGCAGTGACCCTGCTGGTGATCGATTCGCGATGAGGCAACGTCGGGGGCGTCGTCATCAGCGCCCACTGAATTCGTTTGACCCGCCTCTTCCCCACGAGCGAACGTCGTTGGCATGGGAGCGCACAGGTCTGGCCACGGTCATTGCGGGAGCACTGCTTGCCCGCGCAGCTTCAGAGCATGCGCATTACCTGTTTGGCGTGTTTGGAGCTCTCTGGGTGGCGGTTGGAGGCGTCGTGATTTTCTGGGCTGAGTTTCGATATGACTCGTTGCACGGCCCGTTGCGTGCCGGCGAAAACCCGGTACATCCGTCGATGGTGAGATTTGTTGGTGTAGCAACCATGTCATTCATTGGCTTCGCCTTGATGCTCATCGTCTACCTATTATTCAGCAACGCTCCCACGTTGGGCAGCTGAGCAACTGGGGGACACATGGGGGCAGTAATAACAGGGTGGGGGAAATGCAGACCTCCGTTGTCGTTGACAAACGCTGACCTCAGCGCACTTGTCGATACCGATGACGAGTGGATTCGTGAACGCACCGGCATTTCTGAACGTGGCATCTGTCATGTAGAGACAACCGATATGGCCGAGGTCGCAGCGCGACATGCGCTCGCTGCTGCGGGTCTGGAGACCACCGACCTCGACCTCATCGTTATGGCGACAGTGACGCCGGAGATCAGTTGTCCAAGTAATGCATGTGTGTTGCAAGAGCGCCTCGGCGCTGTCAATGCAGGTGCTTTCGATCTCAATGCTGCGTGTTCTGGGTTTGTCTATGGTTTCGCCACCGCAACATCGCTGGTGACATCTGGGGTCGCACGGCGAATCCTTCTCGTCGGAGTAGAGAAACTGCACTTCTTCCTCGACTACCGCGATCGAAATTCCTGCGTGATTTTTGGCGACGGAGCGGGGGCAGTCATCATTGAGCACTCTGATCAGGCTGATGTTGGCGTGCTCGGTGTCGACCTCGGTGCCGATGGCCCCGCCGGCTCGACGATGGTCATACCAACCCTCGGAACCCGTGGGGAGCTTTCGACATTCCGCGACCCTTCCCAGCATCGGCTTCATTTTGAAGGTCAAGCGGTGTACAAGATTGCGGTAAAGGGTATGGCTGAGTCGGTGACCCGAGCGTTGGAACGAGCATCTCTCGACGCAGACGATATTGACCTCGTAGTTCCTCATCAGGCGAACCTTCGGATCATTCAAGCGGCGACGTCGCGACTTGGAGTGCCCGAGTCGAAGGTGATGGTGAATATCGCACACCATGGCAACACCTCTGCCGCATCAATTCCGATGGCGCTTTGCGATGCTCTCGACGAAGGCAGAATTTCCCCGAGTGACACGATTGCGATCACGGCGTTCGGTGGGGGCGTCACATGGGGTTCGGTGATTTTCCGATGGGGAGAACGCGTGTCACGATGCGAGACGAGTGATGCTGCGTTGCCAGAGCCAACAGGAGACGTGTTTGATGTATTGGCGCCAAACCGAGAGTTTTACTCGTCGTATCACGAGTCGAACTAAGCGCAGCGCGAGCTACTTCAGTTCAGCGAGTGCCGCTGTTCGTTGAGTGCGGAAGATTTCAACCCGGCTTTCTTTCAGCTCTTCGTAACCGCGGATGACGTCGGGAAGACGTGCGAATTCGACGAGACGGGTGTACGGCAGGGTCGAGACCGAAGAAGTGATTTCCTTAACGAGCTCGAGGTACTCGCCAGGTAGCGAGCGTTCGATCTTGCGGACTCGGGCATAACCGAAGATGTCGAGTGGCGTGCCTCGAAGCACCCGAGCGCGTCTCAGCAGTTTGAACATCGGGATCCACCCCGGGCCAAATCGCAACTTTCGTTTCACGCCCAACGCGGCGAGGATCGGCGGGTGAAGCAGCCGATAGCGAACTCCCTTACCGTCTGCAATCGAGTCAGATGCACCGGCTCCGTCACCGGTAGCGATTAATCGGGCGACCTCGTATTCGTCTTTGTAGGTCATGAGTTGATGAAGGTGGGTCGCGATAACTGTTGTCAACTCAAGCGATGGGTGAGGGTCGATGTCGCGAACCCGCTGAACGGCGCCGAGGAAGCGTTGTGATGCGCGAGTGCCGCTATGGGCCTTCACGTCGTCCGCGCAGCGCCCGATGACATCGTCGGGAAGTTCGACTTCTGCTGCTGATGACGAAGGTGCATCGATGTTCAACTGACCAACTGCGTACAGGCGGCCGAGGCGAAGTGCCGTGAGGTTGGCGTCAACTGCAGCACCATTCACCTGGATTGCCTCGGAGAGGCTGTCGAGCGAAATCGGTAACGCGCCAATCTGAACGGCCATCCCGACGACGAAGACATTTGCCGTTGTCGCATCGCCAAGAAAGCGGGTGGTGATCTGAGCCGCGTCAGCCCAGAGTTGCTTGGTGCTGTCTGTCGCATCACCCAAGGTGCTCTTGATGTCATCGCTATCGGGCAGGTGCAATTCAGGATGCGCAATCATCGAAGCGGTGGGCGTCTCGGTCGACGAGCCGACCACCATGGTCGTTGGTGAAATGACTCCAAGACCGTTCGCTCCGGCGGCAACGAGGTTGTCAAGAGCGATCAGTACATCCGCATCGCCTTGACCGAGGCGGCTTGCTTGCACTGCGCCACCGCGCGAGAGTCGGATGTCGCTCACCACGGGACCGGCTTTCTGGCTGAGGCCGATCTGGTCGATGCCTTGAACGCTCCAACCGTCGAGCATCGCTGAGGTGCCAATCACTTGTGCGACGGTGACCACTCCGGTTCCACCAACGCCGGTGAGTCGAATCGCAAGGTCGTCTCGATGTGTTGAAGCGGTCGGAGGGGGTGGCTCAGTTGTCGGAATCTCGGTTGAGGTTTGGCGTGTCGGTGTGCCATTGCGATCGAACATGCGCGAGGTGAGGCGAGCGAAGAGGCTCGGCTCGGTGTCAACGGCGATGAACGATGGGCAGTCACCATCGACACATGATTGGTCAAGGTTGCAGGAGTTCTGGTCGATGCGAGTTTTTCGTCCCCATGGGGTGTCGAATGCCTGCACGGACAAGCAGTTGCTGGTGCGGCCGCAATCGCCGCAGCCCTCACAGATGCGATGGTCGATGACGATTCGGTCGGTCGGGGTGACAGCACGTCCGCGTTTGCGATCGCGCCGGAGCTCGGCGGCACATGGCTGATCGTGGATGAGCACGGTGACGCCCGGAGTTGCCGCGAGCACCTCTTGTGCTTCGATGAGGCGAGAGCGATGCCATACGTCAACCTCGGAGGGCCAGTCGTTATGCCGGTCGGTGTCGTCGGTGGTGACGATGACACGAGTGACTCCCTGGCGGAGAAGATTGGCGGCAACCGCAGCGGGCGAAAGTTGACCAGATGGTGTTTGGCCACCGGTCATCGATACTGCGCCGTTGTAGAGCAATTTGAATGTCATGTGGCTTCCCGCCGCAACGGCGGAGGTGATGGCGAGCTGCCCGCTGTGGAAGTACGTGCCGTCACCGATGTTTTGGATCATGTGATCGGTGGAAACAAAGTCTTCCATTCCAATCCAGAGCGATCCTTCGTTGCCCATCGCAGTGACACCAACAATGTCGCCGGCCCGGCCTGGTTCGCCGAGCATGACCATCGTGTGGCATCCAATTCCTGCTCCGACTACCGATCCCTCAGGAACCACCGTTGAGGAGTTGTGTGGGCAGCCCGAGCAGAAGAATGGGCTGCGCTCAACTGTGAGTTCAATGTGATGAATTTGCTGCGGGGCTGCGGGAGCAAGGCGGTTACCGAGTCGTTCGCTGAGTCGGGTTCGTAACGCAGTGGTGATCGTGCCGGTGTCGAGCGTCCCGTGGTGGGGCGCTATCGGGTCGGCATGGTGAACTGACTTACCGATGATGCGCGGCGAATTTGCGGCCCCCGAAAGAATGTCGCGCACCGCGGTTTCGACGATCGGCTGCTTTTCTTCGATGATGATGAGTTCGCTCAGTCCGTGAGCGAACTCTTTGATGGTGGATGTGTCAACCGGGTAGGTCACCGCCATCTCGAGGATTCGGATGCCATTGCTTGCAATGTCGTCGTTCGACTGCATGCCGAGTCGTTTGAGCGCTTCGTGCACCTGCCGATGGGTGTTGCCCGACGCGATAATGCCTACCTCAGCTCGGTCATTGCCAGCGGTTACTCGGTTGAGCTTGTTGAGCCGGATGTAGTCGAGCGCGATAGGAAGCCGAACTTCAATGAGTTCACGTTCGAGCTCAAGGTTGAACGGTGAAATGACCCGACCGGTGGGTGCGAGGAGGTTGGCTGGGCGCTCTGGCGACACCGGATGATGCTGGGTGGCGTCAAGTTGCACCGAGGAGGTGCCGTCGGCAACGTCGGCGACCACCCGTACTGAGGCCCAAAGCCCCGCCGCTCTGCTCATTGAAATCGCGTGACGGCCAAGTTCGAGCAGGGCGGCTGGATCGCCGGGCACGAGGACTGGTATACGGAGTGCGGCGAGAATATCGGTCGAATTTGACGGCACGGTCGAGCTCTTCGCACCAGGATCGTCACCGACGAGAGCAACGACGCCACCGTAGGCGCCGGTGCCGGCGAGCACGGCATGGCGAATTGCATCGCTGGCGCGTTCAAGGCCTGGAGCTTTTCCGTACCAGACGCCGACGACGCCTTGGTGCAGGGCATCTGCGCGGGTTGTGACGAGTTGGGATCCCATGACTGCCGTTGCAGCGTGTTCTTCGTTGATTGCTGGAATATGGCGAAGCGGAAGGTGAGCATTGATCGATGTTGCGCGATCAACTTCATCTCCATAGCCGCCGAGGGGTGACCCTGGGTATCCGCTCACAAATGCTGCGGTATTGAGCCCGTTGTTCTTGTCGGCCATGAGCTGCTCGAGGGGAAGCCGCGCAAGTGCTTGGACGCCCGAAAGGAACGACGTCGTCTGCTCCTCCGTGTAACGGTCACTTAGTGCGTAATCGTCAATCGTCATGTCTCGATGCCCCCATCTGCCAAACGCCTGTGATTTCACACTAGTGAGTGCCGAGAGTGCACTCAATCAGCGGGCAAGAGAGATGACGATGTCGATGGTGAGGCTGATGCATGATGCAATGACGAGGCCGATCACCGCGCGGTCAAACGCTGCGCCCGATAGCCGGCGCCGAAGTGGTGGTCCGATCGGCACGGAGATAAGGACGATGGCGGAAATCGCCAGTGACACGAGCACTCTGCCCTCGAGGTGACCGTTCACTGCGAGGGTGATGGTCTGAGTGGTTCCGATGAGACCAAACGCGGTGGCGATGGAAAACACGAATGCATCTCTTGGGAGCCGTAACCCTTGGTGCCATGCGGCAACGACAGGCCCCGACACACCAGATCCACCTTGGAAGATCCCGGCGACGATTCCGGCTGCAGGCGATAGCAGACGCTCTTTCGTTTTCGGAATTTCCCGGTCGGGGTTCCGGAGTCGCTGGTAGAGCCAGGTGATGATGGTGACGTTGAGCGCGATGAGTGTGACGTGTTCAGGTACAGCGCCAAGTGAGAGCGTGCCGATCACCACTCCGACTCCACCGGCACAACAGAACGAAGTGAGACCTCGAGCTTCTGTACGTGCGTGCCAGTTAGTGCTGACAATTCCGGCGTTCTGAACAATTGAGGGTATGGCGAGAATGGCGATCCCGGTTTCAGGTGAAACGAAGAGCGAGATGATGGGGAGCGCGATGAGCGGGAGGCCCATTCCGGTGACGCTCTTCACGATGGCACCGAGACATACGGCGATTCCGATGATGATGAGATCTAGTACCGACATCAGATGAGTGTGGGGGATGAGTGAGGTGTTGGTTGCACAGTCAACGTGTTGCTGCTTAAGCGGCGGTGAGCCGGGGTGAACTTCCCATGGGTTATTGACTCGTGTAGCGACATGTGTTTGGAGCGAGTTAGTGGTCTCGGGAAGACGACAGGTGCTGACGGATGAAGTCCAGTTGGAGATTGAGGAGATGTTCAGCCACGACTTCTTGAGGGGTCATGTGGCTCACCCCAGCGAGTGGGAGAACAGAATGTGGAGCGCCGATCGACAGCAGCGCAGACGACAGTTGCAGGGTGTGAGCGGCCACAACGTTGTCGTCAGCGAGACCGTGAATGAGCAACAGCGGTCGTTCGAGTGACTCGAGATCTTCGATGAGTGATGATCGTCGATAGGCGGTGTCATCGACGGTCGGATTTCCGAGATACCGCTCGGTGTAGTGAGTGTCATACCAGCGCCATTCGGTGACTGGCGCTCCGGCGACAGCAACATGAAAGCGATCAGGCCTTCGCATAACTGCGAGTGCCGAGAGGTAACCGCCAAAACTCCATCCTCGGATTGCAACCCGTGAGAGATCGAGGGTGCAGCCGAGGTGTGTTTCGCAGTGCTTTGCTGCAATGTCGAGTGCGGCCACTTGGTCATCGAGAACCGGTGACGCGAGGTCTCCATGGACTGCACGTTCCCACGACGATCCTCGGCCTGGGGTGCCTCGGCCATCGCAAATGACGACAGCGAACCCTTGATCGGCGAACCATTGGGAGTTGAGATGTGCACGTTGCGATCGAACGACCCGCAGCGCGTGCGGGCCACCGTAGGGGTCAACAAGCACCGGTAATGGGCTCGTGATCGGCGTTGAGGGAAGCAGAATCGCAACGTCGAGCGCTTGACCGTTTTCTGCGATGCCTCGAGCGATCGTCACGTGTGGTTCGCAGAGAGGATGTTCTGAAAATGATGCAAGCTGCTGACCATTTGGGAGTGTCCACGGCTGACTTGCTTGCTGAAGGTCTGCGTTCTTCGTGATGACGAATTCGGTGGTTCCGGCCGCTTGCGCGACGACGTCGCCGCCAACGAGTTCGGAAAGGCCACGATCGCGGTGCCAGACCCAAAGGTGTTGAACGGTGCTGTTGTCGATCGGGTTCGCGGCGAACAGCACGCCATCGTGATGAGCGTGAATAACCGATCGGACTTGAAGGTCGGCAGGTGTGACCGGTTCACCATCAATGATGAGGCGACGGGCACCGTCTCGGTCTGCTGCGGTCACGACGTTGTTGAGCCCGATTCCAACGGGTGTGCCTGGAACAAGTTCAACCCAGTGTTCATCCTCGTCGTGCCAGATAGCGATGGTTGACCCGTCGATCGGATCAACTCGAAGCACATTGAGAGTTCGTTGATCACGCGATTGCACAGTCAAGAGAGGTCCAAATGAGTCCCACGTTGCTCTCGCCACATATTCGAACGCAGTGGCGTCCCACTCGACTGGAATCAGCGCTCCTGATGAGAGATCGACAAGGTGGAAGGCAACCGTGGCATTCGCAGTTCCAGCCGCCGGGTATTTCATGGACTGGTGTTGCGCCCAGGGCTGCGCCGGGTCGCTGAGTGACCACTCCGACACGGGGCTGTTATCGACTCGAGCGACGAGAAGTTGTGTGCCATCTGGCGACCACCAATGCCCGCGCACCCGTCCCATTTCCTCAGCGGCAATGAACTCGGCCACACCCCACCTGGTGTCAGCGGTGTCGCTGCTGAGTTCGATGAGCGGTGTCTGAGGTGCTGCTATGGAAACGACCTTAAATGTGGTGCCGGTGACGACGGCGAGGTGTTGACCATCCGGTGAAAGTCGCGGATCAAAGGCTCCAGCACCGACTTCGACTGCGGTGAGTTCACCTGTGGCGAGGTCGACCCGAAAGACTCTTCCCGACACGGTGAACACTGCGGTCGTGCAGCCGTGGTCAGTGTCGTATGAGGTGATACCGTCGGCCGACTCTCGGAGGCGTTCGCGAACGGCCCGCTCGGCATCTGAGCGTTCTGAGTTGGCGTTGAGTTCGCTGGGATCGACAATGAGCCGCTCGCGACCTGTATTCGAATCACATGCCCAGAGGCAGGTGACGGGGTCGCTCCCGCTTTTTGATCGCGCAAAAACCACGGTTGAGTGGTCAGGACTAATTCGGAGGTCGCGTGGCTCGCCGAGGGAGAAGCGTCGAGTGCGGGCGTACTGGCGTGGGAAGGAGTCGGTGGTCACCGCTCTACGCTTCCCGCAGCGATCGCTGCTGCGGCGACATCCCAGGCGGCATCCGCGTCAACCTTGGTGAGCACCGTGCAGTTCGCAGCAGGCCGATCGATGAGGGTTCGTTGATCGACAACGGTCATTCCTCGAGTGTGGTCGCCGTCGATAACGACATCGACGAATCGTTCTTCCGACTCGAACAGCTGAGGATGGCTGAGCGCGAGCACCGCAAGAGGATCGTGAACGGCTGCACCTTCCATGTCGTCGTGACGTGAGCTGTAATTCGCAGAAAAGAAATCGAACAAGCCGGAGAGCACGTGAGCGAGTTGCCCGTCAATTGATTTCACCTGTTCGATGCGGGGCGCTGTCGCTTGAAACTGGTGGGTGACGTCGAGGCCAGCCATGATGAGAGGGAGACCCGAGTTGACGACGACCGCAGCCGCATGCGGATCAGCCCAGAAATTGAATTCAGACATCGCAGTGCGATTTCCAAATGTGCCGCCACCCATAAACGAGATGCTGGCGATGTGGTCTCCAAGCGAGGGGTCGCTTCGCAGCGCAAGAGCAATATTCGTCATCGGCCCGGTGACGACAAGGTGGCAGCCAGGGTTAGAGCGGGCAGTCTCGATAAGGAATTGAATGCCGTCGGTTCCATCAAGCGGCCGAGTCGGTTCGGGAAGGTCAGCGCCGTCAAGACCACTTTCGCCGTGGACGTATCCGGCAAATGCTGGCTCGACCACCATCGGCCGACCGGCCCCTGAGTGCACCTCGACGTCAAGATCGAGCATGTGTCGAAGCACTCGGGCGTTGTGAGTGGTCCTGTCGAGCGGGGCGTTACCTGCCACTGTTGTGATTCCCAGTAACTCGCATGTGTGTGCGGCGACAACGATGGCAACCGCGTCGTCGTGGCCGGGATCGCAATCAAGAATGATGCGGGGCTTCGAAGATGAACTCGTCATGGTGTGATCATGCCACCTCCCAGCGGGTCACGTCACTGCCGAGTTAGTCCACGGGTTCAAAGCGGTGATCGCTCATCACCTGAACAACCTCACCCACGTGCTCGCCCTCGAGGAGGTGAGCGAGCAGTGCGGGGTCGTCACTTTTGCCAAATGTGCGCCGACCATCGGCAAGTCTGATCGCTGCCCAGGCGGTTTCTGGCTGAGACGTCCGTCCGTGCATGACGGTGTAGGCCTCGATGTGAGTGGTGCTGTCGTGAGATGCGGTTTCAGTGTCAGCCCAGCCCGCCTTGGGAAGAGCATCGATCTCGTCTTGAGGCTCGGCATGTCTGAAATCTTGAGATGGCGGTGTCGTCGAATAGGTGCCGAACGCGTGCTTCGTCACGAACCCGCCGTTGGCCCACACCAGTCCCGTCGACCCTGGGTCGTTGCGGAGGGTCTCGACCATCGTCGCAATCGAATGCATGACGTATTCATTCCATGGTCCGCCAGCAAATGAGAGCCCGCCGGTCTGAGTGAGAGGACGGCTTTCGCTGTACGGGTCGATACCGAGAGAGCGAGCACCGAGTTGCACCGCCGAAGGAAAGCACGAGTAGAGATCGAGATGAGCGATGTCATCGATGTCGAGCGAGGCCAACTCAAGTGCCTGTCGACCGCCCAACTCAACGGCAGGGGTCTGAGAGAAATTGTCACGATCGGTGATGAACGGATGTTCGTGGCAGTCAGTACCACTATGCGGGAAGACCCACCGGTCTCTCGGCACCCCGAGTGACTCTGCATGCTCAACCGAACAGATGATGATCGCTGCTGCCATGTCAACGTCATTATTTGAGTTCATCGCTTTTGTATAGGGGTAACCGACCATGCGGTTTGACTCCGACGGCGTGGTGATCTCACTCGGGCTCAGTGATTGTCGCAGCCAGGCATTCGGGTTCTGCTCTGCAACTTCGCTAAATGCTGACCACATACGGCCGACATCGGCGAGGTGTTGCTCAGGGCTAATGCCCCGGGCAGCTCTGATTGCTGTTTCAAACATCGGGTACACCTGCACCGGCATGATGAGACCCAGTTCGGTCTCCTCCGCGTTTGACATTTGTAGGTCGTGACCCCATGTCTCTGGTGGTTCCTGTTCGAGTACTTCTGGATCAACTTTTGGCCAGTCGAGATCGACGCTGTGCTTTCGGGCCCGCATTCGTGAGCGCCATGTTTCGCCGCCGACAAGAAGTGCGCAGTTGAGTTCTCCTCTAAGGATTCGTTGCGAGGCAGAGTTGACGAGAGATTGAGGCGAGTTGCCGCCCATTGGGGTGACGACTCGGCGAGTGCTGATACCGAGTCGGTCGGCCACAACTCGGGCCGGGTCGCCGTATCGCCACGACAAGGTGTGCACGATTGCGAGCACATCAGCTGATCGAATCGGGTCACCAGTTGAGGTTGCATTCTCGGCCGCTGATCTGATGGCGTTCGCCATCAACACGGTTGCATCGGCAGCCTCACTCGGGTTGTCGACCCGCTGTTGAACTTGGCCGACGCCGATGATCACTGGTGTACGAGCTGAGATTGTTGGCACGTCCGTGACCCTAGGCAAGTTCGGCCGTACACTTTGCAGTCGTGGCGACCATCTCTTTCGGCTGTGATCACGCCGGCTTCGAACTCAAACAACACCTCATTGCCTATGTCGAAGCTTCGGGTCACCACGTGATCGACCACGGCTCGCACTCCACTGACAGCGTCGACTATCCAGAATTTTGTTCAGCTGCCGGACGATCTGTGCGCGATGGTGAAGCTGATGTCGGCATCGTGCTTGGAGGAAGCGGGCAGGGCGAACAGTTGGCGGCGAATAAGGTCCGAGGTGTTCGAGCCGCGTTGTGCAATTGCTTATACACCGCCCGCATGGCAAGACAACACAACGATGCCAACGTGCTGTCGATTGGTGCTCGAGTTGTTGGTGTGGGGCTCGCCGAAGAAATTGTTGACACCTTTCTTTTAACCGAGTTTGAGGGAGGTCGTCACGCAAGAAGAGTCGATCAACTCGCCGCTCTCGAGGAGGAGTTCTAACCATGCCGTTCCCTTCTGACGCGCAGCCCGACCTCGAAGTTGAGGCGTTGCTTGAGGCCGAATTTGATCGACAGCAGACGGGTCTGCAACTCATTGCGAGCGAGAATTTCACTTCCCCTGCGGTCATGAAGGCTGTTGGGTCAATTCTCACCAACAAATATGCAGAGGGCTACCCGGGCAAGCGCTATTACGGAGGCAATCAGATCGTTGACTCGATTGAGTCGATTGCGATTGAGAGAGTGAAAAGTTTGTTTGGAGCCGATCACGCAAACGTCCAGCCACACTCCGGCGCTAACGCAAATATGTGCGTGTATCAGGCGTTGCTGTCACCCGGTGACACCGTGCTCGGGCTCAGTCTTGACCACGGTGGCCATCTCACTCATGGTTCCCCGGTAAATGCAAGCGGGCTGCTCTACAACTTTGTGTCGTTTGGTGTTGGTGCTGAGGAACGTATCGACATGGATCGCGTTCGTGATCTTGCAGAAGAGCACCGACCAAAACTCATCGTGGCAGGTACGACAAGTTACCCGCGCCGACTCGACCCTGAGCCGTTCAAGAAGATTGCTGACGAGGTCGGTGCGTTGCTGCTGTTTGACATTGCTCACCTCGCTGGGCTCGTTGCAGGTGGCGCCCATCCAAACCCGGTTCCGTTCGCTGATGTTGTGACGTTTACGACGCACAAGACGTTGCGAGGCCCTCGTGGTGGGTGCATTTTGGCGAAAGCTGAGCATGCTGCAGCAATCGATAAAGCGGTATTTCCAGGTTGGCAAGGCGGCCCGTTAGAGCATGTGATTGCGGGCAAAGCGATTGCGTTCAAAGAGGCGGCGTCACCGGAGTTCGGCGAATACGCTCACCGCATTGTCTCGAACGCCTCTCAGCTTGCCGACTGTCTCGCTGGTCATGGATTCAGAATGGTGTCGGGTGGTACCGACACTCACATGATCGTCGTTGATCTCCAACCCTTTGACGCAGAACTGACCGGCAAGGAAGCGCAGGCCGTTCTCGACGACGCAGGTATCACGTTGAATAAGAACACGGTTCCCGACGACCCCCGAAGCCCATTTGTGACGAGCGGTGTTCGCATCGGGACTCCGTCGGTGACGACCCAGGGAATGGGGGCTGTCGAGATGCCGGTGATCGCTGATCTCATCGCGCGAACATTGCGTCATCGAAGCGACGCCCAGGTGGTGGCTGAGGTCCGTCGAGAGGTTGCCGATCTCTGTGAGAGGTTCCCGGCGTACTGAGCCGTATCGGGTCTAAGGTCACGCCATGCCGAGCCTATTTGATTACCTCATCATTGGGTTCGTGGCGGCCGCAGTCACGTTTGTGACCACTCCTGTCGTGAGCAAGATTGCGCAGCGGCGAGGTTGGGTTGCGCAACCTAATGACCGAAGTGTTCACACAACAGCGATTCCGAACGTCGGTGGTCTCGGAATGTTGCTCGGGCTCTTCATTGCGCTTGCGATCGCACAGTCGCTTGATCGTTTCGACGCCCTCTTCGATGGAAACATCGAACAGATTGGTGTCGTTCTCGCCGCGCTTGCCATCACCGCCATTGGATTCTTTGACGACACCCGAGATCTTGCTCCTCCGGCCAAAGTGACTGGCATCGTTGTTGCCGCAATGTTGCTGACATGGTTCGGGGCAACGATGTACTACTTCCGCGTTCCCTATCTCGACGTGTTTATTTTGTCGGGTGACTGGCAGCCGGTGGTGACCGTTATCTGGTTGTTAGGAATGACTCAAGCGATCAATTTGATCGATGGTCTTGACGGGTTGGCCGCAGGAATTGTTGCGATCGGTGCAGGAGCGTTCTTTCTGTACGCATTCAAATTGTCTGATCTTGGGCTCTTAAGCCAGCCCAACTTGGGGCCACTCGTCGCAATCATCGCTGCTGGAATTGCGATTGGATTCCTTCCGCATAATTTCAACCCGGCCACCATCTTTATGGGCGACGGGGGAGCGTTCCTTCTTGGTCTCCTCCTTGCGGTGGCGACAGGCATGGTTGGAGGCCGAGCTGATCCATTGACCCAGGCGTTCGTCGGCCAGACGTTTTTCTTCCTTGCTCCGTTGGCGATCCCAGTGCTCATTCTTGGTGTCCCAATTATCGACACGCTGTTTGCGATCGTGCGTCGTGCCTCACAGCGTCAAGCGATTGACGTTGCAGATAAGGGCCATCTTCATCATCGTTTGATGAACCTTGGTCATGGTCACCGTCGAAGTGTTGCCATCTTGTGGACATGGACGGCATTGCTGTCAGCATTCACGCTGTATCCGGTGCTCACAGGCACCAACCCGACGTACCTGCCATTTGGAATGGGGGCGCTCGCGATCGTGTTGTTCACGGTGCTGCATCCAAGTGTCCGCCGAAAGCGGGCTGAAGAGATTGAGGCGGCACTGCTTCGGCCGGCATCTGAGCAGATCGCCTCAGACGACTGAACTTTGCGTATCTTCACCGCTGGAAAATGCCAAGAAACTGCAACACAAGATGGTTGCGAACGCCGATGAACATCGTCTAGTTTTCTGAGCGATGTCGAGCACAGATGGTGCTTGTCAACAACTCGCTCCCTCCTATGAAGCTGATCTTTACCCAAGCCCGAAATTCCCGCGCCGGCGGAGCCGACGACAACTTGGGTCGCGGTATGGAAACTGCGCTCCTTCTTGCGGTCTTTCTCGGAATTGGCTGGCTTGTCGACCGATGGCTCGGAACTCGTCCGCTCTTCATGATCGGACTTGTGCTGTTTGCTGCCGCTGGCTCCTTCGTCAAGATGAAACTCGACTACGACAGCCGCATGGAACGTCTTGAAGCTGAGCGTCGTGACGCTTCGCAAGCGAGGACGACACGATGACGACTTCGGATATGTCGACGTCTGAACTAGATGACAACCCGATTGAAGTGCGAATTTCGCTCGACATGGTCAAGCGCGGTATCTATGTCGCCCCCTTGATCATCGCGGTGGCAGCGATGCCCTGGGGCGGCCCCGGCGCGTTGTCGGCGGCGTTCGCTCTCGGACTCGTCTTTGTCAACTTTTTGTTGGCTGCTGCACTCGTCTCAGGCGCCGCAAAAATTTCTACCGCATTAGTGATGGCCGCCACGTTGTTCGGCTACCTCATTCGTCTAGGATTGATTCTCGTTGCCTTCCTTCTCGTACGTGACGCATCATGGATTTCGCGTCCCGCACTCGGAGCGACCATAATCGTGTCTCATATAGGACTCCTCGTGTGGGAGTTGAAGTACGTAGCAATCTCGCTGGCTCACGCTGGCTTAAAACCTGCCCGCCCGTAGAAACAACAGGAACGAAACAAACGTGTTCGCACTCGAATTTCCGCCAATTAACGAAATCCTCCGATGGAGTGATGTGTTCCCGTCGTTCAACAAGGTCGCCATCATCTCGGTGCTCGCTGCGGTGATTGCGTCGGTGATCTTCCTCATCGCCGGTAACGCCGATGGCTCGAAGGCTCCCAAGGGAGTTCGCAACCTCGCAGAAGCGATTGTTGAATTCATCGAAAACCAGATCGTCATGCCGACTATGGGTCGCGATGGCCTCGGATGGACACCATTCCTTCTCAGCCTCTTCTCGTTTATTTACCTCTGCAACGTTCCGGGAATTATTCCGGTCATTCAGATGCCAGCGACCGCCCGAATGGCGCTCCCGCTTTTCCTTTCACTGCTCGTGTGGGTTGTCTTCATCGGCGTTGGCTTCAAGCATCAGGGCCTCGGATATCTGAAGAACTCCCTCTTCCCACCTGGGGTTCCCGGGCCGCTCTACATTCTTGTGACGCCGATTGAGTTCATCTCGACGTTCCTCGTGCGTCCGTTCTCGCTGACAGTTCGTCTGTTTGCCAACATGCTCGCTGGTCACATTCTCCTCGTGACCTTTGCCCTTCTCACGAAGGAATTGGTTCAGGGCGGCAACATTGCCCTGGTTCCAGTCGGCATTTTGCCGTTCTTCATGCTGGTGTTCCTCACCGCGTTCGAGGTTCTCGTCGCGTTCTTGCAGGCTTACATCTTCACGATCCTCGCCGCCGTGTACATCGGTGGTGCCGCCCATCCTGAGCACTAACACTCAGGACCGATTTCTCCCCTTACAAACCAACCAGGAGACAACCCCAACATGGAAGCATTCACCATTCTCGCTCAGGAAGCCGACAAGGCTGCAGCCGCCGCTAGTTCGGCCGGGTTCGCTTACGGACTCGCCGCAATTGGCCCCGGTATCGGCATTGGCTACCTGGTCGGTAAGTCCGTTGAGGCAATGGCCCGTCAGCCAGAGGCTGCCGGCATGGTCCGAACCACGATGTTCCTTGGCATCGCCTTCACCGAGGCGCTCGCCCTCATCGGCTTCGTGGTCTTCATCCTCATCGGTCTCTGATCACTCGATCCGGCATCGACCGGGTCTCGTATACGTAACCGATAACTGCAGATCAAGGAGTTGACGTGCTAACAGCCGTCGTGACATACGGGTCAAATGGACCTGAAGTGCTCCTCTCCGCCAGCGAAGGCGAGGAGGGCTACTCCGAGTACACGTACGCGGATTGTTCGATCATTCCTGAGGGCAAAGATCCTTCAGAAAAGATCGAATCGCTAGGGAAGTGCGATCCGGGCCCAAGCCCGATCGTGCCTGAAGCCAAAGAGTTGTACTGGGGTGCCGGTGCATTCATTCTCTTTGCGCTGCTCATGCGCTTCTTCCTGTATCCGCGCCTTCGTCGGAGCATGGATGCTCGCTATGACTCGATTCGTGGTGCGCACGCTGAAGCCGATCAGGCTCGCAGCGAAGCGGAAGCTGAGGTAGCCGCATATGAGGCTGCTCTCTCCGAAGTGAAAGCTGAGGCCGCATCTCGCATCGATGCGGCCCGCGCCGCGTTGGAGCAAGAGCGCTCAGCGCAACTCGCTGAGGCCAACGCTCGCATCTCAAGTGCTCGAGACGCGGCTGCCGCTGAGACTGCCGCTGCGCATGAAGCAATTCGAGGTGATATCGGTTCAGCAGCCGCAACCGTCGCCGCCCGCACCGTCGAACTCGCAACCGGGCGCGCCCCCGATGCGGGAGCCGTGTCGGCAGCCGTTGAGGGCTCAATGACGTCAGGAGCAACACGATGAACCTGATTGCTGCGGGAGATATCGATCCCGCACAGAGTGTTAACTGGTTATTGCCACCGCTCTCCGAACTGATCTATGGCGGTATTGCGTCGATCATCATTTTTGCCCTGATCTACAAGTTCGGAGGCCCTGCTGCGAAGAAGGGCATGGCTGACCGCACTGCAAAGATCCAGGCTGAGCTCGATGGTGCCGCTGAAGCACTCGAATCGGCTCGCACCGAGGCTGAAGAGATTCGTCGTGCCGCTGGAGACATCGCTTCCGAGCGTGCCCGTCTCCTTGCTGAGGCCGATGAGCAAGCCTCTGCGTTGCTGTCAGAGGGCCGTGAGCGTTTGGCCGCAGAGATCGCCGACCTTGAAGCTCGCGCAGAGGCTGAGTCAGCGGGTCTTGCGGGTCGCATGGGAGACGAGCTTCGAGTCGAAGTATCTCGAATCTCATCCTCGGTCGTTGATCAATTGGTTGCCGAAACCCTTGATGACGCAACTCAGCAAGCTCTCATTGAAGACTTCATCCAGAAGGTAGGTGCCGGGTCATGAGTGACGCACGTATCGAGGGTTACGCACGAGCCCTGTTTGAAATCGCCCGAGCGGAAGGCAATCTCGACGAGGTTGAAGACGAACTGTTTCGGTTCGCTCGTTCATACGAGTCGAGCGACGCACTCCGTGCCGCACTCACCGATGACCTGGTGCCGGCCGACCGCCGTCAAGGCATCGTAGAAAGCCTGCTCGATGGCCAAGCGACCTCGACGACCATGCAGTTGGTGTCGATGGTCATTGGTTCCGGACGTGGTCGTGATCTTCCTGAGATCATCGACAGCCTCGTCGCCCGAGCATCAGCCTCAAAGGATCTCGCAGTCGCAGAAGTTCGCTCTGCGGTCGCCCTTTCAGATGACCAGGCGAGCCGCTTGAAAGCAGCGTTGACCAACTCATCTGGGCATGAGGTGAATTTGAAAGTTGTTATCGACCCCACCGTGATTGGTGGAGTTATCGCAACCGTTGGTGACAGCGTCATCGATGGAAGCGTTCGTACCCGTCTTGATCAGTTGAAGAGCCGTCTCTAGGAGAACACGTCATGGCTGAACTCACACTTTCCGCTGCCGATATTGCGGCAGCAATTACAAAGAACCTCGATGGCTATGAGCCATCGGTAGAGGCTCGTACCGTCGGACGCGTGATTGAAGTTGGTGACGGTATTGCCCGCGTTGCTGGCTTGCCTGACGCTGCGGTGAACGAGCTTCTCGAATTCCCTGGTGGCGTTCTCGGTCTCGCTCTCAACCTTGACGAAGGTTCGATTGGTGCGGTGGTCCTCGGATCATCAGACCAGATTGAAGAGGGCCAGTCGGTAACGGCTACCGGACGCATTTTGTCGGTGCCGTCAGGCGACGGCGTTCTCGGCCGCGTGGTGAACGCAATCGGTGAGCCGGTTGACGGCAAGGGTGACCTTGTTGGCGTCGAGATGCGCCGTATGGAAATCCAGGCCCCTGGCATCATGGGTCGCAAGCCGGTGCACGAGCCGTTGCAGACCGGCATCAAGGCGATTGACGCCATGACGCCGATTGGCCGTGGTCAGCGTGAGCTCATCATTGGTGACCGCAAGACTGGTAAGACCACGGTTGCAATCGACACGATCCTGAACCAAAAGGGACAGGGCGTGAAGTGCATTTACGTCGCGATCGGTCAGAAAGGTTCAACCGTCGCTCAGACCGTTGAGACGCTCCGTGAGGCCGGCGCTATGGAGTACACCGTCGTGGTGACTGCTCCAGCGGCTGACTCAGCGCCGTTCAAGTACCTTGCTCCTTACGCAGGTTGTGCAATGGGCCAGCACTGGATGGAGAATGGCGAGCACGCTCTTGTCGTCT
>JAKMEY010000026.1 GCA_022425725.1 Ilumatobacteraceae bacterium
ACCCATAAAGCTGGAAGGACACTGCTTAGATCTCGTAAATGCCGCACCTCAGTTCATGAGCGACTTTCGAAACCTGTCATAACAAGTACAAATGATGCACAGGCTTCCTACTTGACACTGAGCAAAACGGCGGAACGTTCTTCGATATGGAACCGGAGACACACGAAATTGACCGCTACATCGTTTCTTTGGAAACCCAATACTGGCCGTGTCCCCGAGCCGGAAGTAGATCGCCTACGAGCACTCGTCAGCTCTACTTGAGGTAGCCGGAGACGTCGGCGAGTAGGTGTGCTTTGCCATTCACGTAGAAACACACCTCACCCTTTGTGCTGACTGGGGCGATCACTGCGTTCGGAATGGTTTGACCAGGCGTGAAGTTCAAGTTCGATGCCTCGGGGCGAGTCCCACACGGGTACACCGTCACAAACCCGCCGTACTCATTAGCTTCGGTTTGAGTGACTGTCACGTTCAACGCAACAGCAGACACACCATCAGACGGAACACCGCCATTACCAGTCACCTGCAACACATACGCAGAACCCGAACGTGCTCGATTCTGAGCTTTGGTATCAGTCTGAGTATCCACCAAGCGTTCAGGAGATACAGACGTGAATGAACCATGACCACCGTCAGCGCTCACAACACCGTTTGTCGTCGGAGACAATGCAACAAATGCACTACCAACAACTAGGGATCCAACCAATAAAAGGCGCCTGCGAACGCCCGAACTACCAATTTCGAATGACTTCATAGATCCAAAACGATCGGAAGACAATTCGAATTCAACCTCGCACAAATGTCACCAATACACAGGTACTCAAAAATGCTCAGACCCGGCGAGTCTTGCACAGCACTTCAGCGGATATCAGAAGCGTTCGTGGTCAACACGTCACCAATTCACAATGATCTTTGGATTTCAACAAGCTCGCACCTTCTTGCAGTTCCTGAAGTCAGGGAACGGTAAACCGGGACGCTTGGGTCGCCGTCACCTACAACAAGCGGGCTTTCCAAACCCGTGTTCCAAATCTGACCCAAACCCATTCCAACTGGATGAATGCTTCGGTCAACCAGTTCAACTCAACGCGCCCAAACTCAATAGCTACGGAGTTTTCTTGTGCGCCCGAGGCGCGAGGCGCACAAGAAAACTCGCACGCTTACCCGCAAGGTTAGACCCTCAGCTGACGAAACCCGCCAGGCAACAAAGGTTCCCTCGGCTCCCGCCACCTCTTCAACCCGATGACAACAGCCCCCCCGCCTTAGGGTGAAAGAGATGGGCACACGTCCTGTAACCGAGTTCTTGCCTGACGGTCCACCACTCACCGTCGATCCATTACTCGCGGCCATCGCCGCCCAGGCCTTGACCGCCGACCAGACAAGAACCGTCTCACCAGATGTCATCGACGACATCAAGGCATCACCAACGATGCGGCTCTCAGCAAGCACATCAATCGGCGGTGAGCAGGCGTCTGTGCTGCAGATCGGCCGAGAACTTGAAGCGGTTGCCGCGCGCTGCACCAGCACCGCATGGGTGCTGTGGAACCACCTTGCGGTCTTTCACCTTTTCGTTGGAACACTCGGCCCACCCCACGCTCCCCTGCTGAAAGAAATCGTTACAAATCACGAATGGGTGTGTTTCCCCGCTGGAGCAGGCTCAGGCGTCACCGGGGTCATCGATGGCGACAGTGTCGTTCTCAACGGCCGTGGATCGTTCAGTTCAGGCGGGCGTTATGCAGATTGGGCCGGAGTTGTGTTCGCGGTCTGCGATGCCGACGGCAAACGGGTTGAGCCACTCGACATTCGCTTCACGATCGTTCCTCTCAACGACCCCAACGTTCGAATTGATCCGACATGGGATGGAAGTTCAGTCCGGGCATCCGCCACCGACGACATTCACTACGAACATGTGCGGGTGCCACTCGATCGTTGCGCGGATTGGTTTGGTGCCAATCGCGCAGAAACGCTGCGCACTGTGCCTGTGGTTGACCATCGCTACCGCGAAGATTGGGTTGGGCTCTCAGACGTATGGCTTGGGTGGATGGGTGTCGGGCTTGTCCGAGCCGCACTCACCGATGCTGCCGAAGAGATCACCAGTCGAAAAGCAATTCTCGGGAAGGCAATGGTGTCTCGACCCACCGTGCAGGTGAACCTCGGGCGGGCGTCGTCACTCGTCGCAGCCGCTGCCGCAACAATGGAAACTGCATGTCGAGAAATCGATGAGCGAATCACAGCTGAAATTGTTCCTACCGATGCCGACTACTTGCGACAGGTCGGGCTCGCAACATCGGCGCTCGATCAACTTCGTGACGCAATGACAGAACTGCTGTCAACCCAGGGCGGCAACGGCCTGCGTGAGAGCGGGCACTTCGAGCGGCGTTGGCGTGACTTCCAAGCGATGCCACTCCATATCAATGCACACCGAGATCGGGCACATCATCAAATTGGCCGCTTCGTACTCGGTGAAGAACTCGAAGCGTTCTAAACAGCCGACACTCAACTCGTTGCGAACGGAACCTCGCACACCTGATCGCTAACCACTGCCATGTGCACAGGGTTGTTGCCATGCGCACCGGCTGACCACGACGGGAACACCACCGAATACAGGCCGTCAGCGCCGGCGACGAACACAAGGAAACGATCGGGAGACTCAAATACGGGAATGAGGTCGTCATCTGACCCTTTCGGCGTTAACGCAGCGTTCAACGATCGAATGCGTGACCGCCGCACGTGACACGACTCGAACAGACGATCTTGAATTGACGAGCGAGTCCAGCCGGCCTTCGCGAGCACGTTCGCATGTTCTGGGTTCAGTGCAATCGCTACCGACCCCGTGCGAAGGTACAAGTTGTTTGACCCAGCATTTGTCGAGACTTCGGCAAGTATTCGCAGAAGCCGATCGGGTGAATCAGGGTCGTCAGCATCGTTCACAAACATCACCGAGTGCGGAGCTTCTGTACCGAGAACGGTGACAACATCGCTGCCTGTTGGATAGCCCCACATTTCCGACATCGGCGGGAAGGGCGACGCATGTTCTGCTTCGGCGAGACACATCGAGAACTTCCCTGGGTGACCAAGCAACGCCATGTCGGACACACCGGGCTTTGCTCCGCCAATGTTCATCATTGCAAGACGCAACGCACGTCCGATGCATGCGTTTGCCCGATGCCCGGGCCCCAATGCACCAAAGCCCGACGCAATGCCTGTGATCATGCCGAGTGGGCCGTTCACAACAAGTAAGGGCGCAATTGAATGTGTGGTCGACTGCACTTCGCTGAGATCAAACTCAGGTTGCAACACCGCTTGCATCGCCGCGAGTACGAACGGCATGTAGTCGGGTGAGCAACCTGCCATCACCGCATTCGTTGCGAGTTTCTCAACGGTGGCAACTCCTCCAAGCGGGCCAACCTCGCCGAGGACCACGTCGCCATCAAGACCGGAGGCGAGCACCATTCGATCAACAAGTTCTGTCGTCGGAATGATCACTGGCAGTCCGTCGGTGCAACCCATCTCATGCAGCATTTCGAGCGCTGCGACCTGGTCGACCGCTTCGAGTAGCTCCATTACGACCCACTCGCTGCGGCGACGGGCTCGTTGTCGCCCGACTCCTGACCGTTCAACACTGCGAGAAGGCGCGGAGCGATCTGATCGGCGAGTGCCGCCATCTCACTGACGCTTGAACCTGCGATCGGATGCGGCAGGCGAACTCGCGGAATGTCTGGCATTCCACTCGACAGCGCAATGAGGTCACCTTGCTGCCAGAACGGTTCGGTGACGAGAGCAACGGTTGGAATGTCTCGAAGGGCTAGTTGGATGCCGTCACGCACGGTGCCGGAAGTGCAACTGCCTCAATGGCCATATGCCGCGATGACTGCGGAACATGTGTCAGAAATTTCAGCGAGATCTTCGGTGGAGGCGAGGGCGCTTGCGTTGCCCTTATTCCACAACTTCACGGTGATGCCGGGTATGACCCGCTCAACCGCTTCGCCGATGAGTTGAAGAAACTCAACCGACCCTGGGAAGCCGTTCGCAAACAGCCCGATTTGCTGGCCCGGTTTGAGATGTGCCGACAATTCATACGGAAACGTCGGGCCAGAGCGTTCACCTCGTGGATCATGAAACTTCATGCCACGACCTTAGGGTGCGCCGTCACACTCGCCGGCACCGCAACCTCACTCAACTGAGAGCGTGATCACACCGAGATCAAGGGCAGGGGACGCAAAATCGACATGAAACTCATCGCCAACACGGCAATCAAGTGGCCGGGTGAATGAACCCGCCAACACGGTCTCGCCTGCTTGTAGCGGAATTCCGAGGCCGTGCAGTCGTCGAGCGAGCCACACGATGCCTTCCACCGGATCGCCGAGCACACCAGCAGCAACACCGGTTTCTTCAACAACACCATTTCGTGAACAGATCGCTCCAGCCCAACGAAGTTCGCCATGTCGAACTTCATCGACTGGCATCTTCACATCACCGACCACAATGCCAGCGTTAGCCGCGTTGTCAGCGATCGTGTCGCGAACCGTCCTGCTCACACCGTCGTCAGGATGCACCCGATAGGAACGAGCGTCGATGAGTTCAAGGGCAGCGACAACGTGATCGGTTGTGTCGTACACATCCTGGGCGGTGATATCAGCACCGTTGAGGTCGTCGCTCAACACAAACGCCAACTCAACTTCAATCTTCGGGTCGACATGATCGGCCCGCACAAGTGACCCACCGTTCGCAATGAACATGTAGTCAAACAAGATGCCGTAATCAGGCTCGTCGATCTTCATCGCCTGCTGCATCGCTCGGCTGGTGAGGCCAATCTTCTTACCGCGAACGACCGAGCCCGACTCGACCTGTAGCGCTACCCACGCCGCTTGGATGGCATAGGCGTCTTCCAGGGTGACATCGGGGTAACGCCGTGAGACCGGGTCGATCGAAGATGCCGACTGACGAGCCGCTTCATGCTCATCGGCAAGTTCGGCAATTTGTTCATCGTTCAGCGTTCGAGCCATCGTCACCCTCCGAGCCGCGGCACTGAATGCGTGTCATATGCAATCGCAACGTTCTTCGTTTCCATATAGAAATCGAATGAAAATTCGGGGCCACCGTCTCGACCGATACCGCTTGCCTTCACTCCCCCGAACGGAGTGGGTAGGTGGCGGACATTCTGACTGTTCACCCAGATCATGCCTGCGTCAAGGTCGCGGGCAACACGATGAGCACGACCGGTGTCACCAGTCCAGAGGTAACCGGCGAGGCCATAGTCGACATCGTTCGCAATACGAACAGCATCGGCTTCGTCTTCGAACGAAATTGCAGTGAGTACTGGCCCAAATATCTCTTCTTGCGAGATCGTCATGTCGTTCTCGGCACCGCTGAACAACATAGGTCTCACAAAACACGACTCGTCATCAAGCGTGATGCGATCAGACACAAGACCTCCGACGGTCACATCAGCTCCCGCCGAACGAGCGATTGCTTCATACGAGCGGACCTTCTCGCAATGCACTGGGTGGATCAGCGGGCCGATCACTGTCGACGGGTCAAGTGGATGACCAACCGGCAACGTCGCAACCCGCTCGGCGAGGCGAGCAACGAACTCGTCATGAATAGACGACTGAATAAGCACCCGACTCGACGACGTGCAGCGTTCACCATTCAACGACCAGATCATGAACGCAACTGCGTCGAGTGCTCGTTCAAGATCAGCATCATCAAACACAATGACCGGGTTTTTCCCGCCGAGTTCGAAATGCACCCGCTTCAGGGTTGGTGCACCTTGAGCCTGAATGAGCGAACCAGTTGCGGACTCGCCAACAAACGCAATCGCACGAATGAGCGGATGCTCGGTGAGCGCCTTGCCTGCAGATTCACCGAGGCCGTGAACCGTGTTGAGCACACCGGCTGGCAGACCTGCTTCGAGTGCAAGTTCGCTCAGCAGCGATGCGGTGAGAGGGCTCCACTCCGCCGGCTTGTGCACCACCGTGCAACCAGCTGCCAGTGCTGGGGCGATCTTCCACGTCGACAGCATGAACGGCGTGTTCCAAGGGGTGATGACACCGACCGGTCCGATTGGTTGCCGCATCGAATAGTTCACATGATGTTGATCGGGCATCGACCGACCATCTGATGCTGAAGGTGCGTGGTCAGCAAAAAACCGGAAGTTTTCGGCACCTCGCAGCGCAGCTTCAGACATAAATCTGATGGCTTGGCCAGTGTCGATGCACTCCACCGTTGCGATCTCGTCACGGTGTTCAACGATGAGATCCGCCACCCGATGCAAGATGCGTTTGCGCTCTTTACCTGGGGTGCGAGACCACTCTTCGAATGCATCGGCCGCTGCTTGGGCTGCGGCATCAATGTCCGCCGCCGATGCCGATGCAATCGTTCCCAGTGGTCCACCATCGACCGGAGACGTGTTCTCAAATGTTGACCCATCGAGGCTCGAGCGACGCTCGCCACCAATGACATGTTGAACCGGCTGCGTGGTGACCCGAGCGAGTGATGCTTCCGCAATTGATTCATACGCCTCGAAGGTTTTGTCTGCGGCCATCGTCAGCCCCCGTTTCGTTCGATCATTCGATCACGGACAGCGTTTCGATTGACTCGGAACTCTGCGTCTATCTCTTGGACCTCTGAACTCAACATCGTCGTGCTCGCAGCCTCGACCCCGATGAAGTCCTCGACCGCGTCGATGAGCACATCGGCGAGTTGCTTCTTTTGTTCATCACTTCGACCGGGCCCAATGCGTGCAATGACGGCGATAAAGCGGTTGTCAGCGTGGCGGTCAGCAATCGCAACATGGTTCCTACCGACCGCTCTGGTACGAAGTGCATCAACCGGTGCGAGGCCCGAATCGATCGCTGCATCATGAACTGCATCGACCAATCCGTCGATGTCGGTGGGTCCTCCCATCGTTGAGCAGGTATTCGCGGAAAACTCGATCGTGATATGCGGCATCGCCTCAATTATTGACGATCGGGCAAGGGCCGAGCGACCGAGAGGGCGTCAACAGGTGACAGATGAATGCGCTCCGCTCTTGTCTGAACATGATTCGCTGACTACGTTGCTCTCAGGGGGGACCAACATGGCCGGCAGTTATCACGAAGCACCAGAATCACTTGGCTCTGCGCCGCCAGGATGTCCGGCGCATGCGACTTGGTCGCCATTGTCAACCGACTATCTCACCGACCCGTATCCGATCGCCAACGAACTGCGAGATGAACACTCGGTGTTCTGGTCGGAACAGCTCGGTCACCTTGTTGTCACCGACATGGATCTCATCGAAGAAGTCTTCATGACCCCCGATGTGTACGCGTCAAGCAATGTGCAAGACCCGATAGCACCGCTCTGCCCGGCTGCGCAGAATGTGCTCGGTGCCCCCGACTTCAACCCGGTTGCGGTGATGTCAAACCGTCAAGAACCCGATCACGCTCGAATCAGGGTCTTCACTCGTCAGGGGTTCAGCAATCGACGATTAAAAGCCCTCGAGGACTACATGCGGAGCCGGGCAACCAAGCTGCTCGATGAAATGATCGCAAATGGGTCGCCGGCTGAGTTCGTGCAGCAGTTCGCATTTCCTCTTCCCGCTGAAATCGTGTTTAGGCTCATCGGCTTCCCACCCGAAGATGACCGCATGATCAAGTCATGGTGCGTCAATCGCAAAGCGTTCTCGTGGGGTCACCCGACCGACACCGAACAGGTTGCGATCGCGGAAGGCATGCTCGATTACTGGCGCTACTGCCGGGAATTCGTTGCCTCTCGTCGCGAAAAGCGTGAAGACGATTTCACCTCAGAACTTCTCAACGCCTGGGAGGCCGATTCGGGCCCCGACCATGACCCCGATGCGAAAACCGGCATCTCCTACAGCGAAGTTGAGTCGGTGGTCTATGGCATCAGTTTCGCCGGCCACGACCCGGTGACCGCCTTGATGTGCAACACGTTGCTGTGTTTGCTATCGCGTCGCGATCAGTGGCAGGCACTTGTCGATGACCCGTCGCTTGCTGCGAACGCAGTTGAAGAAACGCTTCGCTATGAGTCGAGCCAGATTTCATGGCGACGCGTCACCACCCAGGACACCACACTCGGCAATGTTGACGTGCCTGCAGGAACGAGGTTGATGCTCAACTTCGCGTCGGCGAACCACTCGCCCGACCATTTTGAGAACCCTGACGAATTCGACATCACTCGGGCCGGAGCAAATAAGCACATCAGTTTTGGAAAAGGCATCCACTTTTGCCTTGGCGCCGGTCTCTCGCGAATGGAAGCACGCATCGCCCTTGAACTCCTTGCTGAACGACTACCGACGTTGCGTCTCAGCGAAGGCCAAACGTTTGACTATTTCCCGAACATCACGTTTAGGGGCCCCAACTCGTTGCACTTGGAGTGGTCATGACGCTGTACGCAGTGCAGAAGTTCCTCTACGAACTGAATCGCACGCGGGCGTTACAAACCGCCTACGAAGAAGATCGTCACGCAGTGCTCGAACCATTTGACCTGACCGACGAGGAGACATCTGCGCTCGTTGAGCCCGATATCGGCAAGTTGTTTCACCTCGGTGTCAACGGTCAGATCCTTATGCACTTTGCTGCGTTTCACCAGATCGAATGGCAGGACTACCTACAGCGTATGCGCGACGGAATTGCGGATTACGGCCCTGTGCGAGAGGGTGTGTATGCAATGACCACCGGCCTCGATGACGTTGTTGCACCGGTTCACCAGTCGTCTGAAGGGAGTGCTTCGTGAGTCTCGTTTTTGCTGGTGTGTGCTCACACGCACCGGGAATCACCGGTCGTGCGCACATGGCTGATCCTGATGTTCGCGACCGTTTTTATGATGCCTTTCGCCAAATGGGTGATGATCTTCGGGCTGCGAAGCCAGATGCGGTTGTCATCATTGCGGCCGAGCACTTTGCGAACTTCTTCATGAACAACATGCCGTCGTTCGCAATCGGTATGGCTGATTCGTATGAGGGCCCAATCGAAGACCCGGGGTGGCTCGGCATCGAACGACGTCAGGTGCCCGGCAACCGCGATATCTCACAACGGTTCATCACCGAAGTGATGAAGGGTTCCGACATTGCCTACGCCGAAGAGTGGAAGTTTGACCACGGCATCATGGTGCCGCTCAACTTCCTGACACCCGACTATGACATTCCGGTGATTCCTGTGAACATCAACTGTCAGGGGCCGCCCCTTGCGCCGCTCGAACGGGCGTGGGCGTTCGGTGAGTCGATGCGCCAGGCGTGTGAGGCAATGCCTGAACGCATCGCCATCATCGGCACCGGTGGTATCTCTCACTGGCCCGCAACTCCTGACTCAGGGAAGATCAACGAAGAGTGGGATCTCGACTTCATGGATCGCTGGTGCCGCAACGATAAAGCCGCATTGCTTGACGATGATGCGTACAACGACTTAAAGGTCTATGCCGATGCGGGCCAGGGCGGTTTTGAGATTCGTACCTACCTCACCGTTTCAGCAGCAGCGAGAGGGGCGAAAGGGGTTGTGCATTTCTGCGAGCCGATACCCATCTTCGCCGTGAGCTGCACGGTCGCAACCTACGACCTCGCCACCGTGTAGTTACTCAGCGGCCGGTTGTTGTTGCATCAACTGTGCCGATGACACAAATGACGCGAGAGTGATGAGGCCGAGTCCCGAAGCGATCACGAACGTCCATGACGGGTTCCACGCAAACATCGGCACCCACACCAACGGGCCGAGACCATGGCCGACAAATCGGAAGCACAGTACCGATGACAGCGCGCCACCACGGTTGTCGGGAACTGCGATTGCGGCAAGGTTCTGCAAGATGACCACGATGAACCCGACGAGTGCACCGACGATCGTCCAGGCCACTGCAAACAGCCATGCTCCGGTAATGAACCCGAGTGGAAGCGAAAATGCCAACGACGAGAGGCAGGCGGCGAACGATGACCGCCGTGCCCCCCAGTTATCGAGCAGTTGACCAAAGATTGGTCCTGCGATCGCTCCGCTGATTCCGCCAAATAACAAGATGAAACCGGTGGCGGTCGACGAAATGAAGAGTTCATCACGCAAATAGAGGCCAACGATCATCGGCAAACCGACGGGGCCTGCGGCAGCGGTGAGCGCAGCAACCCACAGCAAGATCATTCGAGGTTTGAGGAGAGGCTTAATAGGTGGTGCTGCCGCTGCCGGACGTGGTTCACCTTGTGGAGGTTGTGTTGCAAGCACGAGGCCGACAACTGCGATGACGGCGAATGCGATGCGCCAATTGAACGCAGCGGCAACGCCACCGGCAAACGGTGCCGCTGCTCCTCCGATTGCCTGAAAACCTGTGTACACACCAACGGCACGGCCGAGGCGAGATGGGTCGATGACTTCACTCAGGCCGGCGATGAGCAACGGCGTAATGAACGCATTCGCAGCGCCTTGCAACAGGCGGCCGACGACGAACACCGAGAGTGTCGGGGCGAACACGCACAGCACCGATGCCAGCGCGTAGGTGATGAAGGTGGCGCGAATCACTCGTCGTCGACCAAATCGTTCACCGATGGTTCCCGACACGGTGAGCAGCAGCGCGAATGGGATCATGTACCCGCTGAACGCCCAGTTCACGGCCTGTGTTGAGGCATCAAATGTTTCCCGGAGTTCTGGGTAGATCGAGATCACCATCATCGTGCCGAACGGCCCGAGAAAACCTCCTAAGTACAGCGGCAGGGTCGCCAACGTGAGTACCCGGTTTGACGCACCTGACTCAATTGCCGGTGAGGAAAATGTGTTCTCGCTCAGAACTTGATCGTCGCAGATGCGCTGCATGTTCTCGGTATCGAAGCACGGTTGCCACAGTTCGCAGCACTGTTCGATGGCACATTTGTGAAGTCGATCGGTCAGACTCATGAACATGACCCGACCTCAAGAAAACATGGGACGAATCGGACTTTGGTATGG
>JAKMEY010000058.1 GCA_022425725.1 Ilumatobacteraceae bacterium
CGAGCGGCGAGCGTCGCCATCGCCGTTCGAGTTTCGACGGTTGCCGATCCGAGATGTGGAACCAGCACGGCGTTGTCGAGGCCCAACAGCCCCGGGTGAACTTCGGGTTCACGTTCAAAGACATCGAGCGCAGCTGCTCCAATCTCGCCATTCGATAACGCTTCAACAAGGGCGGCCTCATCGACAATCGGCCCTCGGGCAGTGTTGACAAGCACTGCATCATTTCGCATTGCGCTCAACGCTGACGCATCGATGAGGTGGTGCGTCTGCTCGTTGTACGGGCAATTCAATGACACGACATCAGATGTGGCGAGCAGTTCGTCAAGATCACAGCGGCGGGCATCAAGCGCACCTTCGATATCGGGAGCCACGGCGCTTCGGTTGTGGTACACGATCTCCATGCCAAACGCGCGAGCCCGCTGAGCGAGCGCCTGCCCAATGCCGCCCATGCCAATGATTCCGAGTTGGCGACCTTGCAACCCGGTGCCGAGCATCATGAACATTCCCCATTTCCACGGGGTTTCCGACCTGATGAGGCGCTCTCCCTCTCCAAGACGACGTGTCACCATGAGAAGCAAACCCATGGCGAGATCCGCGGTTGCGTCAGTGAGCACCCCCGGCGTATTGGTGACCGTCACGCCTCGTGACTGGCACAGCCCAACATCGATATTGTTATAACCCACCGCAACATTGGCAACGATTTTGAGATGTGGGGCGGCGTCGAGAAATGCCTCGTCAACGGTGTCGGTGAGAAGGGTGACCACTGCGTCTGCGGTCGCAAGTTGCTCGTCACGAATGTCGTGCGGAATCGGCTCGTCGTCGGTCCAAGCCCACACCTCACCGACCGATTTCAATACCTCAACACCCGGCTCAGGAATTCTTCCCGTGACAACTATGCGTGGGGCAGTCATTTCGCTCCTTTGTCGACCCATTCGGCAAATCGTTGAAGTCCACGCTCAATGCGCTCTTCACCAATTCCGGAATACGCCAACCGAATAAACCGATCGTCTTCGCCGGGGAGTGGTCGACCGAAGTGGTGCCGTGTGCAAAACGACATCCCTGTTTCGTGAAGTGCCGCGGTCGCAAACTCGCCGACATCTGTGTGGCCGACACGCTCCATTGCCTCTGCCACCCGGGGGAAGATATAAAAGGTTGCTTCAGGGACTGCGAACTCGATGCCAGGTACGTCGGCAAGGCCTCTCGCAGTTGCGTCTCGTCGACGCCGCAACTCTTCAAGCAATGCGATTGAGCCCGATGGGTCACGGAGCGCGGCGATTCCTGCATGTTGAATGAAGTGAGTGGTGCAACTCTCGTCATTTGTATTCAGTTTTGCGATCGCTTCGATGACTGGGGTTGGGCCTGCTGCGCATCCGAGTCGCCATCCCGTCATCGCAAACCGTTTTGAGAAGGTGTACAAGATGACTGTTCGTTCGCTCATTCCTGGCAGCGACGCGATCGATGTCGACGAACCTGAGTACCTCATTTCGAAGTAGGCCTCATCTGAGAGCACCCACAGGTTGTGTTTGACTGCGAGTTCAGCGATTCGTTCCATTTCTTCTCGACTGCTTTCACAACCGAGTGGATTTTGAAGATTGTTATAGATGAGCAGTCGGGCATTTGGGGCCTGCTCTTCGATACGAGCCATATCGATCTCGAACCCGGTTGACGTCATCGAGTACCCGTACGGCAACGGCGTTCCGCCAAAGTACTCAACTTGGCTTTCATAAATCGGGTAGCCGGGGTTCGGGAAGAGAACACCGTCTCCGTGGTTCATCAGCGTCTGGATGAACTTGGTGATGACAGGTTTTCCGCCGGGTTGAACAGCAATATGTTCCGGGCCGAATTGAAGCCCTCGCGCCGTGCCGATGTCGTCGGCGAGAGCGGCGCGTAGCGGTTCAATGCCGGCACCAGCGCAGTACCCGGTGTGCCCTGCGTCGATTGCATCGCGCATCGCCTCGATGATGTTGCGCGGTGTTGCAAGGTCGATATCTCCGAGATGAAACGGGAACACTTCGTTTCCGGTAGCAGCCCATTCGGCTGCCGCTTTTGATACTGCGAACGCTGTCTCTGTGCCGAGATTGGCCAGTCGGTCTGCGAGTTCTAGTTGTTGTGGTGCACCCATTAGTCCCCCCTTGAATGCCGCTTAACAAATTGTACAACAACTGCGTTTTCATTCGGTGGCGACATGTTTCGACACTGGGGACGATTCTTCCCCCGCCTAGTGTCGACATATGGAAACAGCAGACAGTGTCGACTTTCATTTCGATGTCATGTGCCCGTGGGCGTACCAAACCTCACTGTGGATTCGATCGGTGAGAGAGGAAACTGGTCTCACGATCAACTGGAAGTTCTTCAGTCTTGAAGAGGTCAACCGTCGCGAAGGCAAGAAACACCCGTGGGAACGCGAGTGGTCGTACGGATGGTCGATGATGCGGATCGGTGCCTATCTTCGCCGCACGTCGATGGATGATCTTGACCGATGGTATGCGCGGGCCGCTAGGGCGCTTCATGTCGATGGCCATAAACCCCACGAGCCAGATGTCGCTCGTCACCTCCTCGAAGAAATTGGGCTTGATCCATCAATCGTTGATGCGGCCATTGCTGACGAGTTAACTCACGATGAGGTTCGCGCCGACCATGAACGTGTCATCAACTCAGGTGGATACGGCGTTCCCACGCTGTACATCGATGGCCACTGCGTATTTGGGCCTGTGCTTCTCGATCCTCCGAGCGGGGCGGCTGCTGTTCGACTCTGGGAAGCGGTGTCGCTGTGGGCCGAATTTCCTCACCTCTACGAATTGCAGCATCCAAAAACCGAGGTCGATGAGCGCTCTATTGCAACGACATTCCGTCCGTATCTTGAGGCCAGAGATTGGGTGTCGATCAACCGTGGGAAAGTGGTACCGATCGGCGCTTCAAATGATGAAGAGGCAGCATCATGACGCACCCTGCGCTTCACGGTCTCGATCTTTGCTGGTCGTCGCTGCACGGCCTGCTGAGCGAACTTTCAGATGAACAATGGTCAACTCAGTCGCTATGCCCCGATTGGGATGTTGCTGGAGTTGTCATGCACCTCATCTCTGTTGAAGAGATGTTGCTTGACCGGCAACCACTTGAATTCGCTGAGCGCCTCCCCTTTGAGGAAATTGCAGGCCTCACCGAAGCAATGTCGTCGCTCTCGGGTACTCAACTCACCGAAAAGTTTGCGTCGGTGACTGCTGCGCGCCGAGCGCAACTCTCCGCGATGTCTGAAGATGACTTCGCGACGCCGGTCATGACCCCGGTCGGCCCTGGAACGTATGGACGTTTTATGGATGTCCGAGTATTCGATTTCTGGGTTCACGAGCAAGACATTCGAACACCGCTCGGGCTGCCGGGCCATGAGGGCGGTCCAGCTGCCGAGCGGTCAATAGACGAGATCAGAATGTCGATGCCGTATATCGCAGGTAAACGAGTTGGGGTGCCAGATGGCGACTCACTTCGGGTGCATCTCGCCGGACCTGTGGCCGGGGATATCACCGTGCGGGTCGATGGGCGCGCAGGCCTTGTCGATGACACAGATGAGACCACAGCGTCGATCACTGCTGATTCAACGACATTCGCACTACTCGCCTGTGGACGGGTTGATCCACAATCCCGTATCGACTCTGGTCACATCACATGGAGTGGCGACGAAGAGTTAGGTGAGCGAGCCGCTCGCAATCTGCGTTTTACGATGTGACTCGTTGCCGAAACACCAACACCATTGCGATCACGAGCGCTGAGATGGCAAAGATGACCGCTGGCCACCACCAGTCGGGCTGATATCTCAATTCAATAATGTGGTTTCCGGCGTCAACTGCGACACCAATGAAGATGCCGTCGACCACGAGCGCATCTACTGGGAGGCCGTTCACCGTTGCTTGCCAGCCCTTGAAAGCCTGAACATTCGCCACAACCAGCGCCGGGCGGTCGACTTCAGCGGTGATCACAAGGTGTTCGGCGGTGACCCGCGTGCTGTCGAGTCGCTTCGGTTGACAATTTTCGGTGCAGTTCAAATCAACGTCAGCGAATGCGGTTGCCGAAACCGATGGATACTCGGTGCGCAAGATGTCAGCTAACCCGGAAACCGGTGGCCGAGCGGCAAACCAGGCAGCACTATCTCCGTTCCAGAAAGGGTTTTCCCAGACGCTGTAGCGGGCATCTTCAGCAATTGGCCCGTTCCAATCGGGAACCCATTCACTCGGCACTCGATCGTTATCGAGCACTATCCACCTCACCCCAAAGCGACCGAGTTGCTGGGATGGAACCGGCGCCGATAACGAAGTTCGAAGCGGTAAATCGATCGCTGGGTTTGCCGAAAACGCCCGCAGCATCTCCGTCCACGGCTGGGTGACCTGTACTCCTCCGTCGTACCCATCGAGAGAATGCAAATCAAACCATGTGTTGGCATTTGGGCGAAGACCTCGAACCAACTCGTCATGTGGGCCGGCGTCAGGCGTGAGCGCAATCACGGAACCTCCGCTCTTCGCCACCGACATGAGTTCTGAGATTGCTGGCGATGCAGCCTCGCCAACCGCAGAGTCCATCATGATTCGGTTTGGTATCGCCGAAACCGACATCACGGCGAGTTCAACAACAACCACGAACCCAAGTACTCGGCCGAGGTGGCGAGGTTGAACGACGACCGGAACGACAAGAACGAGCACAGCGGTGAGCAACCAGATCACCCCTGCGAGCCGGGAGCCCGCAGTGACCGGGCCTAACCCGATGCCGATCGCTGCAAGCACAATTGCTGAGGCGAGTGTTCGCGAAATCCGACGCGATAACAGCGATCTTGCAGCGTCGACACCGACGCCAACAAAGAGTGCGAGGGCAATACCGACAACCGCAAGCCATCTCACTGAGACTCGACCGAGATCAAAACCAGGAATGAGCCGGTAAGCGATCGTAAATACCGGGGTGCGAGGCCCGAGTGACCAGATCAGTCCGAGAATGATCGTTGCAGCGAGCGGCAGCGACCACCATCGATCAGACGAACTCTTCAGAGCCGCAACTATGCCGATGGCTCCAACAATGACGCCGGCAACACCGAACCACCCAATTGCCTCGAATGCACCTGAAAATGCTGCGGGGTCTCCGCCAGTAATAGTTCCGAACAGGGCTTGCGCGGCTTTACGGACTTGCAAGATGTACATGCCGCTTGACAGATCGGCAAACGAACGCCCCTCGTCGAGCGATGCCATTGAGCGAGCATCGAGCGTTGCTAACAGCTGAGGAAGCGCCATCGCCACCGAAAGTCCGGCAGCGACTCCGAGGCGTACGAGCCCGGTGCGGTAGCGCACGATGAGACCGATCGTGAACAGCGCAGCGACGAAGACGACTTCGAGAATGAGTTGTGGGTGACCGCTTAACAGCGTGCCAGTTGCCACAATCGCCAGCACACCGACCTCACGCCAACCTCTTCGTGCGGTGACACAACCGTGCAATGCCAACAGCAACAGGGGAAGCCAAGCCAGGGGCTGTATCTGTTCGAACTGCACCGTCTTGGTCTGGGTCGAACCGATCAACACCACGACCACCCCGGCAATCGCCCCACCGAAGGAGGAAACTCCTAGCCGTCGTGCCAAGGCCACCATTCCGAGCCCGAGCATCAACATATGTCCAACGACGATGAGCCCGTGTCCCAGCGATGAACCAAACAGCAGAGCGATCAACCGTGGCGGGTACAGCACCCCGACGGCGTGGTTTCCAAGGTGAGGGGCGGTCCCGAAAATGAATTCGTTAAGGAAAGGGATACGCCACTGCCGGAGCGCCGCCATTGACACCTCGGTGTTCGGACCCGAATACGTTGCGCCGTCGTAACTCACGACGTGGTTTGAGGGCCACCAAAATGCCCGTGTACTCACGATCACCGCCAGACTCGTCGCAATCGATGCGACCCGCCATTTGACCGAATGTGAGCGCGTTGAGGGCACGTCGTTAGTTTGGCCGCTCAACGGACGAAGACGGTGTCTCTTTCCTTAGGTTGGCTCAAACACCCCGAGTGCTCCGTCACCGCGACCGCCGTGACTGATGTATCTACGAGCACATCGACTAAAAAAGGAAGCGATGAGTCGTCCACGCTTCCATCTCGCAATTCCTGTCCATGATCTCGATGAGACAACTGGGTTTTACGGTGAGATTCTTGGCTGCCCACGCGGCCGAAGTGCAAATACCTGGATCGACTGGAACGTCTTCGGTCACCAAGTGGTTACCCACCTTCACGAAGGGGCAGGAGTCGACGTGTCTAATCCTGTCGATGGGCATGATGTCCCAGTCCCACACTTTGGTGTCATTCTCGACCCGCCGACATTTCACGCGCTGGCCCAGACGCTGCGGGACGCATCATGCAAATTTGTCATCGAGCCGTATGTCCGGTTTGAAGGTGAGCCTGGCGAGCAGTGGACGATGTTTTTGCTCGATCCGTCGGGCAATGCTCTCGAGTTCAAGGCCTTTGCACATGACGATCAGGTGTTCGCCACCTGACGCCAAAATCATGGAGCGTCGGGGGCTATTGATTTAGCGCGACATCGAGATACTGCTCGAGTTGACCATCCGCCAACTGGCCGCTGTGTCGCCACTGAACGATGCCTGCTTCATCGAGCATCACGAGGTACGGATATCCGGTTGTACCGAAGGCCTGCGCTGCCGTCGCTGCCTCATCGTCGGCGATGACGCGGAATGGCCAACGCTCACGCAACAGCCAATCAGAAGGTGGGTAATTTGGACGATCAGCCGCCGAAGCCGTTGCCACCCCGACAACGTTCAGACCTTGCGGAACGGAGAGGCTTTCCGCCCACTCGACAAGATCAGGAACTTCAGCCTGACAATGTGGGCACCAGTGCGCCAAGAACACCAACAGAGTTGATGAACCCGGCTCGACGACAACTGCGGTGCCGTCAAACGACTCGCCTTCAAGAATCGGAGCCGTAAGGCCCGCCCCAGTGTCGGTTGCGGTATCGCCTTCAAACGCAGGAAGGAGATCGCCGGTTACGGTGATCGGACCATTCTCCGAGAGCTCAACACTTGAATCAGAGCCGCCACCTGTTGCGAGCACGATGACCACTGCGACGACGGCAACGAGTACCACAGAACCAAGAATGAAAATGAGTTGACCGCGCCGACTTGACGATGCTTCTGAAGCCATAATCCGTAAAGGCTAGACCACCTCCACCCCTCTGGCACCGTCAGGTGCGTAGGAACTTCTGCTCAGAAGCCCGCAGGTTGATGCGGAATGTAAGGGCTCGTCAGACGTTCGAGTTCATCCGCTGACAATTCGATATCAAGCGCAGCAACTGCATCATCAAGATGTGATGCCCGTGTTGCTCCGACGATCGGGGCGGTCACGGTCGGATTCGACAGCACCCATGCAAGAGCGACCCGGGCCATGGATGTTCCACGATTTGCTGCGATCTCGGCGACAGCGGAGACAACATCGCGGTCGGACTGCTCGGTGACGTCACGGCCGTAGAGACCACTACCGAATACATCGGTTTCACTGCGACCGGTTGACGTTTCCCATGTCCGGGCGAGGCGCCCGCGAGCCAACGGACTCCACGGGATCACACCAACGCCAGTCGCCTCGCAATAGGGCAGCATCTCGCGTTCTTCTTCTCGCATCAGCAGGTTGTAGTGGTTCTGCATGCTGACGAACTGAGTCCAGCCGTTACGTTCGGCAACATGCTGAGCAGTCGCGAATTGCCATGCCCACATCGACGATGCTCCGAGGTAGCGGACCTTGCCTGACCGAACGAGGTCATTCAATGTTTCCATTGTCTCTTCAATCGGCGTTTTCTGGTCCCAGCGGTGGATTTGATAGAGGTCGATGTAGTCGGTTCCCAGCCGGCGAAGACTGTCGTTGACTTCGGTCATGATCGCTTTGCGTGAAAGGCCAGCGCCGTTTGCCGCTTTGCGCATGCGGCCATTCACCTTCGTTGCAATCACCACGTCTGATCGAGGCACGTCGAGGTCGCGTAAGGCTCGGCCCAAATACTCTTCGCTGGTCCCTAGTGAGTACACGTTTGCCGTGTCGAAAAAGTTGATGCCGAGATCGAGGGCTTGTTTAAAAAATGGACGACTCGTTTCCTCATCCAAGCTCCACTCGTGCGTGCCGAGGTTTGATTGGCCGTAGCTCATGCATCCAAGGCAGATCCGTGAGACTTCGAGTCCGGTGTTTCCAAGACGTTGATACTCCATGAAACAGATCATTTCAGGAACATGTGACCGGCGACGAGGTCGGCCACCTCGGGAGGCAAAAACCGTGCCCACTACGCTCAAGAAATGGACGATTCAACCTCTCGGACGGCATCTTCAGTGCGGGCTGAGCACCATGACGTCATCGTCGTAGGGGCGGGCATTTCCGGCATCGGCGCGGCGTACCACCTCAAAAAGTTCTGCCCCGACCGAACCTTCACCATTCTCGAAGGACGCGGCGACATCGGCGGCACGTGGGATCTTTTCCGTTACCCAGGAATTCGCTCCGATAGCGACATGCACACCCTGGGCTACTCCTTCAAGCCGTGGACGGCAGAGAAGTCCATCGCTGATGGCCCATCGATCATGGACTATCTACGTGAGACCGTGGCCGAATATGACATTGAGCCAACCATCCGCTTAAACCACAAGGTGGTACGCGCTGAATGGGATTCGACTTCAGCGATCTGGACTGTTCACGCCCTCATCAACGAGTCAGAGGTCGTCGTCCTCACCTGCAATTTCCTCTTCATGTGTTCGGGCTACTACAGCTACCGGGGCGGTTACGACCCAGAATTTCCCGGTCGTGAACGCTTCAACGGGGACATTATTCATCCACAGCAATGGCCAGAGGACCTCGACTATTCAGGCAAACGTGTGGTCGTCATCGGCTCGGGAGCGACCGCAGTCACCATCGTTCCTGCGATTGCCGGTGACGCTGAGCACGTCACGATGCTGCAACGCTCCCCTACCTGGATGGTCGCACGACCCGACGTCGACCCGGTTGCGGCAAAGATTAAGCGGTTCCTTCCTCAACGACTTGCCCACCCGCTGATCAGAGCCAAAAACACGTTCTTCCAACAGTTCTTCTACAAGAAGACCCGCACCGACCCTGAGACAGTGAAGGGCAAGCTACTGCAAGGCGTCCGTGCTCTCGTTGGCCCTGACGTGGATGTCGAGAAACACTTCACACCGACCTACAACCCATGGGATCAACGGCTCTGCCTTGTACCAAATGGTGATCTCTTCGCAGCGGTTCGAAGTGGGTCAGCGTCTGTGGTCACCGACAGCATCGAGTCATTCACTGAAACCGGAATCTCGCTGACGTCGGGTGAGCATCTCGACGCCGACATCATTGTCACTGCAACAGGACTCGAACTCGTGACGCTCGGCGACATGGACTTTGTAGTCGATGGCGCAACTATCGATTTCGCTGACACCTTCACCTACCGAGGGGTTGCGTATTCCGATGTTCCCAATCTCGTGTCGACCTTTGGCTACATCAACGCATCATGGACTCTGCGGGCTGACCTTACGAGCGCATATGTCTGCCGTCTTCTCAATCACATGAAGAAGACGGGGACAAGTCAGGCGACGCCTCGACTTCGAGCCGATGAGGTCAACATGTCTCGGCGCCCATGGATTGACGACTTTTCATCGGGCTACATGCAACGCATGATGCCAATGTTGCCGAAACAGGGTGATCGCGAACCATGGACTAATCCGCAACGACTCGCACCAGATAAAAAAGCTTTGTTGAAGAGCAGTGTTGATGATGGAGTGATGACCTTCACCACGTCACAAACCGCTCCTTCGACCAATCGGTACGCAACTAACTAATTGAAAGGCATCAATGCGCGCACTTGAAGTTCAATCCCTCACTGGACCCGACGGACTCGCCATCGTCGAACGGCCTGAGCCTCAAGATGACGGCCGTTCGGTCATCATCGACGTTGCATACGCCGGGGTGTCATTCCCCGACCTGTTGCAGACGAAAGGCATGTATCAAATTCGGCCTGAACCACCGTTCATTCCGGGTGTTGAGGCATCTGGCGTCGTACGCTCGGCTCCTGCTGATTCGGGCGTCTCCCCAGGTGATCGGGTTGCCGTGTGGGGCAGTACCTGTCATGCCCAGGTCGTTGCTGGGCACCCCGACCAGGTGTTCAGGCTGCCCGACGAAATGTCACTCGCCGAGGGAGCCGCATTCGTGCTCAATTATCAGACGGCAATGTTCTGTCTTGTCGATCGTGGTGGTCTCAAGGCTGGAGAATCTGTTCTCGTGCTCGGTGCCGCCGGAGGTGTCGGTACTTCTGCCATTCAGGTCGCAAAAGGACTCGGAGCCGGACCAGTGATCGGTCTTGTCTCCACCCCAGAAAAAGCCGAGGTTGCTGCCGCCGCGGGTGCCGATCACACAGTCCTCGTCAGCGATACGTGGAAAGACGAGGTTCTCGAGCTCACCGGAGGACGAGGGGTCGATATGACCTATGACCCCGTCGGTGGCGATCGCTTCCTCGACGGCGTTCGAGCGCTCGCCCGATCAGGCCGTCTTGTCGTTGTCGGATTCGCAGCCGGCGATATTCCAACGATCAAAGTCAACCGGCTCCTCCTTCGAAACGTCAGCATTGTTGGTGCAGCTTGGGGTGAAGCCATCGCTGCGAACCCTGCACTCGCACGAGATATTCATGCTCGTCTTGTGCCGCTCGTGACGTCGGGGGCGATAGCTCCACCTATTGGCAAGATCTTTTCGTTCGACGATGCCGTTGAGGCATTCAGGTCGCTTGACGATCGAAGCGCAACGGCGAAAGTGCTGTTTGAAGTGAACGGCGAGTAATTCGCCCGCACGGCATTCATATGGTCTGAATTACTCGCTGGAATATCAAAAACACCTGTAACAATCACTCAACTCCATACGATCACTTAGGAGATGAGACGATTTTCGCTGCTCGCCCTCGCACTGATGACGGCGGCGGCCGGGACGATTGCGGCCGGCACGACATCGGTGAGCGCAACCGACGCAATTTCGGTGCAAGAAATCGAGTACCTCTCAGCGAGCGTTGATACGAAAGGCTCCATCGGCGGAGTGGGTATTGGCTACGACGCTCCAGCTGTCGACACCTACGGCGGCTATAGCGATTCAGTGACGTGGCGTTCCGACGGTTCGCTCATGAAAGTTGACCACGAAGTTGGGCCCACATATCTCAAACCGAAGTACGACGTTGACGGACTTCCTGTTCCATCAACAGCCACCACAGTTCGACTTGAGGCGTATCCGAGAAACACGACCGATTGCACGGGAGAAGATTGGCAGGCGGCGTGCTACTGGGAGAATTACTCCGTAGAGAATTTGCATCACGGCGGATTCCATATGGATGTCGTTCGAACCGACGATGGCTCCTGGCCCCAAATCGGAACGATCACCCTGCCCACCGTTGACGATGCGTATGGCGGGTTCGTTGCAACAGGAAAGATCGTCGCAGCGACTCCGGTGACTGATGGGCGGGTGCACGTAGACGCGTTCCAAATCGATTGCTGGATTACCGAGGTGTGCCCCGCACGACCTCGATCAACCGGCGACCTGCCATACGGCGCATTTTCGTCCGGCCCGAGCCGCAGCGACGAATGGTTCATGAGCGTCGCCTGGCCTGGTCGTTACACGCTCTACATCTCCGATGATGAAAGTGGTCAAAAAATCCAGGCCATCACCGATATCGAACGCGGGTCGGTGCCAACTATCGATCTCAATGCCCCATGTTTTGGATTCAAAGAATGTGTCACTGTGACCGGCGATGGATCACCGCCCGCCCCGGGTGGCACATTCCAGCCGCTGTCTCCAACACGAATTCTCGACACCCGAAGTGGGCTGGGCATTCCCAATGGTCCCGTCCGGCCAGGTGATGGGTCAATTGACACCTCAAATGACGACTTTCGCGCCGAAGAGGAACTCAACCACGAGCTTGTCATTACCGGACGTGCTGGTGTTCCCGACCACGGGGTTGCCGCCGTGTTGCTCAACATCACTGCAGTAGACCCCACAAGTGACGGATTCGTCACAGTTGGTCCACGCCCGCAGGGCGAGGGCGATGTGTTCAACGATCAAAACTCCTTCGGTAAGTGGCCCAATGCCTCCAATCTCAATTTCTCTGAAGGTCAGACGGTTCCAAATCTTGTTCTCGTGAGAGTTGGAGCAGGTGGGCGCATCCGCTTTCACGTCCACGGGGCTTCCACCCATCTCATTGCTGACCTTGCCGGCTACTTCACCTACGGAAATGAGGGGGCCGGCTTTTCGAGCGTTGAGCCAACGCGCCTGTTCGATAGCCGTCAGCCCTCGGAAAGCTCGTTTGTCTCAAATGTTCGAACCGATGTGCAGATCACTGGGCGAGCCGGAATTCCAACAGACGCAACATCGGTCGTTGTCAACGTCACCGCAGTGAATCCCACAAGTGCTGGATTTGTCACCGTCTTCCCCGCTGGCAGTACCGTGCCGAACGCATCGAATCTCAACCTTCAACTGGGAGAAAACCGGCCGAATCTCGCCGTGGTCCGATTGGGTCAGGGTGGATCGATCAGTTTGCAGCCGTACCTGTATGGCCCTGATGCAACCGTTGACCTCATCGTTGACGTATTCGGTTACTTCTCCGACGATGGCGGTGCGTTGACCAGTACGACAGAGCCGTTTCGGATTGTTGACACCCGCTCAGGTGTCGGAGGCAGTGAGGGGCCATTTGGTGTTGGTGAATCGAGATCATTCGCGGCAGCAGGAAACGGGCGGATTCCCTCGTCGGCAACGGCCGTCTGGGCCAATGTCACCGTCGTTGAGCCGACAGGTGACGGGTTTCTTACGGTCTATCCCTCCGGCGGTAATGCTCCGAATGTCTCGAATGTCAACTGGCGCTCAGGAGATATCAACCCCAATATGGCGCTCATTCCACTGAATTCAGAGGGGGAATTCAGCATTGCTGTTGAAATGCCATGGGATGAGCAAGCGTCTGCTCATGTGATCGTCGACGTCTTGGGATGGGTCTCTACTCCGTGACCGTTGGTCGATGAACCCCTCAACGGTGTGAAGAGGCGATCAATTCGAGCCCTCAAGATTCTTTCAAAGGATTGTCTCCCCGCTCCAGACGCCGTAGCATCTACCGCACCTAACAATTAGGGCAATCCCGCCCTAGTCCGATAGGGGGAGGAAAAAACCCAATGATTAAGACCCGTGCACGTAATTTCGGTGCGCTCGTCGTTGGTCTCGCTCTCGTAGCTGGCGCATGTGGCGACAGCGACGATGCAGCCGAAGAGCCAGCTGAAGAGCCAGCCGCAGAAGAAGCTGCTGAAGAGCCTGCTGCAGAGGCAGCTGGCGACGGAGTGCTCCGCCTCGGCGGCCTCCTGCCTGAGACCGGCAACCTTGCGTTCCTCGGACCACCCGAATTCGCTGGTGTCGAGCTTGCCGTTGCAGAGATCAACGCTGGCGGCGGCGTCAATGGCGCAGACGTCGAGTGGCTCCCAGGTGACTCAGGTGACAACGGCGACGTTGCAAACGCAACCGTTGACCGTCTGCTCGCAGAGGACGTTGACGCATTCATCGGTGCCGCATCTTCAGGTGTGTCGCTGACCGTCATCGACAAGATCACCAACGCTGGCAAGATCCAGTTCTCACCGGCCAACACTTCGCCTGCATTCACTGACTATGCAGACAATGGCCTCTACTTCCGTTCGGCTCCGTCCGACGTCGTTCAGGGTGCAGCACTCGCTGACCTCATGATCGGTGATGGTGCGCTTACCGCAGCATTCATCGTTATGAACGACTCATACGGCACCGGCCTTTTTGAGTACACCTCAGCTCCATACACCGATGCTGGTGGCGAAATCGTCTACGAGGTCATTTACGACCCACAGGCCGAGAACTTTGACGCCGAGGTTTCAGCAGCTGTTGCTGCCGACCCAGAAGCAATCGTCATCATCGGTTTCGACGAGACCTCAAAGATTCTCACCGGACTCATCGAGGCAGGCAATGGCCCAGCCGACAAGATGCTGTACGGATCAGACGGCAACATGGGTAACGCTCTCGCCCAGGCATTCGACGACCCAGGTGTCGTTGCAGGCATGCGCGGAACCGTTCCTGGTGTTGACATTGAAGTCAATGAAGAGTTCATCGCTCGCCTCCTCGAGGTTGACCCTGACCTTCAAGACTTCGCCTACTCAGGTGAGTCATACGACGCAGCCATCGTGATCGCTCTCGCAGCAATCGCAGCTGGCGACGATGACGGTGTCGCAGTTGGCGCCCAGATCAACGACGTCACTCGTGGCGGCGAGAAGTGCACAACCTTCGCTGGTTGCGCAGCAATCCTCGCTGACGGTGGCGACATCGACTACGACGGTGTTTCCGGTCCTCTGGAATTCATCGACGCAGGTGAGCCTTCAGAAGCATCAATCCTCATCAAGGAATTCAATGCTTCAGGTGAGCTCGAAGTTGTCGACATCATCTTCGGCAAGATCTGATCAACTGATCAGTCATAACTGAACAACATTGTGATGAGCCCCGGGGAAACCCGGGGCTCATTCGCGTAGCGAGACCAGTTTCACCACAACCTGATGAGATGACCCAAGCCCGCCAATATCGAGGGAGGATGTAGCGCCTTCACCAAGCGTCTTGAATGCTGAAGAAATCGAACGGTTCACTTTAAGCAATGCGACGCATCCAGCAGTTCTACAGAACCCACTAGACACATGTAATTCATGAGGAGCTGCGGTTGAGGGCGGCTCTCACCCCGAGCCACGACCATGACGGTTGAGCCTTCGGAATCAGTCTTGGTGTGACTTCACCAACGTGCCGAGGTACAACTCGATCACCTTCGGGTCGGTGAGAAGATCTCGGCCGGTCCCGGTGTAGGCGTTGGTTCCTTGGTCGAGAACATAGCCGCGATGACAAATCTGCAGACAGCGTGAAGCATTCTGCTCAACCATCACGATCGAAACTCCTGCACGATTGATCTTGTGACAGCGAACAAACACCTCGTCTTGCAGCGCCGGCGATAGACCAGCCGAGGGCTCATCGAGCAGCAACACCGATGGGTCGAGCATGAGCGCACGGCCCATTGCAAGCATCTGGCGTTCGCCACCTGAGAGAGAACCGGCGCGCTGATCACGGCGATCGATCAGTTTCGGAAACATCTCCCCGACGACTTCGAGGCGTTCGGCGAAACGCGAAGGGTCGATGAAGGTGCCCATTTCAAGGTTTTCTTCAATCGTCAACGAGGGAAACACATTATTTGTCTGCGGCACATAACCGATACCGCGGCTCACCAAAGAGTGGGCCTTCATATTCGTGATCTCTTCACCACGCAACTGCACACTGCCCTCACGAATGTTGACAAGACCGAAAATGGCCTTCACAAGAGTCGACTTTCCCGCACCGTTTGGACCAACAATTCCCACCAATTCTCCCTCGAAGAGCTCGAGGGAGCAGTCATTCAGAATGTTGATTCCGGGCAAATAGCCTGCATCGAGTCCGTTAGCAACGAGGAGCGGGGTCTTCTCAGTCATCAGTCAGCCTCCAAATCAAGAGCAGAGTCATGGTGCGAACCGAGATAGGCGTCGACCACCGCTTGGTTAGATGAGATCGACTCCGGTGGTCCTTCCGCAATAATTCTGCCCTCAGCCATCACGACGACCCAGTCGCTGATTTCTTGCACCATGTCCATGTCGTGCTCGACAAATAACACGGTCATTCCTTCGTCGCGAAGGCCTTTCACGTGATCGAGAAGCGACTGTTTTAGAGCGGGGTTCACGCCGGCCATTGGCTCATCGAGCATCACTATATTTGGCCGCACCATCAGAGCTCTTGCCATTTCAAGCAGCTTCCGCTGGCCACCCGAGAGCGTGCCGGCGAACTCATCACGCATATGGCTGAGTTTGAATCGTTCAAGCAATGCGTCGGCGCGCTCGGTGATCTCAGCTTCTTGGCGGCGCCACAAGAATGGCAACAGCGCTCTAAAGAACGATTCTCCAGCCTGTTCGGTTCCACCAAGACGCATGTTGTCAATCACCGTCATCTTCGACAGCGATTTCGTCAACTGGAAGGTGCGCACCATGCCAAGGTTTGCAACCTTGTACGCCGACACCCCCGAGAGGTCATTCCCCTCGAAAAGTCGATCTCCCGTATCGGGCTCATCAAAATTGGTCAACAGATTGAAGAACGTGGTCTTGCCGGCGCCGTTCGGTCCGATGAGCGCGGTGATCGCTCCGCGCTGCACCTCAAGGTGCTCGACATCAACAGCGACAAGACCACCAAACGCACGCCGGACATTGTCGGCGACGAGAATTGGGTCATTCTTCGCAGCACCTGGTTCGTAAGGGACGCCATCGAAGAGCTCTTGAGCGGTGGACGGTTCAGCGTTCATCGAGCGCCATCTCCTCTTTGGTTCCAAAAATTCCTTGAGGTCGGTAAATCGCCAACAAAATGAGACCAAGACCGATCATCATGAACCGAACTTGACCGACCTGAGTGCCATCCATGATGACTTCTGGCATGTAGCCGTTCTCAACGAGTTGACGCAGAAACACGTCGGTGAAGTTTAAAATGCCGTACAAGATCGCCGCGCCAGCGATCGGTCCACCAACCCTTGCAGCACCACCCAAAATAAGCGCCACCCACGCAAAGAAGGTGACATCGGTAATGAAGTTCTGCGGCTGAGCTGACTGGGTTCCGATCGCTCGGAACATTCCGCCAAGCGCACCGAACATTCCGCCAATCATCAGAGCCTGCATCTTGAACCAGTACGCGTTCTTACCGAGGCTTCGAGCTGCATCTTCGTCTTCTCGAATTGCACGCAACACCCGACCCCATGGACTGCGCATTGTCATCCAGACGATGAGCGCCACTGTTGATAGCACGATCCATCCGATGAGCACCACCCACATTTGGTTACCGATGAATAGCCCAAAGAAATAGCGTTTTTGTTTGTCAAACGGGTTGAAGTCGTAAAACCTGTTTGCAAATGCCGTCAACCCATCAGATGAGCCAGTCCAGCGGTCGAGAGAAGGTGAACGAGCGATAATGCGGAACATCTCGCTCGCCGCAATAGTGACGATGGCGAGATAGTCGGCACGCAACCGAAGCGTTGGCACACCCATAATGAGCGCAAGCAGCAACGGGAATACAACGATGCCAAGCAACAGACCCCACCAGAAGTTGAGCCCAAGTGTGACCACTGCCATCGACAGGCCATACGCGCCAGCGGCCATGAACACGGCCTGACCGAAGTTCAGCAGTCCGGTATAGCCGTAGTGCATGTTGAGCCCCATGGCAGCGAGCGAAAAGTAGATAAACGGCTCGCCAATGAACCCCCGGAACAGGTTCTGGATGATTGCTCCCCAATCCATTTACGCTCCTCCTATCCGATCCGCTCTCGTCGGCCAAAGAGACCTTGTGGCCGAATCAGCAAGATGACAATCAACATGAGAAGTGCTCCGACGTTCTTCATGTCGGTTGGAATGACAAGCGTTGACAACTGAATGAACAGGCCAACAATGATGCTGCCGAATAGAGCGCCGTATGCAGTTCCAAGCCCGCCAAGCGTCACGCCGGCGAACATCAACAGCAAGATTCGGAAGCCCATTTCCCAGTTGATTGATTCGGTAAGACCAAACAAGACTCCTCCGAGCCCTGCGAGCGCACTACCGAATATCCACACCAACGAAATCACTCGCTCGACGTCAATACCGGTCGATTCAGCGAGGTCACGATTATCTGACACGGCACGCATTGCTTTGCCCATACGTGTGAATTGCAATGCTGATGCGACTCCAACCAGCACCGACACCGAAATAATCATCAATACGAGGTCTTTCGGTGCAAGTCGGAACAAGCCCAGATCCCACTGTTCTTGAATCTGGTAATCACGCAGACGTTTCGCGCGGCCACTGAAGATGAACAAAATGACGTATCTGAAGAAGATCGAGAACCCGATCGAAACCACGAGGGCTGCAACCAAACTTGCGCCTCGACGACGCATTGGCCGCCAGACCGTGCGGTTGAACAGCCCACCCGCACTTCCGCAAATGAGTACGACGATGACCGTCGCCGGAATCAAGTGAAGCCGAACCCCAAACACCCCAGCATTGTTCAAAAGGTATGCCATCACAGCGCCAAAGGTCACCGATTCACCGTGGGCAAAGTTTGTGAGGCCAGTCGTTCCGTAAATGAGAGAAAGACCGATGGCACACATCGCGATGATGAGGCCAAGTTTCAACCCATCAACCATCAACTGAATAACAGTGTTGCCACCCGCCGAATTCGCCTCGGCTTCACCAAGCGGGAACAACGTCGACTTCGACGAACCATCGATCAGCGTCACAGACGCAGGGTTCTTATCGGGATTTCGCAGCGAAACACCATCTGGCAGCGTCTCGGCGTCGAGAAAAATGTCATACGTGCCCTCCGGCACAATCATTGACCAAGAGCCATCTTCAGCGGTCGTCGTTGACGACACCTCGGCGCCCGATTCATCAAACGCTCGAAAGGTCACCCCTGGAACGCCTACTCGCTCACCGTCATCATCTTTCTGAACGAGGTTTCCCTTCACCTCTCCACCGGACTCTTGGGCAGAGACCGAAGCCCCCGCACCCAACCCGACGAGCAAAAGGAGCCCGAATACAAGCGCCATTGCGCTTCGGCGCACGCCAATGAAGGCTGTCATCAATTGAACACCACCCATCGGGGCGTCAGGCTATCTCGGATTCCAGACGAGGTCACTCATACCGGACGATCAATGCTGCTAGTTGCCGTCAGACCTTCACAACAATGGTTCCCGCCACCTTGTCATGCCAGGTTTGGCGGTCTTTATCCCAAATCATCCAGAGGTAACCGAGATAGAGAATTTGACCTGAGATGATGTTTCCAAACAGCTCTCGGCCAAATGCTCGCCAAAAGCCCGGGGGTTGCCCATCAGAGACTCGCACCACCTTGACGCCAACGATCTTTCGACCCCAGGTTTGGCCAGTTTTGCCTTCTGCCCTGACGTACATGAAGATCACGCCCAAGATCCCGAGGACGATAAGGGCAACCCCGCCAGCAACCGATGACCCCGATGGCACACCGGGCGGACAAATAATCTCATCTGAACCAGTGAGCGAAGCACAGTTTCTCGCAATCGGCACGAAAATGACCAAGGCTCCAGCGACGACGGGAACTGCCAGCACGAAGCCGTATAGCACGAAATCTAAGAGATACGCGCCGAGTCGTGCCCCGAACCCAGCGCGACCGGCGATGTCACTGGACCACGATTCTTGTCCACTCTGCTGTGCCACCACGGGGGGCGGCGGTGGCGGTGGCGGTGGCGGCATGTCACTCATAACTGACACCATAGTGCCCTCATTTATGGCAATCGTTCGAAATCAATTTGAACGCTCACTACTCGTATAGCGTCACCCGTCATGCAATTCTCTCAGGTAGCAGTCCTCGACGTGCTCGACCTCTGCGGAGTAGCCGTCTTTGCGGCGTCGGGGGCTGTGCTTGCCATCAGGCGCAAGTTCGACATTGTCGGGCTCCTCACGCTGGCATTTGTTGCTGGCCTGGGAGGGGGCGTGCTGAGAGATCTCATCCTCGCAAGCCGAGTTCCCCTAGCCTTCGACAACCCGAATTACGCCATCGTTGCCTTCGTTACCGCAATCATCGTCGTGCCCACGCAACATCTCATCAAGCGACTGTGGCGTCCAGTGCTCGTCCTCGATGCCGCAGGTCTCGGACTCTTCTGCGTGACGGGTGCATCGCTCGCAACAGAGAACGGACTTGCCGCAATTCCCGCAGTGATGGTGGGTGTCGTCGCAGCAACCGGAGGCGGAGTGATCCGTGATGTCCTCGCCGGTGAGGCGCCTCAGGTCTTTCAACACGACTCCGTGCTGTATGTGATACCCGCTGCGCTTGGAGCGACAACTGTCGTCATTGCAGATGGTCTCGGACAACTCAGCGTCGGCATCAGCATCTGTGCTGCCTTGGCGGTGACCTCGCTGAGGGTCGCCGCATTGCATTTTGGCTGGCACGCGCCACTTCCCCAGCGCAAGAACGACGAATGAGCGAAGAAACACTGTTCACTCTCGAAGAGTGGGCACGACGGGACTCGAACCCGGGACCTCCACCGTGTCATGGTGGCGCTCTAACCAACTGAGCTACGCGCCCGTAGCGCTTCGAATGATATCGGTTCAGTAGTCGCCGGCAACCGTCGGTGGGACGATGAGTCGAGTGCTGATCTCGTTCGCCATGAGACGTCCATTTCGGGTAAGCACCCAGCGGTCGTCACGCAGTTCAACTAAGCCGTCAAGAACGTCACCGTCAAGCGCCTCACGCGGCACCCCTTCACGAAGCCGCAATTGCAACTCGAGTTCTTCAAACACGCGAGTTTCCGCATCGAGAGTTTCAGATGCCGCCTCGACCGAGGCACCATCGCTCACAAGTGCGATATATCGATCTGGAGTTCTCACATTCCACCAGCGCCGACCGTCCTCATGAGAATGAGCTGCGCAACCAAACCCTCGGTAATTACCTTGGCGCCAGTACAGCAGGTTGTGTCGACATTCATGCCCGGGTGAGGCCCAATTTGAAACCTCATAGTTGGCGAGGCCAGCAGACGAGAGCACCTCATCGGCCAGCGCATATTTATCGGCCTGGTCATCGTCGTCAGGGTGCCGACCGTGCTGGTCGGCGAGCGGAGTCCCGGGTTCAACTGTTAGTGCATACGCAGAGATATGCGGCGGGTGGTGCTGGAGTAGTTCGGTGAGGCAGGATCGCCATTCGTCGACTGTTTCTCCCGCTGTGCCGTAGATGAGGTCGAGATTAAATGTCGAGATTCCAACCGAGCGGATGCACTCCACCGCACATTGCACATTGTCTACGTCATGAGTTCGGTCTAAGGACGTCAAGACATGCGAGATCGTCGACTGCACCCCAAGGCTGATGCGGTTTACTCCAGCTGCGCACAACTCGCGCAAACGTTCTGACGTGACATCGTCAGGGTTGCACTCGACCGTGATCTCCGCGCCTTCGTATCTTGGAATTGATGAGATCGCTGACGCAAGGCGATCTGCAGAAACCAGGCTCGGTGTTCCTCCCCCGACGAAAATACTCGACGCTGGTGGCATTCCCTCTTGCACTGCTCGCTCGATATCAACCTCGACCGCTTCGAGATACGCCGACTCAAGATGATGTCGATCACTCCATGTCGCAAAGGCGCAATACCCGCAACGATGCGCACAAAAAGGTATGTGGAGATAGACACCGAAGTGATCTGAAGACGTCATCGTTGCGCTGCCATCAACGTTGCGGCAGCAATCGCCGCTGTCTCCACACGAAGCACCTGGCGCGAGATCGAAATCATCTCTGCTGCGCACTGAACCTCTTCACCGGTCCAACCACCCTCTGGGCCGATTGCAATCACTCGATCATCCTTGGTGATGTCCCGTCCGCCGGGTTCCGCAATCGGAATTGTGGGCAAGACCTCGCGCGCAGCTGTCGGGCCAACGATCTCGCAGCCCCAGAGGCGACGAGACTGCTCGACTGCCGATTCGGCAACGCGACGCAAACGTTCAAGCTGTTTTGCTGCGCGTTGGTCATCCCATTTGACAACTGACCGTTCTGACGTCAGCAACCTGATGCGATCAACTCCGAGTTCAACGAGTTTCTGCACCATCCACTCGAGCCGATCACCTTTGGGAATCGCCACCGATATCTCAAGATTGTCACGAGCGGGTTCGTGGTGGATCTCACCTGCAATCTCAAGCCCGGTACCCGTCCACAGGCAATGTCGCCATTCGCCGTTGCCATTCGTGACGGTGACAGATTCGCCTTCCCGCAAGCGCAGCACTCTGTTGAGGTGATGCAATGCGTCATCACTCAGCAACGGATCGTTGATATCCGGGGTCAACATGTGGGTGGCCGAGCGGCGCAGCACCTCATCCATCGGGGGACGTCCTATGAAAACGCTGACTTGATGCGAGAGAACAGACCTCCGCCAGATGAGCCCGTTACCTCACCCCGCTCTTCGGCGAACTGCCGAAGTAACTGCTCTTCATGATCTGACAACTTCGTCGGGACCTCCACATCGATGATGACGCGAAGATCACCGCGACCCCTGCCTCGTAAACGTGGGACACCCCGCCCTTTCAAGACAAATTGGTGTTGAGGCTGAGTACCTGCAGGGACGGAAAACTCTTCGTCACCATCAAGGGTTGTAAGCGTGAGCTCAGTGCCGAGAGCTGCTTGGGCAATCGAGATCGGCACGTGAGTAACGAGGTCATTCTCTTCACGTTCGTACTGTTCGTGGGCCGCGACTCGAATGTGCACATACAGGTCTCCGGCTGCTCCACCACGGGCACCTACCGCTCCGCGCTGACTCAGCCGCAACGTTGCCCCAGTGTCGACACCCGCTGGCACCTCAACTTGGTAGGTGCGCTCAGCAGTGATACGGCCCTCTCCACGACATCCGCTACACGGGGTTGCAATAACCTCACCGAGACCCGAACACCGAGGACATGCAGACGTCGTCATCATCTGACCGAGCATGCTTTGTCGAACACGGCGCACTTGGCCGGCACCATTGCAATCTGCGCAGGTCACAGGCTGAGTGCCTTCACCGGCACCGGTGCCTCCACAGTCATCGCATCGCTGGGGCAGACGGAGATCGACCGAGACTTCCGCGCCAAAGACAGCTTGCTCAAATTCGAGATCGAGGACGACCTCCATATCTTGGCCTCGTGGTGGCCCCGCAGGACCGCCTCGACCGTCACCACCACCAAACGGGCTCGAGCCCCCAAAGAAGGCGTCGAAAATGTCGCCAAGGCCGCCGCCACCAAAGATGTCTTCTGCCGATGGGCCTCCTGCCCCACCGACGCCTGCCTCGCCAAATCGGTCATAGCGGGCGCGCTGATCGTCATCGGAAAGCACCTGGTAGGCAACGGCTAATTCTTTGAATCGATCCTCAGCCTGTGGATCGTCAGGGTTCGCATCGGGGTGCAAATCTCGTGCCCGGCGCCGATACGCCTTCTTGATCTCGTCTGCGCTAGCCGAACGGTCAACGCCAAGCAGTTCGTAGTAATCAGCCACTCGTCACGAACCCTCTTCGAGGCGGGTACCGAGTCGCTCACTCACGAGGCCCACCGTAGCGAGCGCCTGCGGGTAGTTCATGCGAGTTGGTCCGAGCACTCCCACCGAGCCAACGTGTTCACCCTCAACTACAACCGGTGAGACAACGATCGAACACGCCGCCAAGGGCTCAACACCGTGTTCTCCTCCGATCGCAACCGACATTCCGCGATCGAGCACGTCTCGCACCAACGACACAACAACAAACTGTTGTTCAAGCGTGTGGAGAATGCTGCGAACAACCTCGACCGCATCGAACGAAGCTGCGACCGATGACGTACCTCCGACATACACGTGATCATCTGAAGACACCTGGAAGACCGCATCTCGCGCCATGGCTGCCAGAGCCACAACCGCATTGTTCTCGACGCCGTCGATCGTCGTCACCTCTGAGAGTTTCTTCCCCACCAAATTGTGGGCGAGAACTGCTGCTGCATCAGCGAGCCGTTCATCATCGCAGCCATCAGAAAGTTCGATCGTCGAACTCTCCACCGCCCCATTTGAAAACACGACCACCACCGTTGCGTGGGTGGAACTCAGCGGGACGAGTTGAACGCTTCGCACCTCAACCTCGGCCGGCGTCGGACCCACCACCAATGACGTGGAATTGGTGAGATTCGCAAGCAAGTCAGACGTTTGGTGCAACATCTCTTCGAGGCGCCCGTGTGCAGCAGTAAAAAAGTCGCCGATCTGAGCCGTCTGAGCCGAATCAAGTGGGCCGGGCGTTGTGAGGTTGTCGACGAAGTATCGGTAGCCCTTATCGGTTGGGATTCGACCGGCTGACGTGTGCGGCTGTACGAGAAATCCCTCTTGCTCTAAATAGGCAAGCTCATTTCGAACTGTTGCGGAAGAGACACCCACTCCAGGCGCGTCAACAAGGTGGGAAGAACCCACTGGCTGCGCTGTCGCTATGTACTCATGTACGACAGCGCTGAGAATCGCGGTCTTCCGGTCGTCGAGCATCTGGCACTCAACGATATCGACTGCTAGCGAGCACGGGCGGCTTCATAACGCCGTAATGCCTCTTTTCGTTCCTCGCCATGGTCAACCATTGGCGCCGGGTAGCGATCGGAGTTGAGTTCGGGAATCCATCTGCGTTGATACTCACCATCAGGATCCCAGCGTTCAGCTTGAGCCGTCGGGTTGAATACCCGGAAGTACGGCGCTGCATCAGTACCTGTGCCCGCCGCCCACTGCCAACCGTGGTTATTCGATGCGAGGTCACCGTCAACAAGATGTTGCATAAACCACTTTGCGCCCCACTGCCACGGCAGATGAAGATCTTTCACCAAGAAGCTTGCAACGATCATGCGAACCCGATTGTGCATCCACCCGGTCGCAGCGAGTTGGCGCATTCCTGCGTCAACGATGGGAAACCCTGTCATGCCCTGTGCCCACAATTCGAAACGAATTCGTGCTGCGCCGTCGGTATCGATTGCAATGCCGTTGAGTTTCGCGTCGAGATTTGCCCACGCAGAGTCTGGGCGACGGAAAAGAACATCAGCGTAGAAATCGCGCCACGCAAGTTCGCTTTCAAATGTCAAGTGATGTTCACAGGTCGGGTCGAGTTCTTGCAGCAGTCGAGCTGGGTGAACCACCCCAAATCGAAGTGCGGTCGACATACGACTCGTACCATCGACCGCTGGCAAATCTCGGGCATCGCGGTAGTGATGCAAACCATCGCGAGCGAATGTCTCCCAGCGACGGGTCACGCGTTCAGAGGAAAGGTCGGTCAATTCGTCGTCGACGAGATCGTCAACGTGCCGATCAAGCAGATCTCCGTTGTCGTCGATCGAAATCCAGTCAGGGTTGGAGGGTGCATCACTGAGCACCGACTCAGAAGCATCGAGAGTGAGTCGCCAACGCTTCCGGAACGGAGTGAAGACCGAATACGGCGAACCATCATCTTTCAATACCCCTCCCGGCGCAACGAGATACGGCGAGCCTGTTCCAATGAAGCGACAGCCAACCTCAAGCAAGGAAGCTGCAACCTCAGCATCGCGGCTGTGCCCGTAAGGGCCGTAATCGCGAGACACGTGCACTTCGGAGGCCCCGAGTGTCTTCACCATGTCTGTAAGCACCTCGGCCGGACGACCTCGGCGAATGACGAGCGCGCCTTCGGTGGCCTGCCTGAGGTCGTGAAGGGCAGAGGACAATGCAGCTCGACGTGGGCCGCCTGCTCGATCAAATGCCGGATCGACAATAAACAGGGGCACCACCGGGCCAACCGAAAGTGCCCGCTCAAGAGCCTGATGGTCGCGGACGCGCAAGTCTCGCCGGAACCACAAGATGACGGGGGAAGCGGTCACACCGACAGTGTTGACGTCTCGGCGGGTTCTCGCATGGTCGAGCGAGAAATCAAACCAAATCTCAGCCACATCACGCAGCCAAGGACAATCACCGCCCCATAGAGTAACGACCACGTCAGACCGATTGAGTCGCCGATGACACCGGTGATCGGGCCACCAATTGGATACGACCCGAGAAACGCAACCGCACTAAACGCCAGGACGCGCCCACGCATTTCGGGAGGACACATGTCTTGGCTCCACGAATTCATCGAGGCGATGAAGCCCGCTCCTCCAAGCCCAAGTGGGATAGCGACAACGAGAGCAACCGGCCCCGACGACGAAAATGCCAGAGCGACTCCTGCGACTCCGAGCACGAAGGCGTTTGCCGTCATCCAACGCAATGTCACCGTTGGCCGACCTGCCGTGAGGAGCGAACCGATGAGACTGCCGAGGCTTGTCGCCGTCATCACCCAGCCGAACCACATCCGATTTCCCCATGCCACGTCAGCGATACGAGGCAACGCAACGTTGTGGTTATAGCCAAATGTTGAGACCACCGTGTAGATGATGAATACCGACCCGAACAAGGGTGTCCGCGCAATGAAGCGAACGGCCTCTCGAATCGGCTGGCCTCCCTTCGCGACACGAGGTGGTTCGGTCACCAGCGAGCGATCGATCGTGACGATCGAGAAGATAATTGCCGCCGACGTGACCGCGTTGATGACGAACATCCATCCGACGCCGAACGGGCCAATCAGCAACGCTGCGATTGCGGGCCCAAAAATTCGTGAACCGGTCATCGTCGCAGTGTTGAGCGACATGGCGTTCGAAATTTCCTCAGGCGCAACGAGCTCGGTAAGGAACCCTCGCCGGGAGGGGTTATCGAGAGCCGACACGATGCCCAACATGAGCGTTGCGGCATACACGAACCCCAGCGTCAACATGCCGGTGACATGAGCTGTTGCGAGCAGCACTGCCTGAACAGCCATCAGCGACTGCGTGATGAGTACCACTCGGTGACGATCCACTCGGTCTGACAGCGACCCAGCCCACGCCCCGATGACAAGCAGGGGCCCAAACTGCAATGCGGTGAGGATCCCGATGGCTGTTGTCGATTCGGTCAACCGATCGACGACAACGGCGACGGTGGTGAATTGAACCCACGCCCCAATCTGCGATACCGCCATTCCGCCGAGGTACTTCCGCACATTCTTGTGACGGAGCGACCGAAAGGTCGTTGACTCAGCAGGGGACATCGACTCAGTCGTCCAATTTCAACGCAGAAATGAACACATCGCCAGGTACTTCGACCCGACCGATGGCCTTCATTTTCTTCTTGCCCTCTTTTTGCCGTTCAAGAAGTTTGCGCTTACGGGTGATGTCTCCGCCGTAGCACTTCGCAAGGACGTCTTTGCGCTTCGCCTTAACGGTCTCTCGCGCAATGACCTTGCCCCCAATCGCAGCCTGGATCGGGACATCAAACATTTGTCTTGGAATCAACTCTTTCAGCTTCTCGCACATCCGGCGGCCGTACTGATCGGCACTTTCTCTGTGCACGATCGTCGAGAACGCGTCGGCGGGCGTGCCATTCAGCAACAAATCGACTCGTACAAGATTCGATGGGTGGTATCCCGCCAACTCATAATCGAGGCTCGCATACCCCTGGCTCCGGCTTTTCAATTGATCGAAGAAGTCGACAACAACTTCAGCGAGAGGAATGTCGTACACCAGCTCAACTCGCTCCGGTGAGAGGTACTCCATTCGCTTCATTTCACCTCGACGCAATTGGCAGAGCTCCATTAATGCTCCGGTGTATTCGGTGGGGGTGATGATCGACACTTTGAAAATCGGTTCTTCAATCGACTCGACCTGTTGCGGCGGAGGAAGTTCAGCGGGGTTGTCAACGATGGCGATCTCACCATCGGTCCGAGTCACCCGATATTCGACTGATGGTGCCGTTGCGATGAGTGCAAGACCGAACTCACGCTCAAGCCGCTCTTTGACGATTTCCATGTGCAACAACCCGAGAAACCCGCACCTGAACCCGAAACCGAGCGCTCCCGACGATTCAGGGGTGTACGTGATTGATGCATCGTTTAACTTCAGTTTGCCGAGCGCGTCTCGAAGGTCTTCGAAGTCGTCGCCATCGATTGGGAACAAACCGGAGAACACCATCGGTTTGGGGTCTCGGTATCCGGCAAGCGGTGCTTCGGCGCCCTTTGACGCAGTCGTCACTGTCTCTCCTGAACGAGCGTCGCCAACATCTTTGATGCCCGCTATGAGGTAGCCGACCTCTCCTGGACCGAGTTCTTTCACCGGCACCGTTGCCGGCTGACGCACCCCAATCTCAAGCGCCTCGTGTTGGGCACCTGCCTGCATAAACGACAACTTTGCTCCACTTTGCAGATGCCCATTCATCACGCGCACCGACGACACCACACCGCGATATTGGTCGAATTGTGAATCGAAAATAAGGGCCTGAAGCGGCTCGTCGGCCGAGCCCTTCGGAGCGGGAATTCGCTCAGCGATTGCATCGAGGAGTTCGGGGACCCCCTCGCCCGATTTTGCAGAAATCCGCAGAATTTCCTCAGCAGGAATGCCGAGCACCGTCTCGATCTCCATTGCGTAACGATCAGGGTCTGCAGCAGGAAGATCAATTTTGTTTAAGCACGCCACAATTTCAAGGTCGTTCTCAAGCGCCAAGTAGCAGTTCGCCAGAGTTTGGGCCTCGATTCCCTGCGCAGCATCAACGACAAGCACCACACCTTCACATGCGGCCAGCGAACGTGAAACCTCGTAGCCAAAATCAACATGGCCAGGGGTGTCGATGAGATGGAAGACGTGACCATTCCACTCGACACGAACGTTTTGGGCCTTGATAGTGATGCCCCGCTCACGCTCAAGATCCATCGAATCGAGATATTGGGCTTTCATATCTCGTGTTTGCACCGCACCCGTTATCTCAAGAATTCGATCGGACAGCGTCGATTTCCCATGATCAATGTGGGCGATAATCGAAAAATTTCGGATACGGGAAAGACCAGATGCGGAGTCCATGGCTATCCCCTACGCTACCGCCCGGCGTTGGGAGTGTTCCTCTTGCGCCGATAGTCTCACTTCGCTGATGAAAACAGTTTGCGCTGTGCGCACTGCAACATCTTGAGACACGATTGGTGCCCGCACCACACACATACACCCTGAGGTAAACGTGGCGAATATTAAAAGCCAGAAAAAGCGAATTCTCACCAACGCAAAAGCGGCAGAGCGCAACCGCGCCGTCCGCAGCGAGTTGAAGACACGAGTGAAGACCGCAACCGCCAGCGCGGGGTCAGATGATGACTCTTCCGTGCGTCTCGCAATGAGCAAGATTGACCGGGCCGTTGCAAAAGGTGTTTTGCACAAAAACACTGCGGCCCGCAAGAAGAGCCGCTTGATGCAAAAGATCAACGCCGGCTCGTAAGCCGTCGCTAACTAACGTTCGACCCGAGCCTCAGTGCTCGGGTTGTTTCGCGTCTGGGCCCATTTCGATCTATCTCACAGGGTGCATCATCAGCGTCGACGACTTGGGGAAAGGCGAGCGAGGCGGGCGACCAAGACCTCGGTCACCGCCACATCGTCGAGACCCGTCCGGCCCCGCACATCAAGATCGGCATCGGCAAGCAAACCCATTGCTCGGCGCAGGCCATCGGTTCCCAGACGTTGCGAACCCTCGAGAGCCTTTTTTGCTGGAAACCCGCTTTTCATTCCCAGTACCTCAGCAGCGGAGTCTTGCGAGTTCGCTCCGCTGCCATCAAGCATCGACATTTTGGCGTAGTGCCCATGCAAGATCGCCATGACCTGCAACGGATGCCGTCCTCCGCCGTGAACCATTCGGTGAAGGAGACTGATTGCCTTGGCCGCATCGCCTCGGTCGATCGCATCGGTGAGATCCCAGGGAGGGACTCCTCCTGCCTCTCCCAGCAGTGGCTCAACTTCTTCAACTCGGACCCGTGTCTTGGCATTGTGCGAGCTCGCAATCGTGTCGAGAATGCCATCGAGAGCCCCGCTATTTTCGCCGAGCCAATCAACAAGTCGGGCAACTACTCGATCGTCGAGATCAACGCCTTTCGCCGCCGCTCTCGATCGAACCCACAGCGCCCGATCCTTCCCCCTCGGGGCAACCGAGGTGCTTCGCACCTCTCCCCCTCCAGCCTTGACTGCGTCAAGCAGTTTTTTCGGGATCGCCCCGCCTCCACCGACCAACACAACATCGGTTGAGTCGAGAGGGTTTTCGATAAATGAGAGCAGTGGCGAAAGGTCGGCGAGATTGAACCGGCCCACATTGCGGGCAACCACCACCCTGCGATCGGTGAGGAAAGGCGGTGTATGGGCAGCGTCGACGACCGATTGCATCGAGAACTCGGCGTCGTCAAATTCATCAACCATCATCGACGAGTCATTATCTCCGACAAGTTCGTTCAGCAGTTCGCGCACCGCGGTGCGAAGTACCGACTCATCGTCACCGCTCAATACATACGTCGTCATGTCAGTCCTCGTGTTTAGCACGAACATGAGCATGATGCCGATAGCCCCAGATGATCGCAACAACACCGGCAAGACAAAGCGAGGCAATCATTCCCGGCAGGGGTGAATCTGGCTCAAGATGGGCTGCAACCCGGGCGACACTGTCGACCCACCACACCGCAAGATGAATCGGTGGCAACACGACATGGGAGAGTGCAGGAAGTAACGCAACACCGATCGCCACCGGCATTCCGACCATCATGACGACCCCCGCTACGGGCACGGCCAAGAGGTTCGCGGGAAGCGCAACGAGGGGTGCACGCCCAAACACGAGTAACGCTGGCATCAGCACACCTAACTGTGCCCCAAGGGTGATGCTCACCGGCAGCGTGAGTCGTGCTGGGAGCGGCATGGTCGATGCCAACATCGGACCAATCACAATCACACCGAACGTTGCTCCGACTGAGAGATGGAATCCCACCGATGATGCGAGCAACGGGTCCACAACAATCAGCACCATCACTGCGAGGGCAAGAGACCGCAGTGGTGCAAGTTGTCGCCCGCGCGATGCCGCGAACACCGCTATCGAGGCCATCACGCCAGCCCGCAGAATGGAAGGTTCAGATCGCGTAATGAGCACAAACCAGCCGATAAGAGCCAATGTCGTGACGAGTTGCAGTCGGGGCACCATCTTTCGAATCAACGGCGCGGCGACCGTCAAGATCAAGGCAACATTCTGTCCCGATACTGCAGTCAGGTGACTGAGGCCCCCTGAACGAAACCGTTGCAACATGTCAGACGGCTGATCGCGATCATCGCCGATCACCAAGCCCCGGAATAATGCTCCGTGTTCCCCTCCAATTGCGTCACCTGTTCGGGTGACGAGCGCCCGTACCCGGTTTGATGCCTGAGCGAGTGGGGAGCCAACCGATACGTCACCTAACCATTCGGGTTGAACTTCACAGACCACATGTTGCCAACGAACCCGTTCGTAACGGTCGGGTGACAGCGGAACAAGTTCGCCACTGAGGGCAAGATAATCACCGCCGTTGATGACCGATAATCGGGAGCGCATCGAATGACGGCGCGCCCATATTTCACAGCGCCGCCCGTCGACTTCGACAATGACACGCGTCGATCGGTCAAAGGGTTGCGGGTCATCCACGACCCGGGCTTTTCCGATATAGGTGGTCGTTGAGATAGCGAGCGCTGCTGAATCAGCACTTTCACTGCGAACACTGGTGAATACGACAAGACACGCGAAGCCTGTCATCAGCATCACCCCTCGGCGGGTGAACACACCGTCGAGTGAAGTTGCGATCGTCAGTACCACGATCGTGGCAACGAGATGAATGACCTTTGGGTGAAGCGCACACCACCACAGCCCTGTGGCGGCGGTAACCAGCCAACGTGTGGGCAACAACAACTCATTGCGCTCGTCGCTCGTGGAGGTGGCGTCGGGGTGTACCATCTCGACGCCTTGCTCACCATAGGATTCGATCATGACGACACGCTCAGAGAGCGAACCCGTTTCGACAGCAGCACCGGTGGCGGGTGGGCCCCGCTGGTACCGGGGACGCATTCTTGTTGCCGGGCCGTTTGCTGCGCTGGCACCGCCTTCGGTTATCGGTGTTCTCTCTCTTTTTGTCTTGCTGCTCGGCGGAGGTCGACAAAGTGCCGTGGCGGGCCTCATCGGAACGGTGATCTCGGCTCCGGGGTTGCTGCTCGTTGGGGCTCCGATCGCTGATTCGAGCGCGTACCCCATGGCCATATTGTTGAGCGCGGTGTTTTGGGTAGTCATGGGGTTTATCGCTGCGTGGCGCGCAACTCGACGACCCATCGCTGGGTGGCCTGATTTCTGGCGTGAATATGTCTTCCTGTGGCTTGCCACCGCAATTGGGGCCGGCATTGGAATTGTGATTGCGGCTGCTCGCATCGGCGGTGCTCTGCTGTAAACCGTTGCGTCTCGGGCCAAACCACCTACACCGACACCACATCGCGAAGTTTCTCCACGGTCGCTGGACCCACCCCCGAGACTCGCACTAAGTCGTCAACCGATGAGAAGGGTCCGTTTGCTGATCGATCGTTCACAATCTCAGCAGCTGTTGCCGGCCCGATACCCGGCAATGTTTCGAGTTCGATAGCGGAAGCCCGGTTGAGGTTGAGCAACGTTCCGACGCCCTGAGCAATATCGATCATTGACCCGGCGATAATTTCGTCTTCCGCTGGCACGTAAATGCGCTCGCCGTCAGCAACGAATGCTGCGAGGTTGAGCGCGTCGAGTTCGGCTCTTTCGGTGGGGCCTTCTGCAGCGGAGATCGCATCGATGACACGGCTACCCGCCTGCAACTCGTGTACTCCAGGACGACGTACTTCACCGGCCACGTGAATCGAAACCGAGACGTGCTGTTCGAACCCGACCGCACCGTCCTCCCGGTGGAGCTCCCCGGCAGATAGGTCTGTCTCGGGTGCAGCAAAGGTGAGGCCAGCATCAACCGACGACTCCGGAGGAGAGAACAGCCACATTCCGGCAACGATGACCAGTGACGCAAGCAGAGCCGTCCCAGCGAGTTGAACCGTACGCCGGGTGCATATTCGTTTACGCAACGCGGTGGAGATACTCATCCACCTTGGAGCAGGTTCCATCGGTCAGCCTCTTTCTCTCGGGGCGTACCGGGAAGATCGGAGCACGGACGCTATCTCAACCCGCCGGGTTGAGGCGCCGGACGGCCCGTTAAAACAGGCGTGCGGTCAACTGTTTGCGATACGCCGCGGTTCGAGGGTCATCGGGGCCCATCAGTTCGAGAATGTCAACGAACCGCTGACGGGCTTCATCATCGACTTTGACCTGGTCGAGTAGCGAGGTCAACTCTTGATCGAAATCATCATCTGGGGCAACCGACCCGACCCGCGCTGCGGCCTTGATGCGTCGAGCATCATCGGTTTCAGGGATTCGCTCGAGCAGTGCAAGAGCTTCTTCAGCTGCGTCACGCTGCACGAGGATGTCGGCAAGAGCAATGATGACGGCCTCATTGGACGGGTCGCTTTCAAGGACTGCTCGCAAACCCAACTCGTCACGCCGCTCAACGAGACCTTGGATCATTTCTGCCATCGGGTCTGCGCCCAACCGCCCGATGAATGCATCGATCTCAGGGCGGCCTTGGGCTCCAACGAATCCGTCAACTACCTGTCCATCTCTGATGGCGTACACGGCAGGAATCGACTGCACCTGAAACATTTGCGAAATTGCTGGGTTTTCATCAACGTTGACTTTGGCAAGAACTACTTCGCCCCCGGTCGCCGCTACTGCTTCTTCGAGCATTGGGCCGAGCGTCTTACATGGGCCACACCATGGCGCCCACAGGTCGACAACTACCGCCTGGCGTCGGGAACGTTCGAGTACCTGCGACTCGAAGTCCGCGTCGCCGACGTCGAACACTGCACCTTGAAAACCCGGAATCTCACTCACGATCTTCACCCTACCGACGGACCGAGAGCATGGCTGAACCCCACTGTCACTACCATCGAAGTTTATGAGTGCACCCGAGGGCATCTTCGAGTCGTCAGTGACGAACTGGCTGAACACAACAGTTGAGGGTGCAGTCGGCCCTTACAACTGGGAGATCATCGCTGGAGGCCACTCGAACCTCACATTTCTCGTTACCGATGCGAACGGCCGCAGACTTGTGCTTCGCCGGCCTCCACTTGCCCACGGGCTTGCAAGCGCTCATGACATGGCTCGGGAACACCGAATCATCTCCGCATTGAACCGCTCATCGGTACCGGTGCCGACGACAGTTGGGCTTTGCGAGGACGACAGCATCAACGGTGCGCCGTTTTATGTCATGGAGTATGTCGAAGGTCATGTTGTGCGCGATGTTGACTCTGCTGAGAGGCTTCTCAGCGAATCGGCTCGTGCTCGAGCAAGCGAGTCGTTGGCCGACACGCTCGCCGCAATACACGAGGTTGACCTTGTCGCTGTTGGCCTTAACGACCTTGGCCGGCATGAGGATTACCTTGCGCGCCAACTCCGTCGCTGGTACGGGCAGTGGGAGCAGCAGCGAACTCGTGATCTCAGCCTCGTTGATGACGTTCATGCTGTGCTCGTCGCCAACCTGCCAGCCCAGCAGGGCGCGACCATCGTTCACGGCGACTACCGACTCGATAACACCATGGTCGATGATGACGGCAATGTGTGTGCAGTTCTCGACTGGGAAATTTGCACCCTCGGTGACCCACTCGCAGACATTGCCATGCTCGCCGTGTATTGGACAGGTCCTACCGATACACAAAGTGCATGGGAATCGGGGGCAACAACGGCACCAGGGTTCTGGGATCGAAACCAACTCATTGAGCGCTATGCGCAATCATCTGGAAGAGACCTCGGCAATTTCGATCTCTACATGGCATTTGCGAACTGGAAGCTCGCCTGCATTCTCGAGGGTGTCTACGCGCGGTACCTCGGTGGTGCACTCGGCCAACGCGATGCCTCAGAACTTGAGCCATTCAAGCGACAGGTCGACTCCGCAGCACGAGCCGCTGCCGATCTCCTTAATGTGAACTGAGCCATGTCGATCAACTGGAACAAACACCCTGTCTCGCTCGACAAGCCGGTACTTGTCGTATATCTCAGCGGGTGGATCGATTCAGGTGGAGCGGCCCAACTCGCAACTGATGCCCTGCTTGAAGAGTGTCAAGCTGAGCCCCTTGCGGTCTTCGACGACGACACATACCTCGATTTCAGAGCTCGTCGCCCGACGATGAAGCTCGTCGAAGGACGCAACACCGTGCTCGACTGGCAACACATCACACTCTCACACGGTCGAGACCGAATCGGCAGAGACATCATCATTGCCCATGGGCCTGAGCCCGATCTGGCCTGGCACCGCTTCGTGAAGGAATTGACCGACGCCGCAGTCAATCTTGGCGTGTCTAACTGCGCTCACCTTGGGGCCTACCCGTTCTCGTGCCCTCATACACGGCCTTCTCGACTGTCGATGACGACAGCATCTGAGGACGTACTCGCAACCCTTCCGTTCCTGCGGAGCACGCTCGATGTGCCGGGCGGTATCGGCTCTGCACTTGAGCACTCTTTGCATGACGCTGATATCCCAACCCTTGGCATTTGGGCGCAGGTCCCTCATTACGCAGCGACAATGCCTTACCCGGCCGCCGCTGTCGCTTTGT
>JAKMEY010000008.1 GCA_022425725.1 Ilumatobacteraceae bacterium
TCTGGTGGCCTTGGTCGTGGGGGCTGTTATTCGTGGAGGCACTTCACACTCAGGAATTGGTTTTTTTTGGGGTATGGGGCGGGCCAAATGGGCCGGGCCCCTCCTCGTTTGTCTTGTAATATTCGTGCCCATGGCGGCACATGTTGTGGTTGAGGCTTGACTACATGAACGACGTGATGGGTAACACATCTCAAACCGATGAAGATGGTAATGACAGTGCACAAGATGAGCGCCTGACGTACAGAGGGATCTTCCAACGGCTCTTCATTCGACCCGAGATTGGTGCTCTGATCGGGGTTGTCGGCCTCTGGGTCTTTTTCTGGGCTGTCACCGTTCCGTTCGGAACCGCTGGCGGTACGGCGAGTCTTGTCGACTTCGCTTCTACCCCGCTTGGCATCATGGCGGTTGCAGTTTCGCTATTGATGGTCGGTGGCGAGTTTGACCTTTCTGCAGGTGCAATGACGGGAGCCATGGGAATTCTCGTCATCATGCTCTCTCTCGAGATAGGTGAACGCGGCGGCGCTGGCCTCAACCTGTGGTTCGCTATTCCAATTTCTTTTGCATTCGCGCTACTTATCGGTTTCTTCAATGGGCAACTCGTCGAGAGGACGAAACTCCCGAGCTTCATCATCACTCTCGCCACATTCTTTGTGCTGATTGGCGCAAAACTTGGCTTCTCCAAACTCATCGTCGACCAAGTGCAGGTCGGCGACATCCGTAATGCCAGCGGCTACGAGTTTTGGCGACGAATTTTCGCGAGCCAGTGGCAGCGAAATGACCACCAGTGGTCCCAACGTGATGTGGTCTTCCTTATTCTCATTTGCATCATCATTGCCTTGGTGCTCTTTGCTGTTGCAGAAATGCAATTTTCTCGCCGGACCGAAACCTCATCGTCGACATCAAGTGGTACGTCGCTGATCATTTCGCTGACCGGAGTTGCGGGAGTCATCGCAGGAATTGCTGTGTTGCACTCGACCGACGGAATCTCTGGCAACACTCTTGGCTCCATTCTTATCGGCGTTGGTGCACTGCTCGGCCTCACCGGGTTCGGAAGAAAGCGTTTTCAGCCGCAAGGGTCGATCGGAGCGATCTCGCTCAACTCCAGTGTCACGCGTTGGCTCATTGCCGGAGTTGGGGGAATCATCGCTGCGGTAGTTATCGCGGCCTCAATGGATGCATCCAACACCGCCAATCTATTCTTCCCGTTCACCCACCAAGGCCTGCGAGCCACACTCTTCCTCGCCTGCATCGGGCTTGGATACGCCGCCCTTTTCATTTCACTCGCGGCCGCCCGACGTGTGAGCGTTGCGACGCGATCACTCGTCTTGCTCGTGATGGCAATCTCGATGGCTGGGCTTGCGTTCTTTGTTCGTTCGCAATCAACGTCCACCAAGTTCCGCGCCGATGGCTTCAGCGTCATGCTCGGAGTCGCAGCGGTGATGGTTATTTGGCTCGCGCTCGGACTGATGTTCTCCGAACGAGCAAGCGTCGATGCTCAAGCTGACCGCCTTGGAAGTCGCCTTCTCGCGACCGCAGGGGTGCTCACCTGTGCTGCATTTGTGATCAGGTTGCTCTTTACTCTCCCCAGTGAAATCGAAGCTGAAATTATCCCAGCGAAGTTCTCAGTTCGAACCCTGTGGTTCGCTGGCTTCACCGCAGTGGCCGTTTTCGTCCTCGGCAAAACACGCTTTGGCAGTTGGACATTCGCCGTTGGCGGCAACAAAGAAGCTGCGCGCCAAGTTGGTGTCCCAGCAGCTCGCACGAAGACACAACTGTTCATGATCGTCTCAGCAGCCGCCTGGCTTGTCGGCATGCTGCTTGCATTCCGTCTCAACACCATTCAGGCAAACACCGGTAACGGCGAAGAATTCGAATACATCATTGCCGCAGTTGTCGGCGGAACTCTCCTCACCGGCGGTTACGGCACCGCTCTCGGCGGAGCTCTCGGCGCAATCATTATTGCTGAGGCAACACTAGGAATCCCGTCAGCCCGTTGGAACTCCGACTGGCGCTTCCTCTTCCTTGGAGTGACCTTGCTCCTTGCAGTGCTCGCAAACCGTTCAATTCGCACCAAAGCGGAGTCGATGCGCCGATGATGACCGCAACTAGATCCGCAACGACCATTGGCTGGAGGCTGACTCATGGCTGAACCACACCTGCTAGAACTCGAAAATATTTCGAAGTACTACGGCAACATCATTGCTCTAAAAGGTGTCAGCACGTTTGTGAACGCTGGAGAAGTGATGTGCGTGCTGGGTGATAACGGCGCCGGCAAGTCGACACTCATCAAAATTCTCGCCGGGGCTCACCAGCAGAGCGAAGGTTCCATTCGGCTCAACGGCGAAGAAGTCCGTTTTGATTCACCTCGCAACGCCCTCGCTTCTGGCATTGCAACTGTGTACCAAGACCTTGCAATGGTGCCGTTGATGTCCGTGTGGCGAAATTTTTTCCTAGGTAGCGAGCCGACTCGATCGCTCGGACCTCTGAAATGGATTGATAAAGCCCAAGCAAAATCGATTGCGCGCGACGAACTTCTCAAAATGGGCATCGATATCCGGGATACCGAACAACCCGTAGGGACACTCTCAGGCGGTGAGCGACAGTCGGTCGCAATCGCCCGAGCCGGTTACTTCGGCGCAAAGGTTCTCATTCTCGATGAACCAACTTCTGCACTCGGCGTGAAGCAATCAGGGGTTGTACTAAAGCGAATCGTCGAAGCCCGCAATCAAGGGCTCGCCGTGATCTTCATTACTCACAACCCGCGGCATGCATATCCAGTTGGAAACCGATTCCTCATCCTCAACCGAGGTCTTTCAATGGGTTCATATGCGAAAGATGAAATTTCCATCGACGACCTCACCCAGTTGATGGCCGGTGGCGCCGAACTTGAAGCCCTCGAGCACGAACTTGAGGCAGCCGGTGCGATCACCCAAGCTGATATGACGACATCAACCGATTAACACGGTTACGGGTCGTTTTAACACAGGACATTTCTGACACAACACAACGAGGTGAACATAAGCGATGACGGTTTCTCGAAAGGTCCTTGGTATCGGTGTCGTCGGATTCGGATGGATGGGCATGGCCCACTCGCGATCTGCGGCGAGAATTGCCTCTCTATTCCCCCAGCGCGAGTTCAATACACGACTCGTGATCTGCGGCGACAATGTGAGTGAGCGCCGACAACAAGCAGTTGACGGCTTCGGATTTGCATCCGCTTCAGCCGATTGGGAATCAGTCGTGAATCACCCCGACGTTGATGTGGTCTATGTGACTGCTCCCAACATGATGCACGAAGAGGTCGCAACCGCCGCCGCAAAGGCTGGGAAAGCAGTGTTTTGCGAGAAACCGGTGGGTGGCACGCCAGATCAAACGGTTCGCATCGAGGCCGCAGCGCGAGCGGCAGGAGTGATCACCGGTGTTGGATACAACTATCGATGGGCACCCCTTGTTCGGCATGCGAGAAACCTGATCGAATCCGGAGCCCTTGGCGAAATCACCAATTACCGGGGGCGTTTCTTTTCAATGTACGGGGCTGATCCAATGGGACTTCTCTCGTGGAGGTTCCTTGTCGATGAAGCCGGGTACGGGGTTTCTTCAGACATCCTCAGTCATGCGGTCGACCTCGCAACGATGCTCGTTGGCCCGATCACCAGAGTCAGCGGAACGATGGAGACGTTCATAAAGGATCGGCCGCTGCCGATGGCCGGCGGAACCCACTATGACCGCGGCTCCCCTGGTGATCCGACGGGTGCCGTCACCAACGAGGACTATGCCGCAGCCATGGTGACCTTTGCCAACGGTGCAAGAGGAACATTTGAGTCATCTCGAGCGATTATCGGCCCTGAGTCACAAATGGCCTTCGACATCTACGGCACGAAGGGCGCCCTCCGGTGGAATCTTGAAACAATGAATGAGATGGACATCTTCATTGTCGATGAATCAGGCACCGCTCCGCGCGGGTACACAAAGGTGTACGCAGGAGATAGGTACCCATACCACGGCCACTTTGTTCCTGGTGACGCAAACGCGATTGGCTACGAAGATCTCAAGGTCATTGAGAACTACGAATTCCTCACCGCTGTCGCCAAGGGCGAACAGCATGAGCCCGGGTTTGCAGAGGCACTCGATTACGTGTCATTCCAATCTGCCTGGCTGCGCTCGTGTGACTCTGGCTCGTGGGAGGACGTGTCACGTTTGGGGGCACCGTGACGGTTGAACTTGAGGATTATTCTCTCGTCGGAGCGGGAAAAGCGAGGGCCCATGATCGTGGGCTCGTAAATGCAGAGTGGTTCCTCGCTGATGTTGAACCCGCACGTATGCGCGAGCTTCAGGTGCGAACAAACCGACGAGCAACTATCGACACGGCGTTGTGGATCGGGCTCACCTTTCTCGCTGGCTGGTGGCTAGTTGCAACGGCGTGGAGTTGGTGGTCGGTTCCCGCAATGCTCTGCTATGGAGCCCTTTACGGCGGTGCGAGTGACTCACGTTGGCATGAAATGGGCCATGGAACAGCCTTTCGTAGCCGGAGGGCAAACGAGATCATCTACCACCTTGCGTCATTTCAACTCTTTCGAGGGCCGACCGTATGGAGATGGTCTCACTACCGCCACCACACCGACACCATCATCACTGGCCGTGACGCTGAGATCGTCTTCCAACGACCACCCAGTGTCTGGCGTACGATCTTTGCGTTCACTCACCTCCAAGGTGGGGCTGAACTGTTCGGCCGACTTGTCCGCCATGCGTTTGGACGAATTGATGAAGATGCAAAAGAATTTGTTCCTGCATCTGAATGGAAACGGGTGATTATCGAGTCGCGCGCCATCGTCAGCGTTGTCGTCGCTGCCGTGGTTCTCAGTTTCGCCTACGGCTCGTTTCTCCCCATAGCGCTCATCGGTGGACCAACAATTTATGGCGGGTGGCTTGTTGTATTTTTTGGTATCACCCAACACGCTGGTCTTCAAGAGAATGTGCTCGATCACCGCTACAACACGCGCACGGTGTACATGAACCCACTGTTCAGATTTCTGTACTCGAACATGAATTATCACGTGGAACACCACATGTTCCCAAGCGTGCCCTATCACGCGCTTCCAGACCTGCACGCCGAGGTGAAAGACCAGCTCGCACCAGCTGTACCGACGACTGCCACCGCATACCGAGTCATTTTTTCGACCCTTGCCCGACAGCACGTTGACCCGACATACGAAATCGAACTCGATGTCCCCGAGGTTGAAAGCCGTCGCCGTCGGATTGACGTCGGTGAATCGAATTGGGTTCAACACGCAAATGGTGGGGTTGACCTCGCTGCAGCGTCGTCGATGGACATCGGAGAACTCCGCCGAGTCGATATTGAGGACCGCACATTCGTTCTTGGCAAACTTGGCGAAGATGATTTCATGCTCTGTGATGGCTTGTGCACTCATGCCAACATCCATCTTGCCGAGGGCGCACTCGTCGATGGCGAAATCGAGTGCCCGAAACACAATGGTCGTTTCGACTGCAAAACCGGTGAGCCGACGCGACGCCCGGTCACACAACCAATCGCCGTATATTCAGTCACAATCGACGGTGGTCGAATCGTTGGTCACGTCAACCGAAAGGCAACTTCCTGATGCGCTCCGGCCCCTTCCGCCCTAGTAGTCGACCAGGCGTGAGCCTTGATATTGCACCCGATTCCGCAGGTTGGAGGTATCTCGGGTTTTCACTTATCGAGGTTGATGCAACCTACGTCCACACAGCGTGTTCTGAAGCACGCGAAACTGCGATTGTCACTGTTGCCGGAAGTGGGACAATCTCTGTGGACGGACTTGATATCAACGTCTCGCGCGACTCAGTCTTCACCTCGATTGAAAGAATTGTGTACGTCGGCCCGGGAGACCAATTCTCGATCCGCTCCGATGGCAACTTAACTGTCGCTATCGGTTCGGCGCCCGCCGCAACAGGCGCGGCCACTCGAGTTATCGAGACTGCCGAGATGCGAAGTGAGATTCGCGGAGGAGGGTCATCATTTCGACAGGTTGTGCACTCAATGTCACATCCGATCGAGGCCGAACGCCTCATCGTTTACGAAGTGTACATCCCACGAGGAACATGGGCGGGCTGGCCGCCTCATCGTCACGATGGAGTCGATTCGGCGCCCTACCTTGAAGAGACCTACTACTTCAGGCTTGACCGCCCTGAAGGGTACGTGCTGCACCGAAACTTCAATGATGGATCAGCCCCAGAAGGCGAAGATGCCAACTTCGACGAAGTAGTTGTTGCCCGCGATGGTGACCTTGCATTAGTGCCGATGGGCTACCACACATCGGTCACCTCACCAGGCTCGAACATGTATTTCTTGAATTTCTTGGCCGGCGATCTGCTCTTTGACGATCGGAAGACTCCTCCGTGTTTCCACAGTGACCATACGTGGATCGAACAAGACTGGTCTGCTGGTGCATGGTCGCTGCCTGTGGTCTCCTTGAACGGCTGATGATCTCTCACCGGTCTCTCGACGCGCTCCGTAACGGCGCCGGGCACTTTCATGTGCTTGCCGTAGACCACCGAGACTCGTTGCGGGTATTTCTTGACGCCAACGAACCTGATGCGGTTCCAGATTCGCTCCTTGTCGATGTGAAACGAGACCTAGTCGAGCATGTGTCGCCCTACGCAACTGGTGTCATGCTTGAACCCGAATACTCGATTCCACAGGCACTCGATGTGCTGTCCCCGACCGTTGGCTTTATTGCTGCTCTCGAATCTCAGGGGTATCTCGCAGACCCGTCGGCGTCGGCGACAACGTTGTTCTGGAGCGTTGAAGAGGCCGCCCAGTCAGGTGCGGCAGCAGTGAAGTTGTTACTCCCCTATCACCCCGAGCATCCGCTTGCAGTTGAGCAACGACGTGTAGCTGCAGCGGTAGTTGGCGAATGCCATTCTGTTGGAATTCCTCTCATCCTTGAGCCGTTGTTCCATTCACTCGCCGCTCACGAAGCAAGAGAGATCATCGTCTATCGAACAGTTGAGCACTTCGCTGATTCGGGAGCAGATTTGCTGAAGCTTCCGTTTCCGGTAGACCCAGGTGATGAAGTCTCAGAAATGCGAACCGTCGAAGCCTGTGCTCGCATCACCAATAGGTGCCACCAGCCGTGGGCCCTGCTCTCCGGCGGTGGCACATTCGAGTCATTTCGGCAACAAGTATCGCTTGCAACCTCGGCCGGAGCTGCGGGCTTCATGGTGGGAAGAGCGCTGTGGGGTGAAGCGGCGCGTGCCATCGACGGTGACCGTCGACAACTCATCATCAATGGTGTCGTGCTTCCTCGGTGGCAAAGTCTTATCGAGGCAGCAAACGGTGAAACCTTGATCGCCAACTAGAGGAGAACTGATGTCATTTTTTGAGGGAATAGATCCCATTTCTTACGAGGGGCCGGAGAGCACGAACCCCTATGCTTTCCGCTGGTACAACGCAGATCGTCTTGTCGGATCTCGAACAATGGCCGACCATCTCCGATTCGCGGTGTGCTACTGGCACTCTTTCGCATGGGATGGTGCAGACATTTTTGGGGCTGGCACGCTCGATCGCCCGTGGCATGCCACCAATGACCCAACTCAGGACCCGATGGTTGCGGCACGTATGAAAATGGACGCCGCCTTCGAGTTCTTTTCAACACTCGGGGTGAACTACTTCTCGTTCCACGACATCGACATTGCCCCGGCCGGAATGACATTCGCAGAAACATGTCGGAACTTCGATGAAATGATCGATTACGCAGCTGAGAAGATGTCGGCAACCGGTGTCAAACTGCTGTGGGGCACGACCAACTCATTCTCTCATCGACGTTTCATGTCGGGGGCGTCAACGAACCCAGACCCTGACATGTTCAAATATGCCGCGGCCCAAGTCGCGCATTGTCTGCAGCGCACCCATGATCTCGGAGGCGAGAACTACGTGCTGTGGGGCGGACGCGAAGGATATGAGACCCTTCTCAACACCGACATGAGTCGTGAACTCGACCAAATGGCGCGTTTTCTGACGATGGTTGCGGAGCACAAACACTCGATTGGCTTCAAAGGAACTCTCCTCATCGAACCAAAGCCGATGGAACCAACGAAGCATCAATACGATTATGACGTTGCGGCGGTATACGCCTTCTTGCAACGATATGGCCTCGAAGGTGAATTCAAGGTCAACATTGAGGTCAACCATGCAACGCTCTCGGGCCACGACTTTCACCATGAGGTTGCTGTTGCAGTTAACTCAGGAATTTTTGGGTCGGTCGATGCAAATGCGGGCGATCCCCGTCTCGGCTGGGACCTCGACCTCTTTCCGCAGTCGGTGGAGGAAATGACGCTCGGCATGCTGGAAATTCTCCGCGGGGGTGGCTTTACCTCTGGGGGCCTGATGTTCGACACAAAACTCCGTCGGCAGTCGATTTCACGAGACGACCTCTTCATCGCCCATATTGGCGGCATGGACACCATGGCTAAATCACTTCTAGCCGCTCATTCGATTCTTGAAGAGGGCGAACTTGAGCGCGGTCGGAGCGAACGCTACGCCGGCTGGGACACGCCAACAGGTAATGATCTGCTCTCCGGACGCCTGACATTGCAGCAAGTCCACGACGAACTCATCGCCAGCGGCCACGAGCCCGCTCCGGTGTCTGGACGACAAGAGCTTCTTGAGCGACTCGTTGCTCGACATATCGACTCTGCACGCTGATCAGCGATGTCAGCACCACTCGTACTCGGAGTCGACTCATCGACACAGTCAACAAAAGTTGAATTACGCCGACTTGAAGATGGTGCTGTCATCGCGTTCGGAAGAGCCCCTCACACAGCGACAACGCCGCCGGTATCTGAGCAAGACCCTGAGATGTGGTGGCAAGCACTTATTGGTGCGGTCTCCGCGCTCGGCGATCACCGCTCTGACGTTGTCGCTATGTCGATCGCTGGGCAGCAGCACGGTCTCGTGCTTCTCGACGACAGGCAACTTCCAATTCGTCCTGCGAAACTCTGGAACGACACAACGTCAGCGTTCCAGGCGGAGCGACTCGTTGCTGAGTTGGGCGCAGCTACGTGGGCTCAACAGACCGGCAGCGTGCCGGTTGCATCATTTACTATTTCGAAACTTGCCTGGGTGGCCGAACATGAGCCCCAACTCTTCGCTCGTACCGAAATGGTGATGTTGCCGCACGACTACCTCACATGGCGGCTTACCGACGAACACGTGACCGACCGCGGCGACGCATCAGGCACCGGGTGGTTCGATCCCATTCGCAACGAATATCTTCAGTCCAATCTTGACGCAGCGGTTGGAGGTGCCTGCGAGATTACGCTGCCTCGGGTTGCTGAGTCGTTCCAACCTGTGGGCTCGTTAACGACGTTGGCCGCAGGTGAACTTGGGCTTCCACCGGGAATCCTTGTCGGACCAGGCACCGGTGACAATATGGCCGCCGCTCTCGGGCTCGGCTTACGTTCCGGTGATGTTGCGTTATCACTCGGTACATCCGGCACAGTGTTTGCAGTTTCTGTTACTCCAACGGCTGATTCCTCTGGTGCAGTCGCCGGTTTTGCGAGCGCCTCTGGCGAGTATCTCCCTCTCGTCTGCACGCTGAACGCCACGAAGGTGACCGACTCGATCTGCACGTTGTTGGGTGTTGACGTCGACACTGGCGCCAAGCTCGCACTCACAGCCGCACGCGAACCGGGCTCGACCGTTCTCATCCCCTACTTTGACGGCGAACGAACACCTAATCTGCCCGAGGCGACAGGCACTCTCCTTGGACTGAACAATGAGACAACTCGTGCGCAGATCGCTCTTGCCGCTCACGATGGAGTGTTGTGTGGACTTTTTTCTGGCCGCAACGCCCTCGAGCTTGCTGGGGCCCGTGTCGACGGTCGGCTGCTACTTATCGGGGGCGGGGCAAAATCACCCGCATTCCGCCAACGATGTGCCGACCTGCTGAACGACGAAATTCTCGTGCCAGAAAGTGACGAAACTGTCGCCACCGGCGCTGCTGTCCAAGCGGCGATCATCACCGATGCAACCGACCCCGCTGACGTTGCCCACCGATGGAATCTTGGTAGCGGAATCGATGTTGCGCCATCTATCGACGCACGAGAACGTGTCGATCTGTTCGCTGCTCACCTCAGCCAGATATTGGCGAACAACCCAAAAAACGACGCGTGAAGTTTGAGCGATACGTGAAGTTCGTAGTGTCGTCTTTCACGTCAGTACAGGCTCGCCGAATCGTCTCCTGAACCTGATTCCTTCGCCTGTCGGATTTCATCATGTAATGACGCCCGCATCGCAAGAAGATCATTCGCAATGGTGATCATCCGAAAACCCTGTTGCCGTCGTAGACCTGCGAGTGCTCCACTTGCGTGAATTCCAGGCACAACACCGTGGCGTTGACATCCAGAAACGATATTCGCGAGTGCGTCGTCAAAGATGGGGTTTCCATCGTTACCGGTTGGCCCAAGACCCAGACTGATACCGAGATCGGCCGGCCCGACATAGATAGCGTCGATTCCTGGCACCGACAAAATGTCATCAAGGTTTGAGAGCGCTTCACGTGTCTCAATCATTGGAATAACCGCAATTGTTGTATCGGCCCACGCTCTGTAGTTCTCATGTCGAGGAGATACGAGGGTCGGCCCCCAGCTGCGCGAACCATCGGGGGCATAGCGTGCCGCACGCACCACCGCCTCTGCCTCCGCTCTCGTGTTCACCATCGGAACGATGACGCCGTGGCAGCCCGCATCAAGCATCTTGCCGATAATTCCCGGCTCATTCCACGGCACGCGTGCAATTGGGACGCCCCCTGCGAACTCAATCGCCTGAATCATTGGTACTGCATGGTCGTAGGCGACTGCACCGTGTTGCATATCGATACAGACATAGGCGAAATCAAGACGGGCGCCAGCCTCAGCCGTGACAGGAGAGGGCGCTGAGAGCCAAAGGCCGTGAGTCTCAGCCCCGTCACTCCACCTTGCTCGTAAGCTCTGGCGTTCGCTCATTAGGTTCTCCTCTGATTTGTGAGTAGTCGAGGGCGTGAGGTCTTCTCATCTACGGTTTGCATTTACTTCGTCACTATTGTCGCCGGTCGACCGTCGAGCACAGCTACGACATTTTCAATCGCATGCTCATACAGTCGCCGACGACCCGCTCCGGTGGATGACGCGATGTGCGGAGTCACGATGACATCCTTACGTCCAAGTAGTGGATGACCTTCAGGTAACGGCTCTGGGTCTGTGACGTCAAGTGCCGCTCCTGCGAGGTGTCCACGATCGAGCGCTTCAATCAGGGCGTCTTGGTCAACGAGGGCTCCACGAGCACAATTGACGAGATACGACGCCGCCGGCATGGCAGATAGAACATCAGAATTCACCAAATGATGTGTTTCAGGTGTAGCCGGAGCATGCAGAGACAGCACGGCACTCGAGGACACAAGATGTTCAAGGGAAACAAGTGGTACCTGGTCGATTGGTGAGGTTTCAAGGTAAGGGTCGTGGGCGAGGACGTTCATTCCCATTGAGAGACCGGCAACTGCAACTCGCTGTGCAATCCTGCCGAAACCAACAAGGCCAAGTGTCTGGCCATCAAGCTCGAGCGAACTTCCCACGCCACTTCCTGGCAGACCAGCGGTGGCACGATCCATCTGAGGCACGAGCTCTTTCGTCATAGCAAGCATGAGCGCAATCGTGTGCTCTGCGGTCGACACCGATGGAGCAACAGGAGCGTTGCAAACCGTGACTCCTGCTGCGGTGGCATCGGCAACATTGACATTGTCGTAGCCGATACCGAGACGGGACAGCACTTTGAGTTGAGGAGCGTTTTCGAATTCAGCGGCATTCCAGGCCCGTTTCGCCCCTGCGATCACTCCCACCGCATGCTCAAGACCTTCTTGCGGACCCACCGCAACCATGCGGCCCCGAGTGAGATCGCGGTAGAGATCAGGAACTGGGTGATCGAAGAAAACGATCGGTAACTCTGGCACTGACGACACGGCTTGAACGGTACTTGACCGACAGAATCATGAACGCATTGCAGCCTCATACGCAGTTGTACCGAACACTCTGGAACGAACAGGGCCTCGCCGACCCGAATGGACTCATCTGTAGTGGTTGGGCTTCACCATCTCCACGTCGTTGTCGCAATCAGTGGCGACTCCAGGGTGACAACGTCTGCGGAAGAATTGACCGCGTCTGGGGGTGCGCTTTGCGGTTCTACGCACCAGGCCTGAGGTTCCTCGTCGTAGATCACTGCGAATTCGCAACTCGAGTCGATGTGCAAGGTTTGTCGTCCGGCCCAATCGAGCGCAATCGGCCAAGCCACATCAGTAAAGCAGTCATCCCATGGCCGTGACGTTGGCTCAACCCACTGTCCGGTCGGCATACCAGTGTCATCGCGTAGAAGTTGCCGTCCGACAGATGCGTCAAGTCGCAGCCGTTCGCCGGTTCGCAATTGGGTGCGGAACCACGGGTGCCATCCGATGCTTCCAGGAAATGGACTTCCGGCAGTATGCAATTCAAGGCATAGACGGAGGCCTTCCTCATCGATATCAACGGTCTGTGCTGCATAACCCTCCCAGGGCCACTCCGGACCTAGGTCGCAGCAAAACCGGTTTTTGCTTTCACGCTCCCACCTCTGATCAAAGACTGTTCCGTGAATTGAGTGCGGTGGCATATTGAGCCGCAACTGATGAGTGAGACCGCCGAACCCCAACATTCCATTGCGCACTCGTCCTGCAAATGGCGCCATTGGATAGCAGCCCCACCCCATGAGACCTGTGCCTGCCTCACCGGTGTACAACAGTTCGTCGCCGTCAACGGTCAGCGACGCAAGTCGACCTCCCGCAGCAAGATCAACCGTCACTGCAGCTCGAGCGGACGCAAGGGTCACGATCCCGTCAGACATGGCCTCACCGTAGTGGGGCCACTTCACGTTCCAGGACCGAATAGCAGAAGCAACCCGGCATTGCTCCACAGCAAATCGCACCCAGTGGGCACTTTTCAGTTACCGACACGGCGAAAGCAAGTGACTCTCTCTACGCGACTCGACTTGCCGCTACGCACCTTGCCACAATCTGCAGATGGTGTTGGTAGGGCTTGTTGATCGACTTCGGTCTAAATTTGGCGATCGTCGACATGCCGCGGCGGTCACGAGCCGGGCCTCCCTCGAGGAGCTGAGCGTTGCTCTCTCATCAAGTAAGGGCGAAGCATCTGGTGTCGCCTTGGCAGTAGCGATCATCGATCGATACCAGACCCTCGACGACCCTTCAAAAATCGAGTACCTCTCATGGCTTTGTCAGTCGCTCGCACCCGACCCGCAACGTCTTGATGCCGCTACCCGGGCATACCTTCACGATCCCAGCGAGAGCAACATCATTGAACTTTCTCGATCCATTGAGGCTCCTCGCCAAGAGTTTCTTCGACGGCTCAATCAGGCGCCTGGCGCCACGTCAGTCATCGTAGGAATGCGCTCTGACCTTCTTGCGACGGGCCGTCACCTAGGCGACCTACAGGGCCTTGATGCTGACCTTGTCCACCTCCTTACTTCGTGGTTCAACCGCGGTTTTCTCGAGATGCGCTCGATCACCTGGTCGGCGCCAGCCGACATTCTCGAGAGGATCATCGCCTATGAAGCCGTTCATGAGATCGCCGATTGGGATGAACTTCGCCGCCGTCTACTTCCTGAAGATCGGCGATGTTTCGCCTTCTTCCACCCAGTGATGCCCGGAGAACCGCTGGTCTTCGTTGAGGTGGCGCTTACCTCTGGCACACCCCGCTCAATCTCCGAGATTCTCTCATCGGGACGAGACACAAAAGACCCCTTCGATGCCAACACCGCCACGTTCTATTCGATTTCGAATTGTCAGCCCGGTCTTTCCGGAGTGTCGTTCGGCAACTTTCTGCTCAAGCAAGTCGTACAAGACCTTCAGCGAGAATTTCCAGGAATCAACAATTTCGTGACACTATCGCCCGTGCCCGGGTTCGCTAACTGGGTGGCGAATGAGACCGATGTCTCTGTGAAGGAAATCCATACGTGGCCCGAAGAGCAACTTCGTCAACTGAGCCTCCGCTACTTTCTCCATGCGCGAAGAGCTGATGGATCTCCTCTTGACCCAGTCGCACGTTTCCATCTTCGAAACGGGGCTGCTCTTGACGCCGTCATGCCTGCTGCAAACCCGTCAAAGCGGAGCGAATCAGAGTCATTCGGCCTCATGGTCAGCTACCGATACGACGCAAAGCACATCGAAGACCGGCATGAGCACTACATCGCTGACCACACCGTCGCCCTCAGCGAAGCGCTCCTGAACGAGGCGAAGCAGATCAGGCCCTGAACAATCACTTTTTCAATTGAAGAGAAAGAGCAGCGAGCCTCGAATCAAATTGGTTCGGCGAAGACGACCAACCTCTCAACCGCTCACACCATGAGCACTAGTTACATCAAGAGCACATGGTGACCATGTCGAGCACCGGCTGCACACGAGCGACCTCATGACTTCGGATCAGACCGGCCCGGGCCTGCACAGCCAACACTGCCATCGCCGTTTCGGCCACCCGAGCCTCGTCACGAAAGAGGTAGACCGACGACGCCATGGTCACGCATGTCGGCCAACCCAACGACCTGAAACGGAACGATTGCACCAAGTTGTCGGTCTGATAACGGACCCGCTCGGGGCCATCTGGGAGGTTCAAGGCAAACCCGAAGCCAGGGTCAATCCAGAGGCGCTCCACACCTGCGCCACAAACCAGGTCAAGGCGCTCTCTGAAAAACTTCATCTGCTCGTCGATCATTCGATCGGCGGTGGGCACATCGTCTCCTGAACGGGCAGTGGTGCCCGGGGTGTAGCACAGAATGAGGCCAGCCTCGTGAGCTGCGATCGATTCGTACAAACCAACGTCATCAACTCGACCGGTGAGATTGATCACTGCGGCACCCGCCTCAAGGGCAGCAACGGCGACTTCGGTGTGGTACGTCTCGACCGACACCATGATCTTGTCATCAACAAGCGCCCGAACGACTGGTAACAGCGAGTCGATTTGTCGAGCAATATCAATCATGTCGGCGTTCGAGCCTGTGGACTCGGCCCCGATGTCGACCATTGCCGCCCCCTCAATGGTCATGCGACGCGCTCGATATATCGCAGCATCAAGATCGTGGACGATGCTCTCACGGTAAGAGGAGTCACGCGACAAGTTCATGACCCCGAGCTGGTATGGGGCATCGTCAAAAGTCCGAAATTGACGAGGGAAATGAAGTGTCTGGACCTCCGAGGTGATGTCATCTCGGTAGGTAGACCACAATTCGATGAGCTGGTCAGCGGTAATCATGTAGGCGTCCTCGGGTTCGCTCGTTCACAGAATTGCACACTCATTCAATTTCTCGGTGGAGTCGGGAATCAACTTCGTCGCTGTTGCGATGCCACCGTTGCGCCACGAGCGTCAGGTCTCCATCGGTTGAGACGACGTCACTCAACAAACTCGCCATGCTGCGACCGATCACCGGATGCACAACATCGGCTGCAATGTCACATACGGGGACAAGCACAAATCGACGTTCAT
>JAKMEY010000034.1 GCA_022425725.1 Ilumatobacteraceae bacterium
CAATAGGTGTCATCCCTACGTTCATCATTATGCAAGCTCTCGCCCCCACCGGCTCGTTCGTTGGGACTGGCAGGTACTACGTCTTTGTGATTCCAACAATTGCAATCGTGATCGTCGCCGCTACATCTGGTCACTCGTTTGAAAAAACCGTCGCCAGAGCATTCACAGTTACTGCGATGCTTGCGCTTTCACTCCTTGGAACCATGTCAAGCAGGGATCAGCGCATGGAACCGACCGGCGTTAGTGGTCTCGCCGCAACGCTTGTAAGCCAAGGTCACACCCATATTCGTGCCGATTACTGGTCTGCCTACCTCATCGCCTGGTACGAGCCAGACCTAGTCGTCGCTGCAAACCACACCGATCGGCGTCCTGATTGGGCACAACAGGTATCAGCGGCTCCGAAGGTCGCAGAAGTCTTTTGGCTCGGTATCGAATACGAACAGCAGCGCTTTGACGAACTCTTAGCAAGCGATGCCCAGATCCTTTCGAGTTCGAAATGGAATGACTGGGCCATCGTCGTCGTCGATCAACGGTCGTAGACTCACCGCTGACGGGGAGTTGAACGGGTGGCCGCGGCTCAGCATCGACTGGGTCGAGGAAAGTCGGGACTCCACAGGGCAGGATGCTGGCGTGAGCCAGGTTGGGGCGACCTAACGGATAGTGCAACAGAGAACAGACCGCCGATGGGTCGGGCAACCGGCCACAGGCAAGGCTGAAACGGTGCGGTAAGAGCGCACCAGCACACAGAGCGATTTGTGTGGCTTGGCAAACCCCTTCCGGAGCAAGGCCAAGCAGGGAGTGAGTGGCCCGCTCAACACTCCCGGGTAGGCCGCATAGATGGATGGTCACCGGCGCTTCGGCGTCACAGGATCCCGCTTACAGGTCAACTCCCCGTCGCCACCTCATCATCTCATCGGCCGCATGGTTCTTGCTACGGTCGGGGTCATGCAAAAGTACCGAATCTCGATTACCTATTGCGTGCCTTGAGACTATTCAGACCGCGCCGTGAGCGCGGCCCACGATCTCATTCACCACTACCAACATCTCATAGATGAACTCACGCTGATCACCGGGTCGGCTGGCGTCTTCGATGTCATCGTCAACGATGAGATGCTGTACTCGAAAGCTGATACCGGCCGACATGCCGAACCAGGCGAAGTGCTCTCGCTCTTCACCGCCCATCTCCCTGACGGCACCCCTCGCTACGAACGTGGATGACGTTTACGGGGTTTCGTTAAACGTGACGAGCACCGGCATTGAGTTCGAGACGTCGATACGACAGATTGCGGCTTGATCGAGACGCGATCGATGCGACACCGCCGGGTCGGCTCCGAGTGCCCAAGCAGACGCTGACTTCATCGGAGATACATGCGATACGACGATGACGTCGTTTGTCGATGCTTCTTCGATCAGTGCTTCACACGCGGCGTGAACCCGTTGATGGAGTGCCGCGAAGCTCTCACCGCCGTCAGGCGTGAATTCAGGGTCGGTGCGCCACGAATTCCACACCTCACCCGGCACGTCTCCCAGTGGCAGCCCGTCGTAAATGCCGTAGTCGATTTCGATCCAACGCTCATCCACATCAACCGAGCTGCTCCCGAACTGCTGAGCAATTCGTGATGCCGTCTGTTGAGCCCGCTGCAGCGGGCTTGAAATGATGCGTGACACCTGAAGGTGCGATGCCAGATAGGTGCCGACCGTGTCGGCTTGCTGCTCCCCTACTTCGTCAAGTGTTGCGTCGACGCGTCCTTGTAAACAGCGAGATCTATTGAGTTCGGTTCTGCCGTGGCGCACCAAGATGATCATTGAAAGGTCAGCTTTCCGTCTCGAGTCCACGATCGCAGTTGTTCCCACGATTGCAGGTGATTTCTCTTCATGATCCAGACCGTCAGCCCAACGCCGACGATCTCGAGCACAAGAGGGGTGACACCTCGGCTCGATATGGCCGCATCAGACGCGCCGAGATCGAGACCTCCGAACGGCCACCAAAACACGTTGTTTGTTGCCCAAGAGGCCCCGAATACCGAGTGCAACAAGAACCCGATGGGTAGTCCCAAGAGAAAACGGCGTCTCAGGCGACGACCGACGGTGATCGCCATCACTCCGATGAGCGCCACTACCGCAACGGTGATCGAGTTCAGTGCTGATAGCCACCCTCCCGTGATGTCTCCAATCACAGGGACGATGGAACCGATGACCAACATTCGATAGTCGAATTGAGGGTCGGTGAAGACGTAGTGGATGACAAGCACTGCGGTGGCGGCATACCAGAACAGCATCAGCGCACGAGCAATCTGCCGCATTGCGGGCAGTCAGGGATGGCATCTGCCGGTGAGCGCCGGACCTCGTCAACTTCTGCTGGAGAAAGGTCGAGGTGGCATCCTTCGCACTGGCTGCCGGTGAGCATTGCGGCAGCAACGCCCAACTTGGCACGCACATGTTCGTATCGACCGACGAGAGCCTTGGGAAGAGCAGAGACGAGCTGCTCTCGTTGTGTACCGATGTCGGTAAGTCCAGCGTCAATGGCTGCCTCCACCTCAGTTACGGCAGTCGTCGCAGCAGATGCCTGTTGCCGTAAGTCGGCCTCCTGGGCCTGCAACGCGGACAACTCAACTTCAGCCGATGACTGCTCATCCATCTTGATGAGCGCTTCTTCGTCAAGAGTTGATCGCTCCTCATCGAGGACCGCAATCTCGTGCTGCAGGGCTTCAGCTTCACGCGGCGCAATGACCGTCTTGAGTTGCTCCTGCAGCCGTGAACGTTTCACATCAATCTCACCGGACTGCTGTTCTGCGCGAGCAATTGCGTCTTCGGCAGCCGAGATGAGAGCTGTGAGTTCGTTGCAGCGCTTCTCCCACGCGATGACTGACTCCGCTACAGATTTCAATGTCTCACGTTCGGCAAGATTGGCTTTCCGGTGTTGCGCTTGATCTGCTGCAGTGTCGAGACCCTGCAGTTGAAGAAGTAATTGTCCAACGTTGTTCGAAGCAGCATCAGCGGTTTCGGTGTCACTCACAGGGAACAACATACGCGTCTGCGGGCACCGACGGCATTTCGGCGTACGGATCGATCACACCCGGAGGGATCGTCGTCCCCGTCGGAATCTCTTCCAGAATTGGTACTGGTTCTGTTGGTTCGGGGTCAGGCGTCACGATGAGAGCATCAGGAAGGCTTGTTGTGGTTGGTGTTTCAAAGCCGATGATGATCGATGGACATTCATTACCTGGCAGATACAACCGTTCGGCGGGCCCCTGCAATGGCGGTGGTGTCGGCCAGTCAGTGATGGTGATGCCGGAGTGGGCAGATTCCATGAAGGTGCCCCAAATCCGCGCAGGGAAGGTGCCACCTTGAACTCGAGGCACCCCTGCCTCAACAAACTCTGGGATGTTCACCATTGAGGTGTACCGGTCGGGGTCTCGCACCATGACCGCAGTGGAGAGATGAGTTGATGCGCCAACAAACCATGCCGTGTAGTTACTTTGCTGGGTGCCCGTTTTGCCACCTGCAGGAATAAGTTGGGCAAATTCTGCGAGCTCCCGCCGGGCGGTGCCAGTGGTGAGGGTTGCTTTCATCGTGTCGATCGTGGTGAGTGCCGCTGACCTGTCGAGTACTCGCTCGCCGTCACTTTGATGTGTGTACAGGCGACGGCCCTCGGAGTCGTCAACTCTCTCGATGAAGTACGGCTCATGGTGAACACCTTCGTTTGCGATCGACTGCATCCCAGCGGCCATGTCAAGGGTGCTCATTTCGTTTGCTCCGGTCGCAAAACTTGCATACGGCCGCAACGGTTCCCTCACACTTTCGGGGAGATCGGGGCGCAGGAAGTCAGACGCAGCCATTCGGTACGTCGTGTCGACAACTCGGTCGAGGCCCACGATCTGTGAGAGCCGGGCAAACGCACAGTTGATTGAGCGGTAGGTGTGCTCTGCAAGGGTCGCAATTCCGCCACTCACACCGTCTCTGATGATGAACTCGGGTTCGAGATTGTCTCCGGGGTTGGGAAGCACACACGGACGCGTCCCGTCGATGATGTCGTTGGGTTGGGCGCCGGCCTGAATCGCTGCGGCAAGAATGAAGATTTTGATGCTTGAGCCGGTCTGACTTGGTGCAAGAGCGAGGTTGACCTCGTTTTGTTGCGGGATGAAACCTCGTCCTCCAACGAGTGCTCGTACTGCCCCGGTTTCGGTTTCGATGGATGTCAACGCAGCGTCGAAACCCTCGGTGGTGTCAGGCAACTCATTTCGTGCGGTTTCTGCTGCAGCTTGAAGGTCAGGGTCGAGCGTGGTGTGGATGCGGAGGCCACCGCGATATAGCGCTGTGTAGCGCTCTTCGTAGGTGTCGCCAAGGATGTCAGATCCGGTGAGGAGCAGATTTCGAACTGTCTCTGAGAAGTAGGTTCGTTCAACATCTCGTGTCGGGATCTGGTTGACACGTTCTGGGATGATGAATGTTTCAGACACTTCGATCGCTTCGTCTTCGGTGAGCAATTCATCTTCAACGAGCCGGTCGATCACCTGAGCGAATCGAGCACGGCTTCGTTCGGGTCGGTTGATCGGGTCGTAGCTCGTTGGGGCTCGCACGAGTCCAGCGAGAAATGCTGCTTCCGGAAAGGTGAGTTCGTGAACGAATTTCCCGAAATATGTTTCGGCAGCAGCCGCAATTCCGTATGAGTTATTCCCAAAGAACACCGTGTTGAGGTAGCGCTCCATGATGTCTTCTTTAGAGCGTTCTTTTTCAAGCCGTACCGCGTAGGTGAGTTGCAGCAGTTTGTAGCGGCCGTCACGCTCGAACCCTGCCATGAAGTCGTTTTTTACGACTTGCATCGTGATCGTTGACGCTCCTTGACGGGGAGCATCTGAGGCGAAGTTCGACAGCAGAGCCCGAATGAACGATCGCGCATTGACGCCGTGATGCACCCAGAATTCGTTGTCTTCGACCGCGACGAATGCCTGAACGACGTGCTCTGGGATGTCGTCGAATGACACGGGTTGGCTATTTTCAAGTTCGTACACCGCGATTTCGTTTCCTGCGGCGTCATAGACGTAACTGCGTTGTGAAAGCGGAATGAAGTCAGGCAGTGTCACCGGGTCTTCTGAGTGGGCATTTGCAATTCGCCACAGGCGTGGTGCGACACCAATGGTGACTGCGGTAACGAGCAGCGCTCCTGAGATGATGACGACACCAAGTCGCACCAGCCATCCAGATCGTTCCACCCTATTGAGCGTAATGACCGGCCGACATGGGGTTCCGTCATGCCAGATTCGTTGCTTGATGGTGATTGGCGATAGACAACACGTATGACGATGCCTCAACGTCCCTTTCGGTTCGGTGTTCAAGTTCGTAATGGAGACGATGCTGCATCATGGGTTGCGAATGCCCGCCGCTACGAAGAGCTCGGCTACGCCGCCGTAACGATGCCAGATCATTTCGATGAGCAACTCGCACCGATCCCTGCTTTACAGGCCGTTGCTGATGCGACGTCAACTATTCGTGTCGGGGCACTCGTCTTCGATAACGATTACAAGCACCCGGTGGTGCTCGCAAAAGAGCTCGCGACCATCGATGTGCTTTCTGGTGGGCGTCTCGATATCGGCCTTGGTGCTGGATGGATGGCAACTGACTATGAACGATCTGGGATTCCGTACGATCGACCAGGAGTGCGGATCGATCGTTTTCTTGAGGGTCTTGACATCATTCGTGGCGCAATGGACGAAGGTGCGTTTTCTTACGAAGGTGAGCACTACACCATTTCTGACTATGACGGCTTCCCAAAACCCATTCAGAGCCCTTGTCCTCCGGTGCTGATCGGCGGTGGAGGCCCGCGCATGCTGAAGATCGCAGCGCAACAAGCAGACATTGTTGGCATTAACGCAACGTTGACCTCGGGCGCAGTTGACCAGTCAACGTTCGACTCGATGACAGCTGAGGCAACTGATGAGAAAGTCGACATTGTGCGTAATGCCGCAGGTGACCGTCTCGATCACATCGAGATGAACATTCGAGCGTTCCTTGTGTCGGTGACTGACGATGTCGATGCTGCACTCGAGGGCATCGCAGCGTTCACTGGGTCGCCAACTTCGATGATCTCTGAGTCACCGTTCGCTCTCGTCGGCCCTCCATCAAAGCTCGCTGAAGATCTCATTGCCCGTCGTGAACGATGGGGATTCAGCTATGTCATCGTTGGGCCCGACGAAGCCGAAGCATTCGCTCCGGTGGTTGCGGCACTTTCCGGAACCTGAGAAGAGACGATTTCACCGATGCATCTGCGAAACGTTCGCGCCCCGGGTCACCCATGAGCCGCTCGTCGCATTCCCCAAATACCGTGATTGCTGCTGCAATCGCTGCTGCGGTGTCAGTTGCTCTCCCCGGGTTTTTGGTCGGTGGGTTATCGGTTCAGGTCAGAGGTGAGTTTGGTGTTGCCGAGGGCCGATACGGCTGGGCAATGAGCACATATTTCCTTGCGGCAACTGCAGGTTCGGTCGTGCTCGGTCGGCTCGCCCAAGTCATCGGACCGCGCCGTCAACTCACGCTTGCTCTTCTCGGTGCCGCAGTCGTTGACCTTTGCATTGCGCTGTTTGCAAATGAATTTCGATACCTGATTGCGTTTCTTGCCATCGCTGGCCTTTGCAATGCTGCCGCTCAGACGGCAGTCAACCTCGGGCTTGCGCAAGCCGGACTTCCTCGGTTGGGTCTTGCAATTGCGGTCAAACAATCCGGCATGCCAGCAGCTTCCATGTTGAGTGGGCTTGCCGTCCCAGCGATTGCGCTGACGCTCGGATGGCGTTGGGCGTTCGTCGGTGCGGCGACGGTTGCTCTCGTTGCGCTTGTTGGGGTGCAGCAGACTATTTCGAGTTCAGCGCCGCAGCCCACCGCAGAGAAGGCCCCATCTCAATCACCGTTGAACGCTCTGGTCATTGCAGGAGCGGCTGCAATGTTCTTGTCGTTTGGTGCCGGAGCTCTCAACGCGTGGGTGGTTGAGTCCGGTGTTGACGCTGGTCTTGGAAAAGGCACTGCCGGCCTCATGCTGTCGATTGGGGCGGCGCTCGGCATCGCCATTCGTGTTGGCTGGGGGATGCAACTTGATCGAATGTCGTGGCACCCGTTTGTGATTGCTGGTGTCATGGTGTTCGGTGGCGCTATCGGAGCGATTGGCCTCACGGGTCGGAGTGCCACGATTCACGTCATCGCTACGGTTATTGCGTTCTCTGGGGGCTGGATCTGGCCTGTCTTTTTGAACTTCGGAGTTGTTCGAGCGAACGAGGGGCATGCGGCTTCGGCGACGGGCGTTACTCAAACCGGCGTGTATCTCGGTGTCTTTATTGCACCGCTCACGGCGGGAGCGATTATCGAACGCTCCGGGTACCCGTTGATGTGGACGGTAACTGCTGCTGCGATGGCAGTTGGCGGCATCCTCATGCTTCGCGTCTCGAAGCGTTTCTAAAGTCGCTGAGACGCGTCAGTTAAAGCGCTGTTCTTTCTGAATGACGACGATGCCGTGCTCTGACACGTGATAGCGCTGGCGATCGAGTTCGTGGTCGAAGCCGACCCGTTCATTTGGAGGAATCACGACATTTTTGTCGACGATGCACTTGTTGAGTCGAGCACCAGCGCCCACTCGCACGCCTTCGTTCAAAATCGAGTCGGTGACATGAGCGTCGTGGTCGATAAACACACTTGGCGACACGATTGACCGTTCAACATGGGCTCCTGAGATGACAGATCCCTGACACAAAAGACTGCCATCAACAAATGACGGCTCTCCCCCGCTGCCACGGGATACCTTCGCGGGAGGTAGCGCTTTTCTGTAGGTGTACACCGGCCAGCGCTCGTTATACAGGTTGAACA
>JAKMEY010000020.1 GCA_022425725.1 Ilumatobacteraceae bacterium
AGGCGGGCGTTGTTCATCATCGTGAACATGTTGCGCATGCCTTCGTTTTCTTCCCCGACGAGCCATCCGATGGCTCCGTCGTTTTCGCCGTACGACATCACACACGTCGGCGAACCGTGGATACCGAGTTTGTGCTCGATCGATACACAACTCACGTCATTCTTTTCACCGATTGAACCATCGGCATTCAAGAGGAACTTCGGAACAAGGAACATTGAAATTCCCTTAGTTCCGGGAGGCGCTCCAGGTGTGCGTGCGAGCACGAGGTGAATGATCTGGTCGGTCATGTCGTGTTCGCCGAAGGTGATCCAGATCTTTGTACCGGTGATCTTCCATGAACCATCGGCATTTGGTTCAGCCTTTGTTCGCACCGCGCCAACATCGCTACCCGCTTGTGGCTCCGACAGGTTCATCGTGCCTGCCCACTCACCGGTGAGCATCTTTGGCAGATACGTCTCTTTCTGTTCCTGCGAGCCGTGAGCCTCAATAGCGTCGATGGCACCTTGCGTGAGGAGAGGACACAGCGCCATTGCCATGTTGGCGCTGTTCAGCATTTCTTGAACCGCGAGTGCTGTCATCCACGGAAACCCGGCTCCGCCGTACTCGGCATCGAATGGCATCGCTCCAAATCCCGATGCGACATATTGCGCGTAGGCCGGCCTAAACGACTCAGGAGTGGTCACCGATGCGTCAGCATGCCACTGGGCTTTCACAGTGTCGCCATCTTTATTGGTCGGGGCAACGACCTCGGACATAAATCGTCCGACCTCTTCGAGCACGCCGATCACAGTGTCGGAATCAACATGTGAGAACAGCTCTTGTTCAAGAACCTTGTCGAGTCCCGCAACGTTGGTGAGCGTGTGAGTGATGTCGGCAATGGGAGCGCGATAGTCAGCCATGCCCTACAGTCTGCCAGTTATTGGCTTGCAGGGCTCTAAGAAGTTGAAGGTTTCGAAAGTTACGGACGTTGCTCGCGTTCGTGAAGAAATTCGCTGATCGTTCCGCCGACGCGCTGCATTCGACCATAAAAGTGGGCGATCTCAACGCCATCTTGATTGGTGACGACAGCGTCATGGAGACTCGGGCGCTTGCCTTTCCATCGAGTGGTGCCAATAGCGGTGAGACGATCGCCCGGATAGGCCGACTTCACCCACTCGATCGACCCGTTTGTCGCAAGTGCCATCTCGTCGTGACTGCTTGCTGACATCGCCATTGCCGTGTCGGCAAGGATGAAGACAACACCGCCTTGGCAGACGCCGGCACCGTTCGTCATTTCTTCGGTCACGGTCATCTCAATCACGCACCGGTCATGATTCAACTCCATCATTTCCATGTTGAACATGTTGAAGACACGGTCGAATTTCAGCAAACGTCGAACGAGGGCTTCGGGGTCGCTCATGTTCGAAGGTTAGACAGTGTCAGGCTGACGACCGGAGCCAGTCGGCGATGTGGTTGCCCGATCGATCAAGTTGTTTGTATTCAGCGATCGGTATCGGCATCGACTCGATTGCGTCAGCAAGAGCAACTGCGGACATTTGATCGACATCAACCAGATCGGGCAGAGGCAAGTTATGGGTTCGAATCGTGAACAGCACGCAGTTCGTTTGTGGGAATCGACGCAGAGTCTCTCGTTCGATTCTCAAGTGGTGGCCGCTCGCAGGTGCATCGACAGGTCGAGGAGCCGCAGTGCCGTCAACTGCTTGATAGAGATCCTCGGTGTCGATAACACCCCACCCCAGGCGCCACATCGGTCGATCAGGTGTGAGTCGGCGAAGCACGTCATCGATGACCGGGCCAAGCTGCTCATTGAGAAGCGCAACCGGTTCATGAACTTCGGACATGCTGAGCCCAAGTTTCGATCGGAGATCCCACCGATTCGGAAAGCAAACACTGCCGGCACCAAAGACCAATCTTTCGTCACGTTCCACCATCAGCACGAGATCTTCTTGAATGAGTCGACCTGCTGCATCGAGAGGATGCAGATCTGAGTCGACCTTGACAGTCGCCGCGTGCGAAGGATGCACTTCTTCGAGATGTGCGACGAGTACCTCGAGCACTTCTTGAGCTTCGTCTTCGGTGTTGCCAAGCGCGCAGAACGCCGTCGACGGATGCGACGACATAATCTCCGCTTTTAGCGCAATTTCGTGTGCAGCATCGTCGCCAATTTCGATCCATCGCTCGAGGTCAAGCGGTCGAACACCAAGACGCCACCGAAACTCACCGGTGGTCTCACGCCAAGGCTCATAGGGCGGACGGCGTGTCATGTTCAGTGTTGGCGACGACGAATCGCAGCCGCGTGAGCAGGAAACCCCTCGTGATCGGCAAGCGCGATGATCGAAGGAGCCATCCGTTCGAGAGCATGTTCATCAGCCCGCGCAACCGCGGTTCGTTTCAGAAACGCCTGAGCGGTGATGCCCGACGAGACATGAGCGAATCCAGAGGTGGGCAGTGACGCTGGGCAGCCGATGACGAAATTCGCTGCAGAGAACGGTGTGTGCTGGCCAATGAGCATTTCACCAGCGTGATCAATTTGGTCGACACAGTGCTCGACATCGGTCTCGCGAACCGCGATCTGAAGGTGTTCTGGCGCGTATGCATTTGTGACGGTGCACGCGTCGTCGATGTTGTCGACGATGACACATCCACCGTTCGGGCCAAGCGCAGCTCGAGCAGCCGTTGCTCGCACCTCGGGTAGATCAGCGAGCTGACGATGCAGTTCTGCATCGACGCTCTCGGCAAGCGTTGACGATGGCGTGACGAGGACGACTGAGGTGTCGGTTCCGTGTTCGGCCTCGATGAGAAGGTCAGCGGCGAGTCGCATGACATCAGCAGAGTCGTCAGCAATGACGAGCGACTCGGTTGGACCGAGCAACATCATCGTTGAGACGCCGTGCCGCTGCATCTCGACCTGCGCAATTGTGACAGCGGGTGACCCTGGCCCGACGATCTTTCGGACCCGAGGTATCGACTTGGTGCCAAAGCCGAGCGCCGCGATTCCGGCGGGGCCATTCACCCGAAAGATATTGCGAATGCCAAGTGCGCGACAGACGTGAACGACCGCGGGGTCGACCTCACCCTGACCGCCTGGCACCGGGGGGACAACAACAGCAATTTCGGGAACACCAGCGACGATCGCAGGAACGGCGAGTTGATACGTCACGCTCGGATACGACGCTTTACCCGACGGTGTGAAGAGCCCGGCAGAAGTAATCGGCGTGATCTTCTCACCGATGGTGAGGCCGGGTTCACTCTCGAATGACCATGACGACGAGTGTTCGAGTTGACGCTCATTGAAGATGCGCAGGTGTGTAATCGCATCGTCAATAGCGGATGTAACCTCTTGTGAAACCGTTGCCGATTCATACTCGTCATCGCTGAGCCGCAGAGCATCGGGAGACACGGCGATGCCATCGAAGCGGTCGAGAGCATCACAGACCGCCTCATCGCCCCGCTCACGAACGTCATCAATGAGTTCTCCGATCGATGCCCGCAGCGAGGGCTCAAAAATATCGTCGAGGCCGCGATGGAGAATTTGCTGTCGGGCAGCGACATCCATTTCTGACCAGCGTTGAACTCGAAGGACACTCACAGACTCCAAGTTATCGACGCAACCGCCTCGGTGGGTCGGTTGTGATCAAGGCGATAGATTCACAGTGCCTACTCGGGCGAGTGGCGGAATGGCAGACGCGCTGGCTTCAGGTGCCAGTGTCCGTAAGGACGTGGGGGTTCAAGTCCCCCCTCGCCCACCAGTTGTTAGTTGATGAAGGTCGGTGCCGCGCATCGTTCACACCGGTGGTCTGGTGAAACTCAATGCTGTGAGGCCAGCCTCAAACTGTTTGACTTAAGGCATGACGCAACTGACTGAAACTGTCCGTCTTGAGACTGATGGCGAGATCGCCCTTGTCATTGTGGACAATCCGCCAGTAAACGCACTGAGTTGGCATGTCCGCCAAGGATTGCTCGATGGCATGACCACCGCAGTGAGCAATGGAGCAGCAGGCATCGTTCTCGTCTGTGAGGGGCGCACCTTTATTGCTGGTGCCGACATCAGCGAATTCGGTGGGGCTCCACAGGGCCCCAGCCTCCAAGAGGTTCAAGATGCGATGGAGAACGCCCCAATCCCAGTGATCGCCGCAATCCATGGCACTGCCCTTGGTGGAGGCCTCGAAGTTGCGTTGTGCGCGCACTACCGGGTGGCCGTCTCGGGAGCGAAGTTCGGTTTGCCAGAGGTCAACCTTGGGCTGCTGCCCGGGGCAGGAGGCACACAGCGATTGCCTCGCCTCGCCGGAGTTCTGAAGGCTCTTGAGATGATGACGTCAGGTCGACATATTGGCACCGCTGAGGCTCGTGAGGCAGGGCTCGTTGACGAGGTCACCGAAGGCGACCTACGAGAAGCAGCGATTGCATTTGCGCGTCGGGCGATTGCTGAGAATATGCCGCTTGCACGAGTGCGTGACCGGGACGAAAAAGTGCTTGAGGCTCGTGGTAACACTGAAGTCTTCGCGAACTTCAGGGCGTCAATTGCCCGCAAGACTCGCGGATTCCTCGCGCCCGAATACAACATTCAGTGCATTGAGGCCGCAGCCAATCTGTCGTTTGACGAAGGTCTTGCCGTCGAGCGTCGATTGTTCAATGAACTCATGACTGGACCCCAGTCAGCAGCGCAGCGTTACGCATTCTTTGCTGAGCGCGCCGCTAACAAGGTTCCAGATGTTCCATCGGATACCCCAATTGTTGACGTCAAGCATTGTGGTGTGCTCGGTGCCGGCACGATGGGCGGTGGCATTGCGATGAACTTTGCGAACGTCGGGATTCCTGTCACCATCGTCGAGCGTGATCACGAAAGCCTCGATCGCGGTCTAGCGGTGGTGCGAAAGAATTATGAGCGTTCGGCATCAAACGGTTCAATCCCAGCGTCGGCGGTTGAGGAACGGATGGCGCTCATTACGGGGTCGACTGACAAACAAGATTTCGCTGACTGCGATCTTGTCATCGAAGCAGTCTTCGAGGACATGGCACTGAAGAAGACGATCTTTGCTGAGCTTGATCAGATCTGCAAGCCGGGGGCGATCATGGCGTCAAATACCTCTGCGCTTGATGTCAATGAGATTGCGTCGGTTACTTCACGCCCAGAGAGCGTGATCGGCATGCACTTCTTCTCACCGGCGAATGTGATGAAACTCCTCGAGGTTGTGCGCGGTGCAAAGTCGTCCGACACGACTGTTGCGACCGCAATGGCAATCTCGAAGCGGGTGAACAAGATTGCCGTGCTCGTCGGAGTCTGTCACGGGTTTGTCGGCAACCGGATGCTGTTCATGCGTGGTGCTGAGGCTGACCAGATGATTCTTGAGGGAGCAACGCCAGCTCAAATTGACCGAGTCTTGTACGACTTTGGTTTCCCAATGGGGCCGTTCGCCATGATGGATCTCGCCGGCCTCGACATTGGTTGGAACGAGGCAACGTCGTCGAGTTCAACGGTGCGAGAAGTGCTGTGTGAGAACGGTCGTCGCGGGCAGAAGAACGGTCGTGGCTACTACACCTACGACCCAGATACTCGGGCGTCAACCCCCGACCCAGAAGTTGAGCAACTCATCAAAGACTTTGCAATCACTCAAGGTGTGGAGCAGCGTGAGGTGACCGACCAAGAGGTGCTCGAACGCTGTGTGTACCCGATGGTGAATGAGGGAGCCAAGATTCTCGAGGAGAAGATTGCGATTCGCGGCAGCGATATTGACGTTGTTTGGGTCAACGGGTACGGATGGCCTCTGTACCGGGGTGGCCCAATGCACTGGGCTGATTCGGTTGGTCTCGCTGAGATTGTTGAGCGAATCCGTCATTACTCTGCCTCGCTTGGTGGATCTCACTGGGATCTGTCGCCGCTGTTGGCTCGCTTGGCAGATGAGAACGGGGCATTGCAGACGTTCACCAATTAAGCGCCCACACTGAGTAGGTTCAGACCGGCTCAGAGGGAGAGTAGTGGTGACACCCCAGCAACAACGACGATCGATCATCGGCACTGGTGCCGTGTTGATCGCATTGTCAGGTCCAGGTCAGACGGCTGGTTTTTCTGTCTTTGTTGACCCGCTCACGGAGAATCTTGACGTCACTCGCGGGCAACTCACATTTTCATATTTGATTGGCACTCTTGCCGCGTCTACAACGGGAACCTGGCTTGGGCGTGTCATCGATCGCCGAAGTGTTGCAATGGTGTTGCCGTGGGTGGGTCTCGGACTTTGCCTGGCGACGTTGTTAGCCGCTCAATCTCCGAACCTCATCATGTTGACGATTGCAATTTATGGACTGCGATCATTTGGTCAAACCGGCATGCCGCTATCTGCGTCGGTCTTCGTTGCAAAGAATGTGGTTCATCGGCGTGGTGCCGCTCTCGGGCTCCTTACTGCGCTGGGAGGGTCAACCATTGCCCTCACACCGTTCATCGCCGCGCGAGTCATTCCACGAATTGGTTGGCAAGCAACGTGGATACTCGAAGGCGTTGTTGTTGTTTTGATGGGTCTCGTGATGGTCGGGGTGATCCGTCGGTTGCGACTTGAGCATCCTCATGCTGACGAGCAAGAGATTGTCGATGGGTCTGTAGCAACAGATGAACCCCGCCATCTGCGTCGGAACGGATTTCTCGTCGTCACGTTCGGATATGCGACGACAGGGTTTGTCTCAACAGCTCTTGCGTTTCATCAGATTGCTGTGCTCGGCGAACGCGGTCTCTCAGCAGCGGCGGCAGCGACCAACTTTCTTCCACAGAGCGTTGCATCGGCACTGGTTGCCCTCATCGTCGGCAGGCTTGTTGATCGTGTACCGAGTCGCATTGTTGTCCCCTTCAGCATGTTGACGTTGATGGTCGCAGTGCTCTCGCTGACCTTTGTGAACTCGGCGGTTGGGGCGGTCGGGTTCGGTATTGCGTTGGGGTCGGCGGCCGCCACGATGGCAGCAAGCGAAGGAGCGCTGCTGGCTCGATGGATTGGTAGAGAAACCCTTGGCACATGGCGCGGGCGGATGACATCGGTGATGGTGATTTCAACTGCAATCGCGCCATTCGTGTTTTCTCTTCTTGCCGACTGGGCTGGTTCGTACACGAGCGCAGCACGTCTCGTCGGGGTGTTACCCGTGATCTCAGGGGTGGTAGCGATAGTGACACCGCTACCCAGTGATCGTCACCGAGTGCGAGACATGCAGGCCTAATCTTTCGGTATGTCACTCGACATCAGTTGTCCAAACTGCGAAACCGACGAGCATCTGTTTGGTGCGCGCAACGACGCCGTTATCACCATCACCTGCAGTGGATGCTCTCTCAGTTGGGACCGACCGGCCGCACCGCATTGTGAGCGTTGTGGCTCAACCGATGTTGTCGCGCATCCGGTTCCACTCATCGAGCGTTCACGAGGCACGCAGATGTCGATTACTGCAATGCATGTCGAGACACGATGTCGAATCTGCGACGCTGATGAACTCAGGGAGCGAGGCACAGGGCACCTTCCGCCGTCACTGCAGTAGCAGCTTGGGCCAAACGGCACGTGTTGCGTGACTCAGTTGGCGAGCGACCCAAAATAGATAAACCAGGCGAGCACTGACTTCGCAACAAGGCTCAGCACGAGGTACACCTTCTCGCCATAGAGGTAGTCATTCCAGCGTCCGACGCCGCGATATTGCAGCCATTGGTTGAGTCCGAAACTGAAGAACAGGATGGCTTCGGTAATGACGATTCCGTAAACGAATCCTGGGATGGTTTCGGAACCGATGACATTGACGACGATCGCAGCCCAAGGAGCGAGGCCGGCAACGGTGCCGAACCAGAACGCCATCATTGATGTTGATGACCGACCGGGAGGATTGCTACGTTCTTGAATCCATCCGAAGAGGATCATCGCAACATTTGCGCCGGTGATGCCGAGGAGAGCGGAGATGCTGGTGATTCCTGAGTACGCGCAAATGAGCAGCACCATGAGGGTTGCACTGATCGAGTACTCAACCCATCGAAAACGATTGATGCCTGATCGCAAATCCGATTCATAGGTCGACCGCGCAACGGTGGCTGTGACGAAGTGGTCGATAGCGGCCAACAGTAAGAACAGACCGATGACGACACCGATGCGCACCCCGAAGAGAGGTTCCGCAAGCGGCATTCGGGTACCTGGAGGCCCCTCAGGAAATGTGGAGGTGACGTCGATTGCGAAGTTGCCTGCAATGAGGACAATGACAATGGCTTGGACGAGATGAAGAGCGGTGAGCGCAAGGTTCCACGCTCGTAAGTTCTGCAGTCGCTCTGGGGTGGCAGAAATAATGGTCACAAAGATCTCAACCCGTTTGACGCAGTGCTATTCCCGAGGCCCCTCGTTGTTCTCGGCGCCTATGACGTGAAGTACATGCCACCGTTGACGCTCACGGTTTGACCTGTGATGTAGGCGTTCGTTGCGAGCATGCAGGCGACGTCCGAAATTTCGCTTGTTAACCCGAGGCGACCAACAGGGATACGTGAGGGGTCTGCTGGCGTAGAGGAGCGGACGAGATCGGTGTCGATCTGAGCCATCGCAATTGCATTAACGGTGATGCCCTCTTTGGCGAGCATGCTGGCATAACCGTGGGTGAGGCCGATGATGCCGGCCTTCGACGCCGCGTAGTGAGGCCCGATCGAGCCTCCGGTTTGAGCGGCGGTTGACGAAATATTGATGATGCGTCCCCACTTGTGCTCACGCATTGAGGTGAGCACTGCGTTGGTGAGCACGAACGCCGAGGTGAGATTGACATTCATCGTCGTCGTCCACTGTTCGAGAGTGAGGTCTTGAGGGTCGGCAACACGTCCTCCGATGCCGGCGTTATTGACGAGTACATCGATTGGGCCGAGCTCGGTTGTGACTGCATTGACGAGGTTGACCGCTGTCTCTGGGTCGCCGACATTCGCCTGAAATGCAACAGCCTGACGACCAAGAGTGACAATCTCGCTGACCGCTGATCCGGCAGCATCTGCATCGTTCATATAGTTAATGGCAACGTTCGCGCCGGCTTCAGCAAACGCGATGGCAATTGCTCTTCCGATTCCACGCGATGAACCAGTGACGAGAGCGGTTTTACCAGCGAGGAGTTCGGAAGTCATTCGATCATCTTGGCCGTTCGGGGACTTATAAGAGCGAGTTGTTCGTGAAGCCGTTGCATCGCCTCCGGAGTGCGCGCTCCCCACCAGAACAGGTCTTGACCGTCAACCCGAACCGCTGGAGCGATATTGGCGAACTCCTCGAGGTGAGCATCATCAAACTCGTACGGCTCGGAGGGAACGATGATGAGATCTGGCTTCATCTCGGCAACGGTCGAAAGGTCAAGCTCGGGGTAGTTCGACTCCATCTCACAGCAGATGTTTGTGATGCCCATCGCTTCGAGAAGACGTGACCCGAACGTGTCTGCGCCGATTGACATCCATGGCCGTCGCCAAATTGGGACGAATGCTCGTTGGTTGAGCGGCACAACCTTGGGTACTTCATCAACAGGATGTTCATGACCAACTGCCTCAGCGAGCCGCTGAAGGTCGACGTTCATTGTTTCGATTGACACGACGTCGAGAGCCAACACAGTGAGGCCAGCCCCTGTCAACGCTGCATAGTCCTCGAGCCGGTTTTCTTGGACGTCAACCACAACCAGATCGGGTTCAAGAGCAACGATCGCCTCAACCTCGGGATTCTTTGTTCCACCAACATGACGAAGATCGGGTCGCTCACAATATTTCGTGCACGCAATTGGCGCGACGCCCCATGCACTCAGCGTTTCGGTCACTGAAGGAACAAGGCTGACGACTCTCATGTTGCGGCCTGGTCGAAACGATTAGCCATTAGCTATTCGCGCTCTTTTGAGACAGCCATTTCAGGCATGATGACCCACGATTGCTTGTTCTCACACCACACCTCAACATCGGGCGAGATGATCGACTTGTCGTTGAGCGTTCCTGACTTCACAATGACAACCTCTCGCCGACCAGTTGCAATTGAAATGATGGGCGAGCCGCATTCGCCGCAGAAATGTCGTTCAACATGCACCGTTCCTGATGGGTCATCGCCGGTGTCTCCGTACATCTTCATCGTGCCCTCGACAGCGAAGTTCTCGGCCGCCGTGACGAGGTTGACCGAGAATGCTCCACCACTTTGACGTTGGCAATGATCGCAGTGGCATACCGCAGTTCGAATGATGTCGCCGGAGATGGTGTAGGTCACTTGGCCGCAGAGGCACTGTCCAGTCATCGTCATGATGCAATGGTAGCGGGCCATTTTTAGTGGGTCTGTTGGCTAGCGTCGCTAAGTAATGCGTCGCCAAGAAAAAGCCGACCTCATTGGGGAGATCCTTGACGATCTTTACCCCGACCCACCAATACCTCTCGACCATTCGAGCCCGTATGAGTTGCTTGTTGCAGTGGCACTTTCTGCGCAGACCACCGACAAGAAAGTCAATGAGGTGACGCCTGCGTTATTTTCCCGCGCAAACACTCCCCAAAAAATGGCACTTCTTGAACCAGACGAGATTCTGAGCCTCATACGTGAAATCGGTCTTGCCCCGACCAAGGCAAAAAATCTTCGTCGGATGGCCGAGCAGATTCTGGAAGCAGGCGGAGAGATTGTCGACGATTGGGAGTTTCTTGAATCACTTGCTGGTGTCGGCCACAAGACCGCCAGTGTGGTGATGTCGCAGGCATTCGGTCATCCAGCATTTCCGGTTGACACCCATATTCATCGACTTGCGGCGCGCTGGGGGTTGTCGAATGATTCGACCGTTGAACGAACAGAGCGGGACCTGAAGGCTGTCTTTCCGAGCGAGACATGGAATCGACGTCATCTTCAGATCATTTTCTTTGGTCGCGAGTACTGCCCGGCACGCCATCACGACCTCACCGAATGCCCAATCTGTTCGTGGACTGCAACGAAGCGTCGAATTGCGGACGAGCGAGGTCGGTAGACCTCCGTTCCTCTAGCGATAGGTCGAGGGCTTTCACACAAAACGACGCCGATGTTCACCGGCGATCGTGAAAGACTCTACAGATGACGCTTCGCTCTGAGTATGAACAACAGGGAGCTGTTGTCGTCCGCCAAGTTCTTAGCCGAGAAGAAGTTGAGATGGTCACCGCTGCCATCGATGCGAACCTCAACGATCTTTCTCCTCGCGCAAAGCGAGCAAGCACAGATGAGGACGGATCATTTATTGAAGATTTCTGTTCCTGGCAACGCGTGCCCGAAGTCGAGCAGGTTGTTTGTTTGCCTGCACTTGGTCAACTCGCAGCAGAGTTGATGGGCTCGCAGCAAGTTCGGTTCTTCCACGACCACATGCTGGTCAAAGAACCGGGAACGTCGCAACGAACTCCGTGGCATCAAGACATCCCGTACTACAACGTTGAAGGACGTCAAAACGTCAGCATGTGGATTCCGGTCGACCCTGTACCGCGGGCGGTATCTCTAGAGTTTCTCGCCGCATCACACCACGGCCCGTGGTACATGCCTCGGACATTTCTTGATGAGCAGGCCAAGTGGTTTCCTGAGGGAAGCTTGAGCGAACTACCCGTCATCGAAGGTGACGACCCTCGAGTCATCGGTTGGGAACTCGACCCTGGCGATGTTGTCTGCTTTCACATGCAAACTCTCCACACCGCCGCCGGTAACCCGGGCCCACACCGGCGTCGGGTGTTATCGCTGCGCTTTCTCGGCGATGACATGG
>JAKMEY010000053.1 GCA_022425725.1 Ilumatobacteraceae bacterium
TCAGGCATATTTCCGAATCAACTCTGAAAACGCCGGACAGTTCGAGCGAACCCTCATCATCGCTGACGAGGGTTCTCAGGTTCATTACATCGAAGGCTGCTCAGCACCGGTCTACACAAGCGACTCATTGCACTCGGCGGTCGTCGAAATCGTGGTGAAGCCCCATGCGAGAGTGACGTATACGACGATTCAGAATTGGTCACCAAACGTGTACAACCTCGTCACCAAGCGTGCCCGCGTCGAAGCCCATGGCCATATGGAATGGATTGACGGCAACATTGGCTCAAAGCTCACGATGAAGTACCCAGCGGTGTATCTCGTTGGCGAAGGTGCCACCGGTGAGGTGCTCTCGGTTGCCTATGCGGGCGATGGGCAGCACCAGGACGCAGGCGCAAAGATGGTTCACGCTGCGCCGAACACGACGTCAAAAATTGTCTCGAAGTCGATTTCAAAAGACGGCGGAATCACGACGTATCGAGGGTTGGTGAAAGTCGATGAAGGTGCACATGGTTGTAAGAGCCATGTGCAATGCGATGCGCTCATTCTCGATGAGGATTCAGTGTCAAAGACGTATCCCTACATGGAAATGGGCGAGCGGGATGCCGAGATCGGTCACGAGGCAACGGTGTCAAAGATCGCAGATGAACAGATCTTCTATCTGATGAGCCGTGGGCTCTCTGAAGAGCAAGCGGTGTCAATGGTGGTGAACGGCTTTATTGAGCCAATCACTCGCACGCTTCCGATGGAGTATGCAGTCGAGTGGAGCCGCCTCATCGAGCTCCAGATGGAGGGCTCCGTCGGGTAATTCGACGAGCTACTCTTTGCAGCCATCTAGGGTGTAGCCATGCCAATGCGGACAGAGTGCAAGCACTTCGAATCGCGGTCGTATCCAAGTGGTGACACGGTCCGCAAATGCAATCTCGACCTTGCACCCAACGCCCCGTGGCGTTGTCCTGATGAATGCCCGAAATATGAGCGTCGTCTCGCCGACGCTGCATGGACGCACGGCTCGCTTGTTGTTTCTTCAACACCTCCTGAGCCGGAAGGGCTTGACGATGGAAGTGTTGAGGCTCTTCTCGATGCGGCTGAAGACATTTTGAATGATGTCGCCGAATCGGTGATGCAAGAGCTTGCTGAAGAGCGCGAGCGCAGTGAGCGTGGCGGCCGATTTCGACGAATATTTAGACGTCGCGGTGATTCCTAAGCACCGAGTGAATTAGCACTATCTCGATAGTAGAATTCCTCCCGTGCTTGCACTGGCAGATCTAGAACTCCCCACTGCCGACGCTGAAATCTGGCGCTACAGCCGCATCGCCGATTTGGACCTTACTGCGTTCGAGATTCAGCCCGGTTCCCGTGAAGTGATGGGTGATGACACGTTTATCACCCTTGACGCTGAGGCTGATGAGACGATCGCCACCCCCGACGTCTTTGCTGAATACAACGCCGGCCATCAGCGAACGGTCGACATTACGGTCCCCGCAAATACCGCCGTCTCTGAACCGATCGTGATCGAGCATCTCGCCGACTCCGGCAGCGCAATCTTTCCTCGCACAGTGATTCGACTCGGTGCTCATGCGTCGTGCACGGTGATCGAACGCTTCAGATCGGCAGATGATGCAGCCTCGCTCGTCGTGCCGGTACTTGCAGTTGACGCAGGGCCAGGCTCGTCGGTGACGTATCTCGCGGTAAACGATCTCAACGAGTCTTCATGGCAGATTGGCCATCAACTCATTGCCGCAGGCCGTGATTCATCAGTTCGCCTTTCAACAATCACCCTCGGAGGCCACTACACGAGGGTTCGGACTGAAGCGACGTCAAAAGAAACGGGCTCCGAGATCGAGCAGGTCGCTCTGTATTTCGCAGGTGGAGACCAGATGCATGACTTCCGTGTCATTCAAAATCATGTCGCTGAGCACACGTCGAGCGATTTGTTGTTTAAAGGCGCGGTTCAAGACCGGGCGCGGAGCGTGTACACCGGGATGATCGCAATCGAAGAAGCAGCGAAGGGCACCTCGGCAAATCAGACGAACCGCAATTTGACGCTGAGCGAGGGAGCGTGGGCGGAAAGCGTGCCCAATCTTGACATCAGGAATAACGATGTTCGTTGCAGCCATGCATCAACGGTTGGCCCGATCGATGAAGAGCACCGCTACTACCTCGAAAGTCGTGGAGTGCCGCCAGAGGTGGCGGAGCGCCTCGTCGTCCTCGGGTTCTTCGACGAAGTGTTGAACCGCCTTCCCGATGGCGACATTGTTGGCGAAGTGCGGGAGCGCGTTGCGAGGAAGTTGTCGATTGGAGTGATGTCATGACGACGGTGTGCAAGTTTGCTGACCTTGTTGACGGCGCTGCGGCGTGTCACGTGATCGAAGGTGTTGCCGTTGCTGTGGTGCGAATCGGCGACAACGTGCACGCAATTGACGATGTTTGCAGTCATGCCAATGTGTCGCTGTCAGAAGGAGATGTCTGGCCCGATGCGTGCACGCTTGAATGCCCGAAACACGGAAGTTCGTTCAGTCTGACGAGCGGTGAACCAGACACCCTCCCAGCGACAGTTCCCGTGCGGGTTCACCAGGTGTCAATTGTTGATGGCAACGTCAACGTGGAGCTTTCATCATGAGCGTCCTTGAGATTTCGGGGCTGCATGCAGAAGTGGCTGGAAACGAAATTCTACGCGGTGTTGACCTTCGTCTTGAATCAGGTGAAGTTCATGCGGTGATGGGGCCAAATGGCGCAGGCAAGAGCACGTTGTCGGCGGTGATTATGGGCCGACCCGGATACTCCGTCACCGCAGGAAGCGTCACCCTCGACGGCACTGACATTCTTTCCCTGTCGACCTGGGAGCGCGCTGCAGCGGGAGTGCACCTCATTATGCAGTACCCGACAGAAGTTCCAGGCGTCTCGCTTGTCGACGCGTTAAGCGAAGCATTGCAGCATCGCGGTCGTGATACCGCGGGGCTTTCTGACCTGATGAAGGCCGAAGCCGATCGGATTGGCTTCGAGCATCGTTTTCTCGATCGCGCGCTCAATGTCGACTTTTCAGGAGGCGAGAAGAAGCGAAACGAGACACTGCAGCTCGCGGTTTTACAACCACGGTTTGCGATTCTCGACGAACTCGATTCGGGGCTTGATATCGACGCGTTGCGAGACTGTTCACGAAGAGTCGAAGAGCTCTCAAATGATGCCGATAACCCTCTCGGAGTGCTCGCAATTACTCACTACAGCAGGTTGTTGAACGAGCTTCGGCCCGACCACATTCACATTTTGGTGAAGGGGCAAATCGTTACGAGCGGTGGCGCTGAACTGGCTGACGTTCTTGAGCGTGACGGGTACGCAGCATTCACGAGCGACGATGAGGAAGTAGCAGAAGAATCTGCTCCGTCGTCACTCGACGATCTCTTCAAGATGTGAGACTGGCGGTTGCCGCCGGTTCGGAAGTTCAGCAATGATTTTTCGGGCGGTGTCATCACTCAACATCGACCACATCGAAATTTCTGAGCTGGTTCGGAAGCATCCGACACACATGCCGCTATCGAGCCGGCACACCTTGGTGCAGGGGCTGATCTGGCTCATGACCGCTTCCGAATAATCGAAGAAGTTGTTGCAAACCGAACCACAATCGCAAGTTACTCGCCGTAGGTAAGCGCTGCCAGCCTGAAGTGAGATGATCTGGTCGAATTCGTGGTGTGACTATGGCACCCTTCGCTTGTGGCCCTCACATTGGACCTACTTGGTTGAGAATGGTTCGGCGGGTTGCTCGCCAACCTCAGTCGTATGGTCTGCGAGGCATTGGCGAGGTCCTTGGGTGTTGTACGGTGGATTCATGAAGCGCAATTTGCTTGCAACCCTGTCAGCCACCACGTTCCTTGTCATCTCTTGTGGAGGAGGAACCGATCCAGCCGAGGCGTATATCGAGATCGCTAACAAAGCAAACTGCGGGCTGGCCGACGTCGCTGCTTGGTACGAGTCAGACGAAGCGCTAGCGATTGAAGGGAACGAGGACTTCGAACCTCTCGTGAGTAAGTTCCAGAGTCTTCATGCCGGTGCAGCCTCCGCCCTAAAGACAGGAATGGAAGAGATGGCAGCCGTTGAGTGGCCTGAGAATGTCGCCGATGACGTGGATCTCTTCCTCATCGACTTGGGTAACGCGGTCGCATGGATGGAGGAGTTGTCGAACGCTGAGACCTTGGAGGATGTCGTAGAGATTTCCGACAACCTTGACGAGCCCGATCTTGATTCCAGCGAGGTCATCGAATCGAAACTTGGGGTCACTGAAGATCAACTTGCTGACCCAGACGACATCGACGAACTGATTGCGTTCTGTAGTTAGGAGAGAGTGACTCGGGCCAGCCGATCGAGGCAGGCAGTCGACTTGAATTCTCAGTTTGTGTAGATCGCTTCAGTTCGTTTGACCGCGTCTTGATTGCGGTTTCAGGACGACCAATAGGGGTGGGAGCAGGGCAACCGTCTACGGTTCATCTGTGCTTGAAACTTCATCTGAGGATGTTGCAACCCCCCACGCAAAATTTCCTGGAATGCGAGTTGTCGCTGGTGGCTTTCTCGTGCTCACTACGTCGGCCGGGCTCGGGTTTTATGGTCTCGCTGTCTATCTAAACGCGCTCAGCAAAGAGCGAGGCTGGGATATTGCATCGCTGTCGTTCGGTACCACCGTCTTCTTCGTTGTTGCGGGTGTCACCGGGTTGTGGGTTGCCCGGTTTATTGCCCGCCGTGACGCTCGTCTTGCAGTTTTAGGCGGCGGCATTATTGGCGCAGGGTCTCTGTTGGCTCTCGGCCAGATCACTGCGGTCTGGCAGTTATATGTCGTCTACTGCCTGTACGGGGTCGGGTTCGCCGCCGCAGGTCTTGTGACGGTTACGACCGTCGTGACGAGGTGGTTTCATCGTCGGCGAGCGATGGCAATTTCAGTGGCGTCAACGGGTCTTTCGGTGGGCGGCGTGCTCATCACCCCCGCCGCGAAATGGTTTGTCGACGAGCAGACGTTGCAGGGTGCTGCGCCTTGGCTCGCACTGGTCTTTTTCGTCGGCACGGTGGTGCCCGGCTGGTTTTTGCTGAAGAGCGATCCGGCTGATTCTGGGTTTCTTCCCGACGGCGAACCAGTTGCGCCAGGCGCATCGGCGATGGTGCTGGCAGGAACTCCGTTTGCCGTCGCCATGCGAAGCAGATTTTTTCTTGCGGTCACCGTTGGCTACATCTTGTCGTTGGGCTCTCAGGTGGGCGGAATTCAGCAGCTGGTGAAACTCGCTGAAGAACGCACGACGGCGACGACCGCAGCGTTCGCAACGTTGGCGCTTGCGGTGATGTCGATCATCGCCCGACTCGTCGGCGGGAAGGTGTTCCCAAGATTTGCATTGGGCAGAGTGGTTACGGTGCTCTCGTTCTTTCAGATGATCGCGCTTGCCGGACTCGCACTGTCGTATAACACCTGGGTGTTCTTTGCGTTCATCCTTTTGTTCGGAGCGACGGTAGGCAACATCTTGATGTTGCAACCACTTCTCATTGCCGAGCGCTTCGGAGTGAGGGAGTATCCGAAATTATTTGGCCGAACACAGTTCTTCAGCGTTGTCGGCGTCGCCGGGGGGCCGTGGCTACTCGGGTGGCTTCACGACGTTGCAGGTGGTTACGAGACTGCGTACCTCGTTGCCGCAGGCATGTCGCTCGCCGGTGTATTCGTGTTCTATTTCGGAGGGACAGCAGAGAACACCAGCGATCACACCGAAGGTTGACCGACCCTCGGTTTAGCTGCGCTGAGTGCCAACTTTGAGCTCTTTGAAGGCAACGCCGGTGTCGACTGAAATGTCGCGTGGCAGTCCGAGGACGCGGTCACCAATGATGTTGCGCTGAATTTCGTCGGTGCCTCCTGCAATGCCCGATGACAGCGAGCCGATCATGTTGACAGCAAGAGCTTCTTCGTCGCTGCCTTCGCCTTCCCACGCCGCAGTGGCGGGGCCAGCAATGTTTTGAGCGATCTCCCGGAACCGTTTTGCGATGATCGAGCCGTAGAGCTTGCCGAGCGAGCCGCCAGGCCCGGGAGCCTTGCCAGCTTTCATTTCTTCTCGGTTGCGCATGGCCACCATCGATTTTGTTGACTCCATGCAGTAGATCTGCATGAGTTCGTCGCGGACAACCGGGTCACTGATTGAGCCGTTGCGAGTTGCCCACTTCGCAAGCACGTCGTACATCGGTTGAGTGATCTTTCCAGCGTTGAGAGAGCCAATCGCGACCCGCTCATACATGAGCATGGCAGTGGCCTGACGCCAGCCGTTGTTGTGTTCGCCGAGCAAGTTGTCGGCCGGGATGCGTACGTCGGTGAAGAACACTTCGTTGAAGTGATTGCCGCCATCGATTTGGTTGATCGGGCGAATTTCGACGCCGGGGGTTTTCAGATCGATGATGAACATCGAAATACCTGCGTGCTTCGGCTGGTCAGGATCGGTTCGAGCGATGATAACTCCATAGTCGGAGACATGAGCGAGGGTGGTCCAGACCTTTTGGCCATTGAGGATCCACTCGTCGCCATCCCGTTCGGCCTTGGTTTGAAGGCTTGCCACGTCACTGCCAGCGCCGGGTTCGGAGAACATCTGGCACCAGACCGTCTTCGCTGAGATGTTGTCGGGCATGAACTTGCGCTTCTGCTCATCAGTGCCAAATTCGTTCAGCACAGGCAGGCACATGCCATGGCTAATAACGAGTTCGCCGGTCATCATCGGGAACCCCTGAGCAACCTGTCGGAAAATGCGCTCATGTTCGAGAGTGAGCCCAGCACCGCCGTACTCCTTTGGAAATGGAATTCCAGCGAAGCCGGCTTCGGCGAGCCGCCCCTGGAACTCTTGGGCGGCACTCAGGTCGCGGCCCTTCCCGGAGGAAGTATTTGATTCGAGAAAACTACGAACCTGGTTCGCAAACTCTTCTGCTTCTTGGGGTGAGAGGACGGTGCTCATCGATACTCCTTTAAGCGGATGGCCTAATGACACACGCTGTCATATCGGGTTGTCATTGGTCTAATCCGAGACTTTACAGAATCGCAATCTCGGCTAGGTTTTTCACATGTTCAGTGAGGTCAACGGCAAGCTTTCTTCGACATTTGTTTTTGCTGATTTTGATGACGCCATGGCGTTCGTCAATGCGGTGGCTGAAGTAGCTAATGAGCATGATCATCACCCGGAGATTTCTATTTCGTGGAATACCGTCGTGATCGAGTGTTGCACCCACTCAGCAGACGGAGCGATCACCGAACTTGATCATGCGCTGGCGGCGTCAATTTCGCAGCTCAAGCAAGTGGCAGGGTGAGAGGCATGCACGCAAATGTGCAACGGGTAATTGACGCAGCGGCAGCACTTGGCCTCGAGGTCATTCCTCGGACGTTCCCAGACGGCACGCGGACGGCTCAGGAGGCTGCGGATGCAATCGGGGTCGAGCTTGGTCAGATTGTGAAGAGCCTTATTTTCGGGGTCGATGGGGAGATCGTTCTCGCGTATGTAAGTGGCGCTAACCAGCTCGACGAAACGAAGTTGGCCGAGGCGGCTGGCGGAGTCATCTGCCAGCGAGTTGATGCCGATGTGGTGAGGTCTGCAACTGGGTTTCCAATAGGTGGCGTTCCTCCTTTCGGGCATGCAACTCCACTACGAGTTTTTATTGACCCTGATCTTTTGCACTATGACGAGGTTTGGGCTGCTGCTGGTACGTGGCACGACGTGTTCGGCATCGAACCACACAAGTTGGTGGAAGCGAGCGGGGGAGCGGTCATTGACCTTAAGCGGAGTTAACCGTCATTAGAGGTCAACCTCACCTGACACGCACACTGCGACATTTCCTCCCACCCACACGTCACCGCCCTCGTCAACGTCGATAGACACGACCCCGTTTCGCCCAACAGCTCTTCCTTGACAGACCTGATATGGCGCAGAACATCGGCCCGAAGCGATCATCCATTGTGCAAGTGAGGCATTCAGGCTTCCGGTTACAGGGTCTTCCATAGTGATGCCATTTGACGAATAGAACGCCCTGACCTCGTAGGCAAATGGAGAACCAGACGGGTAGGCGCCCGCAACACCAAGACTGAGACGGGTTGTTGGCGATTTGAGTGCCAGCACCTCGTCTGCAGACTGTAGGAGCAGCCCGAGCCAACCAGGGCCGTTGTCAACCCATTCGGCCCTGATGATCGATGAGCGGTGAATTGCGAGTGCTTCCGCGGCTTCGGCAACAACGTGCTCATCGGCAGCACCGCTCCTCATGAGTGGGGGTGCTTTGAAAGAGAAGACGTTCTCTCGATGACGGATCTCAACAAGACCCACCGCGCACTCCTGAACGAGGTCGGCACCCGTTTGCATGTGGTTCTGAATTGTCAGCCATGCCGAGGCAGATCCGAGCGTGGGGTGACCCGCAAACGGTAGCTCCTCGGTTGGGGTGAAGATTCTCACTCGATAGTCGGCTTCAGCGTGCGTGGGCGAAAGCAGAAACGTGGTTTCAGAGAGATTGGTCCAGTTCGCGAATGCCTGCATTTCAGCGGCCGTGAGGCCCTCGGCGTCGATGACAACTGCGAGTGGATTTCCCTCATACGGGTGCTCGCCAAACACATCAACTTGCAGAAATCTCCGTCTCACTGATGAGAGTCTCCCATATGGGTCGGTGAGTGGCCGGCTGAGCCACTCAAGGGAAGTGATGATGCCAGGGGCGAAGTGTTGCCGCCGGGCATTGGATGAGATCAACGGTGCATGCGAGAATGAGGAACGTTCTACGAGAGCCATCGAGAACAGTGATCAAAAGGGGAGGGCTCGTGGGGGCTTCAGGAAGTGAACGAATTGCACCCGGATTTCATGAGCATGCGATCGAGACGATAGAGCGAGCCGAACTTGAAGCGCTGCAGTTGCAGCGTCTTGCGGCAACCGTCGATGTCGTCAAAGAGCGTGTGCCTGCGTTCCGTGAGCGGTTGGCCAACGTGGCGACCCCGGTGTCTCTCGACGGCATTCGCGATATTCCGTTTACTAAAAAGAGCGACCTGAGAGACAACTACCCGTTCGGCCTATTTGCAGTACCTCGCAACGAGGTTCAGCGAGTTCATGCGAGCAGTGGCACGACGGGGAAACCAACCGTCGTTGGGTACACCGCTGAAGACCTGTCGATGTGGGCGCGATGTGTTGCTCGCTGTCTGCGGGGCGCCGGTATCGAGCCTGGTTGGATGTTGCACAACGCCTACGGGTACGGGCTGTTTACCGGCGGTCTTGGTTTGCATGCTGGTGCAGAGGAAGCCGGAATTTCGGTGGTTCCAGTGTCGGGCGGTAACACCGAGCGGCAACTCATGCTCATCGAAGATTTCGCTCCTGAGTCGATCTGTTGCACCCCGTCGTATGCGTTAACTCTTGCCGAGCAACTACCAGAGAACAATTCGCTCCGAGTCGGGGTGCTCGGTGCCGAGCCCTGGTCAGAACTCATGCGTCAACAGATCGAAGAGCAACTGTCGATGATCGCGGTCAACATCTATGGGTTGTCGGAGGTCATTGGCCCAGGTGTTGCGTGCGAAACCGCAGACCGCTCCGGTCTTGTTGTCATGGAAGACCACTTTTACCCAGAGATCGTGCATCCCGAGACCGGAGAGGTGCTTGATGAAGGCGAAGTGGGAGTGTTGGTGCTCACTTCCCTGACAAAACAGGCGTTCCCAATTCTGCGCTACTGGACTGGTGACCTCTGCTCAATGACTCGTGAGCCCTCACCCTGTGGCCGGACGCACGCACGTATTTCGTCAATCGTCGGCCGAAGCGACGACATGATCGTCATTCGAGGCGTCAACGTGTACCCAAGCCAGGTGGAACACGCACTTCTTGGTGTTGATCTTGCAGCACCTCATTTCAGGCTCGTCGTTACGAGAGATGGCACGCTCGACAATCTCACCGTTGAGGTTGAACCGGCTGATGGCGTTGGGTCAGTTGAAGAGGTTGGAGCCTCGTTGGGAGCCAGTGTCTCCGATGCGTTGCGGTCTTCTCTTGGCATTGGGGTGGCGGTCACTGTCGCTGAGCGTGGGGCGCTTCCTCGCTCGGAGGGCGGCAAATTGTCTCGGGTTGATGACCGCCGTTTGCTGTAGTTGAATCTCGGTCAACCGGTGTTGGGCGGTAGTCTTCGAGGAGGAGGGTGTCGATGAGAACTTGGGATGATCTTGACGAATTTCAGGCATTTCTTGACGATGGCGGCATGGTCGAAGCCGACGACGACATGCCAGAGGAATATCGGCATGAGGTCTTCCGATTTATCGAGTTTCACGCCAATTCCGAACTCATGGGTGGTCTCACCGAACGAGACTGGATCCCTCATTCACCAGGGTTGAGGCTGAAGCAGATCTTTCTCGCAAAGACCCAAGACGAAATCGGACACGCACATCTGCTGTACATGGTTGCCGCCGACATGGGCGTCAAAACTCGTGATGAGATGATGAACGACCTGCTCGCCGGAGAAACCCGTTTCCATAACGTGTTTCACTATCGGGCAGAAACCTGGGCAGATCAGATAGCCATTGCGTTTTTGGTTGATGCCGCAGCATTCGCAAGTCAGCGAGCAGTATTCGCGAAGTGCACGTATGGGCCGTACAAGCGGATTCTCCGTCGGATTGTTGGCGAAGAGGGGTTCCACATGCGTCACGGCGAAGAGATGTTGCTGAAAATGGCGTCGGGCTCACAGGTGCAACGTGATTTATTCCAAGCAGCTCTTGAACGTTGGTGGTGGCCTGCTGTCCAGCTGTTTGGGCCTGATTCACCACCAGATGATCCGTTGCTCAAGTGGTACATAAAGAGCGAACGCAACGAGGTCTTGCGGCACGCCTACGTGCAGAAGTACGTGCCGTTACTTCAAGGGTACGGATTCACCGTTCCTGATGATGGCCTGCGTCAGGACCCCGATACCGGCGAGTGGATGATGAGCGAGATTGATTGGGCGCCGTTGAAGGCAACCTTTTCAAATGCAGGTCCAGATTCTGCCCGCCGTCTTGCAAATGCCGTTCGGAACCATGCGGAGAGCGCGTGGTTCCGAGAATCAATCGGTGTATCGGCGTGACGCCGGCGCGCACTGCCATCACACCAGAGATGGTGCGGTCTGCGCTGAAGAGCGTGATGGACCCGGAATACGGAACTCTCTCAATTGTTGATCTTGGCATCGTCGACGATGTTGCCGTAGGCGACGATTGGGTGTCGGTGACGCTGCTGCCGACAATGGCAGGCTGTCCGGCCCGAGAAGTGATCGAGTCAGATGTACGGATAGCGCTTCACACCCAAGGGCTTAGCGGTGTCGAGGTGGTGTGGCGGCTCGATGGCAGTTGGGCGCCGAGCATGTTGTCGCCATTGGCGGTCGATCAACTGGGCCGCGAGTTCTCAATAGCAATTCGGCGTGATGGTGCGCTGCCGGCGTGCCCAATATGCGAACAACCATCGCTTCGCGAGGTGAGCCCGGTGGGTCCGACGCGATGTCGAGCGGTTGCATGGTGTGATGCCTGCCGAAACGTTGTCGAGGTTGTGGGATGACGGCGTCACAGATTTACGAGGTCTTTTTGAAAGCCGACGGGAAGAGCGAATTTCGTCATGTGGGTGCCCTAGGAGCCGCCGATAACGAGATGGCACTTCTCCTTGCCCGCGAGTGCTACTGCCGCCGAGCAGAGGGTGAACAAATTTGGGTAGTTCGCCGAGACGACATTTCGTCTGCAGACTCGTCTGAAACCGCGCCAAACCGCAACAAATCTCATCGGCACAATGATGGAAAGCTTGTTGCGGAGCATCGACGGCAACTGCGAGAAGGCTCGTGACACTCTTATCAATTGGTAACGATGCACAGGAGCACCTACTGGCGTTCGCCGATGACGAACACATGATGGGCAGCCACCTCGCATGGTGGATAGGCATTGCGCCGTTTTTAGAAGAAGACCTCTCACTGTGCTCTATTGCCCAAGACGAACTCGGGCACGCCATTGCCTTATACGAACTACTCGTTGACGATGTCGATCACTTCGCACTGCGGCGCCAACCATCTGAATACCGCTCCTGTTCGTTTGTGGAAATGGCGTTGCCGCAATGGGAAGACACATTGGTGCGTCACTGGCTGTACGACGTCGGCGAACAGATTCGTTGGAATGCCGTTGTCGACTCGTCAGTACCTGAATTGTCATCGATCGCCCAGCGCGCGCTTGCCGAGGAGTCATTCCATCGTTCTCATTCAACATTGCTGCTTCGGCGCTCGCTGTCGGGCAGTGAAGAGGCTCGACAGCGCCTCGTATCGAGCATGGAGTCGTTACTCCCTCAGTCGATGACCATGTGGTCGCCGGTTGCCGGGGAGGCAGATGCCCTTGCAAATGGCGTCACCTCGCTGTCGTCGAGTGATGCTGAAACTGCGTATAGCGAAGCGGTACATGCTGATCTGAACGAGTGGGGAATTTCACTGAATTGGGCCCCCGCGACGGCGCCAAACAATGATCGTGTTACCCGAGTGGAAGGTTTCGACGAGTTCCATGCGTCGCTCAACCTTGTGCTCGACCTTGATCCTGATACCGAGTGGTAGGAGACGCACATGTCTGCAGTTGAACTCATAGTTGATGGCTCCATGGCAGAGCTCATCATGAAGCGCCCCGAGGTGCTTAACAGCCTTGATGAACAGGCTGTTGAAGAAATGTCGGGAGCATTGCGGGAGGCAAAAGCGAGCGGCGCTCGCGGCTTGCTGCTGCGAGGAGAGGGTCGAGGGTTTTCCGCCGGACGCGACCTTTCGACTGCATCTCCGCTCACCGAAGATGCGTACGCCATTTTGTCGGGGGTGTTCAACCCCTTAATCGCACAGTTGCGAAATCTGCCGATCCCGACGGTGGCCGCTGTGCACGGCCCCTGTCTCGGGGTCGGGTTTGGTCTTGCAATGGCCTGCGACGTCGTCATTGCTGCCCGAAAATCAACACTTGGTTCGCCATTTGCCAATATCGGATGCGTCCTTGACTCGGGTGGCCACCTTGCGTTGGTGCATCGTGTCGGCGCGCATCGAGCATTAGAGCTCATCTACACCGCAGAGTTGATCAACGGTGAGCGTGCCGAGCAGATCGGCCTCGTCAACCGGGTTGTCGATGACGAGGCTCTTGTCGACACCGCCCGAGAGATGGTGATGTCAATTGCGAAGGGGCCGACACAGGCACTTCTCGAATCGAAGCGGATTATTTCCGGCATCATCGATGACGGCAGCGGGCTCGCTGAGGTGCTCGAAGCTGAGGCTGCTGCGCAGGGACGCATGGCGGGCACTCCCGATTATGTCGAGGGCATCACTGCGTTTTTGGAGAAGCGCAAGCCAACCTTTAACGGCCCAGCCTGAATTACTTGCGAAGCTGTTGTGTGCGACCCCGGAAAATAGCGACAGGCTCGTCGTTTCCGTCAGTGACGGTGATGGTCCATCGAGCTTGACGCCCCGATGCGTATTGGCAGGTTGCGGTTGCTCTCACGGTGTCGTTCATCTCGACAGGCTTAAGCCAGTCGATATGTGCTGACGAAGCAAGGGCAGTTCCATCCTCAACCGAGCTTGCGAGCGACATCGCAACGTCGGCGATCATGAAGATGTATGCGCCGTGTCCGATGTTGTAGGCGTTGCACATCGACGGCTGCATCGGCATCGACACGACCGTGCAGTCGTCACACGTGCATTCAACAGTGATGTTTCGATCTGCGATGACCGGGTCGCTCTCTGCGAGTGATCTCGCATGTTCGCTTCGGCTCATGCGGTGAACGGTGCGCCATCGAATCGATCGATATTGGCGAAGTCTTCCACCGGGTTCCGCTTCAATTTGGTGAGCTGTTTCACCGGGTGGCCTAGTGGAACCATTGCAGCCACGGCATAGTGCTCTGGAAGGCCAAGAAGTTGTTGAACTTCGGCCTCTGCGTATGAAAGGTATGTCGTGAGCACTCCTGCGAGACCCTCCTCTCGGGCAGCCAGCAGAATGTTCCACACAAACGGGTAAATCGACGCCCCACTAATCACGCCGACACGATCGAGGATTGAGTCGAAGCTGCATACGACGCTGAGGTCAACGGAGATCACGAGCACGGCAGGTGCTTCAATCATCTCATTGACACCGGGAAAGTTTTTGTCGATTGAGCGCTCTGCTTCAAGGTCGATGGCAGAAGGAACGATGGTGTTCCAAGGGGCCTCTCCTGCAGCGACCTGAGCGACGTATTGATTGGTGGCCGGCTTGATGAGTGGCTTGAACTGTTCGCGTATCGCGCGGTCTTTCACCACTGTGACATGCCAACCTTGGCGGTTTCCGCCATTCGGGGCGAAGCGAGCGTTGTCGAGAATTCGGTAAATTGTTGCGTCGTCAACGGGCTCGTCAGTCCATTGGCGGCAAGAAAATGTGGTGCGCATTACCTCGGAAAGTTCCATAGACAAACGGTAGCCGTTGTCAAGGTCTGTCGAACTGCCGAGGACGAGCGTCACCGCACTTCGGGCAGGAGACGTGTTCAGCGGACGTCACAAAACGACGACGGAGTGCGGACACAACGTCGACGCTCCACACCGTCTCGACACCAGCATCTGCACATGCTGGGCAGATGAACCAAAAGGTATCTGGCACGTCGGTCCTCGTGGTAGTGACCTGCTTTGCGGACTGTAAGGAGTCGTTCATCAGCGATGGTTGCCGAGTTCGTGCCACTCCTCACGGAGAAGAGAAAACATTGCGCTATCACGAAAGCCGCCATCACTTGCTGGCATATGACGGCGAAGGATTCCCTCAAAGGTGGCTCCAGCACGTTCAATATTCCGGCGTGACCGCTCATTTCGAGCGTCGGTTTTCAGCGTGATGCGTTCAACACCCAACACGTCAAAGGCATAGTCGAACATGAGCACCTTTGCTTCTGCATTAATGCCAGTGCGCTGTGCCTCTGCGATGAGCCAGGTATAGCCAACTTCGATAGCAATCGGCGTCGACCGGGGCTGCTCATCAATGGGATGCCAATACTCGGCAAGCATGAAGCGGGTACTACCAACGAGTCGGTCATCAGATCGGCGAATCGTCGCAAATGCAAGGCCTTCGCCCCGCTCGAACTGATCTTGCGCTGTCGTGATGTAGCGCTCAACTGACTGCACATTTGCCTCCGGCACGGTCGTGAGCCCAAAGGTCGACCGGTCGGTTGACGCCGCCGCCATCATTGCGGCGGCGTGATCAAGTGTGAGCGGCTCGAGCCGCACCAGTTCACCCTCTAACGTGACGGCATTCAGGGGAGGCACCAATTCACGTCATCCAGTCTGCGATGGATCGTTCAGCATCGGAGCCTGCCTCGAAGCTTGCTTTCACCGCAGCAGCATCTTCAGCGAGACGGTTTTGGCTGGCTTTTGCTTTTCCTGTGATCTCGGAAACGACCAGCTCGACACTGACGATCGCCTTTCGTTGAGCGTCGATGAACTCGTCTGGGGCATCTGAAACGGCCCATGGTTGAGCCGAGTTGCGCTCATGCAGGTCGGTGAGCGCGCTGAGGAGCGCTTTTTCATCTGTGTCTGACAGCATCCGAAGCGTGCCGCGAACCTCAACCGTCACGTAGTTCCACGTTGGTACGACCTTTCCGTCTACCTGCTTCGACGGGTAGAGCGATGGTGAGACATAGGCGTCAGCAAGGTGCACAATGAGAAGGCACTCAGGTGCGTCACCCACGACCTTCCAGTGGGAATTGGCTTTTGCAAAATGCGCCCAAATCCTCACGCTGTCGGGGCTCGACTGCACAATAAATGGCAAAAAGGTCGACTGAATATTGCCCTCATGGCCGGTCACGAAGTAGCCGGCACCCACGTTGCGCAGGACATTGAGCGCTTCTAATTCCATCATGGTGAATGCCGGAGGAACGTACATGTCTGCATCGTAGGCAGTGCGTGGTTGCCAGCAGCGTCTCGGCGATATTCCGAGCATGCCGTGTGGCGTGACAAGATTGGATATGCGCCCGTTCACCCTTGACCCGTTCACCATCGACATTCCTCAGGCCGATATCGACGATCTCCACCGCCGCCTTGATGCGACCCGCTGGCCTGAGGCGGAAACTGTTGCCGACTGGAGTCAAGGTGTTCCTCTCGCCTACATCAAAGAGCTTGCGGACTACTGGCGACACTCGTATGACTGGCGCAGTCGCGAGGCGCGCGTGAATGTGTTTGATCAGTTCATTACCGAGATCGATGACCTCTCCATCCATTTCATTCACCAGCGTTCCCCAGAGCCGAACGCAATGCCGTTGCTCATCACCCACGGATGGCCGGGGTCAATTGTCGAATTTCTTGATGTGATTGGTCCCCTCACCGACCCGGTTGCCCACGGTGGAAAGGCAGAAGACGCATTTCATGTCGTGTGCCCATCGCTTCCGGGTTACGGATTCTCAGGTAAGCCAACTGCCAACGGCACCGGTGTTCCAAAGATCGCTGCGCTCTGGGCAACATTGATGGAACGTCTTGGTTACGAGCGCTGGGTCGCACAGGGAGGTGACTGGGGTTCGGCAGTGACGACCCAAATCGGCCGGGATGCCTCATCGCAGGCTGACCACGGATGCATTGGTATCCATGTCAACATGCCGATCGCGGCACCAACCGCGAAGGCGATGAGTGACCCCGACGAGGGGGACCAAGACGCGTTTGCGGCACTCGGTTATTACCAGCAGTGGGACTCTGGCTATTCAAAACAGCAGTCAACTCGCCCTCAGACCTTGGGGTACTCGTTGGTTGATTCACCGGTCGGTCAACTGTCGTGGATCATCGAAAAGTTCTGGGCGTGGACCGACTGCGACGGGCATCCCGAAAACGCCCTCAGTCGAGACGCAATGCTCGACGATGTGATGCTGTACTGGCTCACCGGCTCTGGAGCCTCATCGGCCCGGCTGTACTGGGAAAGCTTCGGTGCGTTTGGAGGCGGTGAGACCGTCACTGTTCCATCTGGTATCGCTGCCTTCCCGAAAGAGATCATCCGGCCACCTCGGTCGTGGTGCGAGAACTCGTACAACGTGACGCACTGGACTGATATGCCCAAAGGTGGGCATTTTGCCGCCTTTGAGCAGCCGGAAATGTATATCGACGACGTGCGAGCGTGTTTCCGCTCGCTGCGCCCATAGGTCAGACGATCTTGTTGGTGCCTTCACCCCAGTAACGGTCACGAAGGAGCCGCTTGTAGAGCTTGCCGGTCGGAAGTCGGGGCAGCTCAGCTTGGTAATCGATTGAGCGTGGAACCTTCTGGCGCGAAAGATGCTCACGGCAGTGCTGCAGTAACTCTTCGGTGAGCTCGTCACCGGCGGTGATATCCGGCATCACCTGAATGACTGCCTTAACCTCTTCGCCGAGATCTTCGTTCGGAACTCCAAAGACAGCAGCATCAAATACTTTCGGGTGGATGATGAGAAGGTCTTCAATCTCTTGCGGGTAGATGTTCACGCCAGCTGAAATGATCATGAACGTCTTCCGGTCGGTGAGATAGAGGAACCCGTCATCATCGACATAACCGATGTCACCGACCGTGGTCATGGTGCCATCGGGTGAGGTGGATTCTTTTGTTTTCTCGGGATCATCGAGGTAACTGAACTCGGTGCCCGACCCGAACCACAGCGTGCCGGGTGTGCCGTTTGGAAGTTCGATCATCTCATCGTCCGTGACATGAACTTCGCCGAGAACGATCTTGCCAACAGTGCCAGGGTGTGAGAGCCACTGCTCGCTGTCACATGCGGCGAAACCAAGGCCTTCGGTTGCACCGTAATACTCGTGAATGATCGGGCCCCACCACTCGATCATTTGGTGTTTCACCTTCACGGGGCACGGTGCGGCAGCGTGAACTGCAAATTCAAGCGATGAGAGATCAAACTGCAGACGCTGCTCATCTGACAGCTTCAACATGCGTGAGAACATCGTTGGTACGAGCTGGGAATGGCTCACGCTGTAGGTCTCAATGAGTCGCAGATAGTCAACCGGGTCGAACTTTTCCATGACGATTACGGTTCCGCCGGCGCGCAGGGTGAGTGATACCGCAGCCTGCGGAGCCGAGTGGTATAGCGGGGCAGGGGAGAGATAGATCATTCCTTCTCGGTACTGCCACAGATTGAGAAGAAATGTGTATAGCGGAAGCATTTCTGCGGGTGGTTGATCTGGGAGTGGTCGAAGAATGCCCTTTGGACGCCCCGTGGTTCCTGACGAATACAGCATTGGTGTACCGAGCGACTCGTCGTTGATTGGTGTTGTTGGCATCGAATCGGTTGCTTCGGCATAGTCGACCATACGCGGGTCAGAAATATCGCTTGGTACACCGCCGCACACGAATACTTTGCGCACATCGGGCGCGCCGTCAAGCGCCTCGAGAGCGGTGTGAGCCTTTGAGGTTGATGTCACCAGCACCTCTGAACGCGAGTTCGAGAGGATGTAGGCGAGCTCCTCGGCGGTGAGAAACGAATTCACGCAGGTGTAGTACGAGCCGGCGCGTTCCCCTGCTGCACATGACTCCATGTACCACTCATTGTTCTCCATAAAAATCGAGTAGTGGTCAAGGCGCTGCAGGCCCTCGCTGCGCAACACATGTGCGAGTTGGTTTGCTCGCCCTTCGAGCTCGCTGTACGAAATGGTCTTTCCTGTTGATGCCATGATGATGGCCGCTCGGTCAGGGTGATTGATTGCGTGTTGGTCGAGATACATCGTTGCCTCCGTTCAGACGCCCCCAGCGTAGACAACGCGCATAAGGCGGAAATATTTGGAGACCGAGCAGAGCCGGGCACGAGGGGTGCGACCGTGCGAGCTGCAACTTCGATAGGTTCAATCTATGGACATCGCTGTGTTTGGATTTGACCCAACTGTCGACGCGCTAGAGAACAGCCTGAGAGAGGCAGCCGAACAAGGTTTTCCAAGTTTTTGGATGCCGCAGATTTTTGGCATGGATGCGCTCACCGCAATTGCAGTTGCTGCAAAGAACGTGCCGAACATCAGAGTTGGCACCTCAGTCATTCCCACCTATCCGCGTCACCCGATGGTGCTTGCGCAACAGGCTCTCACCACCCAGTCTGTGATCGGTGGCCGCCTCGAACTTGGTATTGGGCTCTCGCATCAGCCGGTGGTTGAAGGCATGTGGGGCATCTCGTTCGACAAGCCGGTACGGCACATGTCGGACTATCTCTCCATTCTCACCCCGCTGTTAAACGATCGACGGGTGTCATTTAAAGGCGAATCAATTATCGGGCGCGGCGAGATCACGCCTCCGCCAGCGGACGCTCCTCCCGTGCTCGTTGCGGCACTCGGGCCGCAGATGTTGCGCCT
>JAKMEY010000025.1 GCA_022425725.1 Ilumatobacteraceae bacterium
CCAATTCACTGCCGAGCAACATCGAGAGAGCTTGCAGAAACAACCGACGCTGATCTCATTCTTGATCAGAACATCGAAGCCGATGGACACGACTTTTTTGACCTCGGGGCATTTGAGCCCAACCCCACCCACCGATACATCGCATGGTCAAGTGATACGGCAGGAAATGAGCATTACACCCTGCGCATTCGAGACGCTTCGACCGGTCTTGATCTCGGCGACACCATTCCCGACACCACGTGGGGAGGCGTCGCATGGTCAGCTGACTCAAAGCACCTTTTCTACGTCGTTGCCGACGACACCGAACGACCCTTTCAAGTGCGCCGCCACAAAATCGGAACGCCCCTCACCGATGACGAGATCGTTTTCACCGATAACGACGAACGATTTTTCGTCGGCATCGAACTCACACGCAGCGGTCGATTCATCATCATTCACTCTGGCTCGAAGACGAGTAGCGAAATTCACCTTCTCGATGCATCTACTCCCCTCACCGAACCTCAGTGCGTTCGCCCCCGAACTGACAACGTTGAATACTCGGTCGACGACTGGGGTCACACTCTCGTCATCACGACGAACCTTGACGCCGAAGACTTCTGCATTATGACGGCACCTCATGATGACCCCAGTAAGTGGACCGAATTCGTTTCGCACCAGCCAGGGCATCGCATCACCGCAGCAGAACCATTCGAACACACCCTTGCAGTGCACGAATGGGTGAACGCTCAACCACGAATTCGCCTCGTGAACACCGACGGCGAGAGCAGACTCATCGAGCTCACTCAATCTCCACACGACATCGAATTTGGCCCGAACGAAAACTTCAGCGCCGACGAGCTCCGAGTGCGGGTTCAATCGCTTACCCAACCGTCGACGATCATCGATATCAATATTCACGATCTCAGCCACAACGTCATTCGACAAACCCCGACACCTGGGGTCAATCTCGCCGATTACGTGTCAGAACGACACTGGGCGACTGCCGATGACGGCACCAACGTGCCGTACGACATCGTTCGCCACAAAGACCACCACGGAGCACTCCCTGCAGTCATCTACGCCTACGGCTCATACGAAATATCTCTTCCACCGTGGTTTTCGGTGGCTCGGCTCTCACTCCTCGACCGTGGACTCGCTTGGGTACTTGTACACCCCCGCGGCGGCGGTGAACTTGGCCGCCACTGGTATCTCAATGGAAAGTTCCTCAATAAACGAAACACGTTCACCGATGTGATCGCCGCAACGAAAGACGCAGTATCGCAACAACTCATCGATGGCAAGAAGCTCGCTATTCGAGGCGGTAGCGCAGGCGGCCTCATGGTCGGTGCCTGCATCACAATCGAGCCCCAACTCTTCGCATCTGCTGTTGCTGAAGTGCCATTTGTTGACGTTGTGTCGACGATGAGTGATCCCTCTCTGCCTCTCACTGTCACCGAATGGGAAGAATGGGGCGACCCACGGAGCGAGCCCTACGCCAGTTACATCGAGTCGTACTCTCCCTACGACAACACTCGCCCGGCTAACTACCCGGCCTTACTCATCACTGCAGGCCTTCACGATCCGCGCGTCAGTGTTCACGAACCGGCGAAATGGACAGCTCGACTAAGGGAAGTGCGCACCAACGACGCTCCTCTGCTGTTCAAGACCGAGATGGGTGCAGGCCATGGCGGACCGAGCGGACGCTACGCGGCCTGGGAAGACGAGGCCCGCACCCTGACATTTCTCCTCGAGACCCTCACCGTAACGACGTAACTCAAACGAACGCCGCACTCGCAGCAAGCGCAATCAACGACGAGTTACGAGCAACATGCCGCCAGCCAATCGGCTTCTTTGACGTTGAACCAAAGCAGGCGCATGTCGGCACATCGTCACTCCGCATGGCAACAAGTATCCACCCTGTGAACGCCGTGAGGAGCCCAGCGAGCACGAGAGGAATGACCGGCACCCAGAACCGAACAGCGGTGAGTGCACCAGTAACGACTTCTAGGAGTGGTAGCGGGCTCAGCATCCAGCGAGGAACACCTGCAGACGCCACACCGTCAGACCACGACGACCCGGCCACAAGCTTTGAAGCTCCCGCCCAGACCATGACAACGCCAACGACAACCGCCGAACCCAAGCCAACAACGTCAGGCATGGCTGTCAGCATGGCACGGAATCGTCATCTCCAAACCCTCGCAGGCAACGACAACGTTGATTCCTACCTCTGCGCCGCGCCGCTGATACTCGGCTTCGATGGCATCCAGTTCATCGTCAGAACGCGAAGGGTCATGATGAAACAGCACCAGAGTTGACACACGGGCAGCGATCGCAAGCGACATTGCGTAATCGATTCGGCAGTGGCCCCAATGCTCGCGACCTGCATAATCGGCATCAACAAACTGGGCATCGTGAATAAGCACATCTGCGGCTTCACAAAGATCGAGCACATCAGGAGCAAACCATTTAGGGTCAGCGGACTCTTGGTGATCGCTCACATACACGACCGAGCGATCGTCATAGGTCACTCGATACCCGAGGGTCGGGCCAATGTGCGGCACCTCTGCAGCCCGAACAGTAAATGAGCCAATCTTCCACTCTGATGGCGCCACATCGCGAATTGCAATCTGCGCGCCAATGCTGTCAAGAGCCACCGGAAACATCGGTTGCGCAATGGCTGCCGCAAAGCAGTCACGAGCCGAACGACCATCATCTTGAACCGGCGCCCACACATTGATCTCGCAATCGTCACATTGGAGTTGAGGAAGAAATGGCAGACCTTGAATGTGATCCCAGTGGAGGTGGCTCACCAACACATTGAGACGTTGCACCGAGGCGTCGAGAGTGCCACCGAAGTAGCGAACACCAGTGCCAAGATCGAAGATCAACGGGTCTTCGCCGGGCGCGCCAACCGACACACAAGAGGTATTACCCCCGTAGCGTTGAACCTCCGGACTGTGACATGGAGTCGACCCCCGCACCCCGTGGAACACGATTGTTACGTCGTTGCCACCGATAGCGACACGCTAATTGCACTATGTGTGCCTCACCACGAAATCAGCCCCGACATATGTCACACCCGAACGAGATGCTATTTACGGGAGTCGGAGTGCGTCGCTGTCGAGGACACAGAGCCCATCTTTCACAAGTCCATCGACCACTTCGCGTGCTTGAGCAGGGCTGCGATTCACGATGTCAGGCACGTCAGCGAGTTGCACCGCGCCCTGACCTAATCGCCTCAACAACAAACCTCGCGCCTGCCGGCGACTGCCTTCAAATCGTGCTTGCGGTCGCGAAACACCGGCGGATGACCGTGCCGGGTCGGCAACACCAGAGTCGCCCCGCCATTGGCAGATATCGCTCAGTGGACATTCACCACAATGGGCCAGACGAGAAGTGCATACCGTTCCCCCAAGGTCCATCATCGCTTGATTCCACAGCCAACTCTCGCCCGCCGGAACGAGAGCGTCAGCCAACGTCTGCGCCTCTGACACAGACAGCGATCTACCACCCAGTCGCGCAAGCACTCGACCAACGTTCGTGTCAAGCACGCCAACATCGTGTCCAAACGCGAATGCGAGAACAGCGCGCGCCGTGTACGGACCGATACCGGGCAGGGCCAGTAATGATTCGAGATCTTCGGGAAACTCACCCAACTCGACGATGGCTGTTGCACACTGGTGCAAGTTTCGAGCGCGGCGCGGGTACCCCATGCCTTGCCACAGTTGCAATACATCGCCGAGCGGGCTCGCAGCGCACTCGGACGGCGTCGGGAATCGTTCCATGAATACAGGCCACTTCTCTGCGACTCTGCCCACCTGAGTTTGTTGGCTCATGACCTCGCTGACAAGAACACCCCATGGGTCACGGGTCGTGCGCCATGGCAATTCTCGAATCGTGCTCGACGCCCACCCGAGCACCCGCTCAACGACCGCATCGTTGTTCACGATTCTTCATCATTGCCAGACGGCAGCAATTCGTCATCATCCGATACCGCTCGGGTCGGCCCATCATCGAACTCGTTACGACGACGCAGGGGCGACCACCGTCGAGGGTGCTGAACTGGGGTGTCGTGCGGCGGCCGAATGTACTGTCCGGTGCCATCGCGAGTCGGAAAGCGCAACTGAAAGTCGACTCTCGAAATGCCCCGCTTTGTCTCCTCTTCAGCGAGATCTCGCAACCGAATCAGGCGTTCGCGACGCTCGATGCGCCACGGACCCACTCGCAATGAGGCGTACATCAGGCCACCGAGGACGATGGGAAAGAAGAACTGAGCGAATCGGTATGACGCCACTCCGAGCGTTGCTGTTCTGAAAGGCACTCCGAAGCCTCGGAGCATGCCGACATAGCCGGTGTCGACATAGCCAAGTCCGCCAGGTGTAATCGGAATTGCGGCAAGCACGTTGGCGATACCAAACGCAATGATGAGCGCATCGAAATCGAGCGATACTCCAAACGCCCGAATGAATACCCACAAGGCACAGGCATCGAGCAACCAATTCAAGGTGGCCCATAGTGCGACCCGGCCGAGCAGGTACCGGTCGGTGATGAGCGCCTCCAAGCGCTCCGCCAACTGGTGCACCACTTTCGATGCGCGATCTTCATTGACCCGAAATTTGCGGGCGATGAACCGAACAATCCTCTCAGAGCGACCCTTGCCTTCCATAAGTCCAAAGGTCAACGCTCCTGCGAACAACATAACGACAACTCCGACGAGGGCTGCGCCGCCATACAGCGGGTTCACACCACGAATCGGAATCGAAATCACAAGACCGGTCCAGAGAATGAAGTTGAGAATGACTGCCGAGCCGAGACCGACGGTCGCGAGGGCGAACCCGGCATCAGGGCCCGACATCCCCGACAACGTCATCAGACGAAATCCGAGTGTTGAACCTGCGGCGTTTCCTCCAGGAACAATGCTCGACAGAGCGCGTGCACTCATCTGAATGCGAAACAGATGCACCCGTGACATGCCACGGCCCGCATCACCGAGCGCCGCTTTCGTCAACGGGGCGTAGCACCACAAGGCCCCAATTTCGAGACCAAGCCCAAGTATGAGTAGCGACGGGCGGACCTGCTGAATTTCTTCGAGTGCGGACCTGAATCCGGGAATGAGTGGGATGACGAACAAATAAACAACCGCGCTGAACAAAATGAGTTTGATCGTGAAGCGAAAGCGCCGCTTCGATGTGCCGGCGCGCTCACCATTACCAAGGCTCTCAGGCACAGCGGAAACGCTGTCATCACTCGTCATCACAGAATCCGTCCAGAGACCATGATAAGCGACGACAAATTGCAGTTGTGGTGACCCCTAGGGCGACCAGTTTGAAAACGCTTCAATCGTCGCCTTCACATCACCCAGCGGGTACAGAATTGGCGACGTGCAACCGTTCTCGATGTAC
>JAKMEY010000067.1 GCA_022425725.1 Ilumatobacteraceae bacterium
TGGCTCGCCTCACCCATGTTCAAGCTGGTCACCCGGAACGCACGCTCATCATCTCTCGAATGCGCGGCTACCACGGAACAAACTACGGAGGAACCACAGCCCAAGGCCTCCCACCAAATAAGGAAGGCTGGGGGCCTCTCGTGCCCGAGGTCGTGCAAGTTCCTAGCGACGACATCGAAGCCCTCGCAAGCCTCATGTCAGAGCGGTCACATGAAGTCGCAGCCGTGCTTTCCGAGCCAGTTCAGGGCGCAGGCGGCGTCTGGCCCGCTGAAGAGGGCTATCTGCAATCGTTGCGGAAACTCTGCGACCAGCACGGTGCTCTCCTCATCTTTGACGAGGTCATTACCGGGTTCGGGCGTCTCGGAGAATGGTTCGGCTCCATCCATTACGGAGTAACCCCCGACATCATCACATTTGCGAAAGCGGTGACCTCCGGATACCAGCCACTCGGTGGCGTCATCGTCGGGCCCGCCGTGACCGGCCCGCTCGAATCTGATCCGAACTATGTGTTGAAGACCGGCTACACCTACTCGGGGCACGCCTCTGTTGCTGCCGCCGGAATGGTCAACCTCGACATCATCGAACGCGAAGACCTTCTCTCCCACGCCAACCGAATCGGTGAACGCCTCTCGTCTGGTCTCCGCGCAATGCACGCAGATGGCCAGATCGCAGAAGTTCGCGGAGTTGGTGCTGTGTGGGCCGCAGGAATGCTCCCAGATATCAACGCAATGGAAGTCAGAGACCACCTCCTCACCAAAGGCATCATCGTGCGCGCAATCGCAGATCATTCGTGTACCTTCTGCCCACCACTCGTCACTACCGACGCTCAGATTGACCGAGTGGTTGATGCAATGTCGTCGGTCCTTACCTCACTCGGAGCGAACTAACTGAATGAATCGGCTCGCCGACTGTGATCTATCGGCGCGGCTAACCGCCGCCGAGTATGGCAAGCGGCTTGCAGCCGCGCAGCGACAACTGTTGAAACTGCGCCTTGCCTCGGCAGGGCTGGTCAAGAACTCGTCACTTGGCCCGGGCTTCCTCATCGTCATGGAGGGGGCTGATGCTGGAGGCAAAGGTGGCGCAATTCGTCGACTTGTGCAACCCCTCGACCCCCGTCACTTCACAGTGCAGAGTTACGCCAAGCCAACTTTTGATGAGAAACGCCGACATTTCCTGTGGCGGTTCTGGCGAGACATTCCCGGACTCGGCGAGTTCGCTGTGTTCGATCGCAGCTGGTACGGGCGAGTACTCGTTGAACGGGTGCAGGGCTATGCCTCCAACGAGCAGTGGACACGCGCCTACGACGAGATCGTGCAGTTTGAGCGGTCCCTCGTGCTCGAGGGGGTTGAAGTCATCAAGTTCTGGCTTCACATCAGTCCTGAGGAACAACTTCGGCGCTTCAACAAACGCAAGAAAGACCCGATGCGTGCCTGGAAACTCACCGAGGAAGACTGGCGGAATCGAGAGCGCGCCGACGAGTACACAGCAGCAGTTGACGACATGTTTTCATATACCGATCACGCCCTTGCCCCGTGGACGGTCATCTCTGGTGAACAGAAACGGTGGGCGCGAGTCCAAATAGTTGAGAACGTTGCTGCAAGAATGGAGAAGGCGCTCGCATCATTTGAGCACCCAGATTGGGGAGAAGACGGATACGCATGAGCATTGACCTACACAACCGCCGGGCGGTTGTGACCGGCGCCGCCAGCGGGTTCGGCAAAGCAGTCACGCACGAGCTTCTTCGAAGCGGTGCAACGGTCGTGGCGACCGATGTCGATACCGACGGGCTCACCCGACTCACTGACGAAGCCAACACTGATGCCCTGCGCACCGAGCGGCTCGACGTTGGCGATGCAACCTCTTGGACAGCGCTCATCGCTGATGCTGGCCCATTTGACCTCGCCATCTTGAACGCTGGAGTGGCTACCCACCACATCCGTCCCGAAGGCGCTCTACCCGTGTTAGGCCTCGACACCGAGCGCTATCGCACCGTCATGTCTGCAAACATCGACGGTGTCGTGTTTGGCACTCAGGCAGTTCTCGAGCACATGACCGCTACCGGGTTTGGTGACATCATCGTGACGGCATCGGTTGCTGGCCTCGTGCCGATTGCACCCGACCCGGTCTACGGGCTCACCAAGCATGCTGTCGTAGGGTTCGTTCGTTCTCTGGCGAGCGCGCTCGATCAGCACGCTGAACCGCTCGATATCCATATCAGCGCGATCTGCCCCGGTTTTGCCGACACCGCCATCTTGCCCGACGACGCAAAGGTCAATCTTCAGGCACTCGGCGTCGAACTTCTCACGGCAGAACGTGTTGCAGAGACGATGATGCGGGCGATCAAAGAGCGCACGAATGGCGCCCAATGGGTCGTTTGGGGAGGATATGAAGACGAACAGTACGAGTGGAACCAAATTCGACCCCTCATCCCCGCCTTTGTCGCAGGAGAACAATGACAACCAATGCTCCGCCTCCCGTCTGGGACCCTCTCCACCCAGAATTTCGAGCCGACCCCTACCCTTGGTACGAGGCGCTTCGCAACGCCGACCCGGTTCACCGCATCGACGACTACACGGTTGTTCTCACTCGGCACGACGATGTGTTGAGAACTCTCCGAGGCCCAGAATTCGCCCGAGATATCGAACAGCATGCTGCAGCCCCGATAAATGATCCGGTAATGCAGCGCCGGCGCCAACGCAGCGAAGAGCGCTCAAAGTCGATCCTCAACCTTGATCCGCCCGACCACACCCGGCTCCGAAAGCTCGTCACCCAAGCATTTACCCCAAAGGCGGTCGACCGGCTCCGGCACGCAACCGAGCAGATGGTCGACGATGCGATCGACCGCGCTGCGGGGCGCGGAGGAATGGAAGTCATAGACGAGCTTGCGTTCCCGGTGCCGTTCCAGGTGATCTCTGCAATGCTCGACATGCCGACCGACCGTGCCGACGAACTCCGTGATTGGAGTCAACTCCTCACTGCAACTCTCGAACCCACCACAACGCTCGAAGACCTCGACCGCGCCGATGTCGCTGTCAACGAACTCATCCCGTATCTCTTCGAGATCATTGAGCAACGCAGACACAACCTTGGTGACGATGTCGTTTCCGCTCTCCTCACTGCAGAGAGTGAAGGTGATCGACTCGACATGGCCGAACTGATGTCGTTTGTCGTGCTCCTCTACGTTGCCGGACATGA
>JAKMEY010000009.1 GCA_022425725.1 Ilumatobacteraceae bacterium
CAGGTTCGGTAACTGATGGGGTGTGGTCAAGTTCGTGCACGTTGCCTGATCTGGTGCTGAACGGGACGTACGAGGTGTACCCGTATGCGAAAGACGTCTTAGGTGCATGGACAAACATGAACGGCCAAAATCTGATCCCGCTCCGAGGATCGCTCACCATTGATGATTCCGTTGATAACACGCCACCAGTGATCGTGACTGCGACGACAAGCCTCGAAGCAGGGCAGAACGTCGTGGTCCAGGTTTCCGAACCCGGAACTGTGTATCTCATCGTGTCATCGGCGACCGTAAACCAAGTGTCGGCAATCTCATTGCTACCGACGGACCAATGGAGGTCAGCCGAAGTTGGCACCGCCGACATCGATGTTGAAGTTGGGACGACAGATTTATCGCCAGGGGAATATCGGTTGTATGCCGCTGATGCTGCCGGCAACCTTGCAGCACCGGAGGAGATGGTTGTGACGGTTGTTGCGGACTCAACCTCAACAACAGCCCCGACAACACCAGCACCCTCGACCACAACCCCTACGACGCTCCCACTGCCGTCGGTAGATCAGGCGGACTCAACCTCAACAACAGCCCCGACAACACCAGCACCCTCGACTACAACCCCTACGACGCTCCCGCTGCCGTCGGTAGATCAGATTGCTGAACTCATCCTTGGCGAAGTGCTCAGCCCAAGTAACGCAAATGCTCCTGAACTAATCCCAGGGTCGACAGTGATGCTGTCGGTATCAGGCTTCGTGGCAAACGAGACCATTCAAATCTTGCTTGCGTCGTCGCCGCGACTACTCGGCATGACCACCGCTGATTCTGCGGGTGTAGTTACTTTCGAGGTGACCTTGCCGTTGGACGTCCTAGCCGGTTCGCACACGCTCGCGGTATATTCACCGGCGTCAGGCCATGGAGTGAGACGGACAATTGAAGTGGGCCACTCGCCCGCTTCGGCAACTCTCCCAGCAACGGGGTCTGGTGTTCCCTGGATTGCATTCTTCATGCTGGCTTGTGGCATCGCGATCCTTGCTGTTCGGCGGCGAAGGTTCCAGGCGTGAGCAATTCACTCAATTGCATTGCTGGTCGGAGACTTACAAACCAGTTATGTGACTCCACGTTGAAGGCCGAGCAACATAAATTCCTATCTTGGGTGGGCGCAGAGGGACTCGAACCCCCGACATCTTCCTTGTAAGGGAAGCGCTCTAGCCAACTGAGCTATGCGCCCGCAGACCTACACGATATCGGCGAGTTCGGACGACCGATCTTGTTCAGCCGACTCTCGCACCGCCGCTAACCGTCTTTCAGTCGCTCCTCAAGAAATGCGTCAAACAACTCTTGGGTTGCCGCCGCAATCGGCGAACGCCGCTCGGTTGGGTCGGGGGTAAATAGATCTCGCCCGAAGACGTCTGCGACCACCGCTCCGGTCTCAATGCAGACCAAGGCCGAAGCTGCGTAGTCCCACAACCCGTGACCGCCGCGATGCATATCGCACCAGGCATCAACAACCCCTGATGCAACCAGACACAGGTCGGGGGCCGACGCCCCAAGCACCCGGAACTGCCCCCACCCGTAATGATGGCGAGGGAGCCCCGACATTGCGACGAGTGCCGACCGAAGCGTTGTGCAACCCGAATGACTAATGGGCTCTCCATTGAGAAATGCTCCACCACCAGCTATCGCCGTCCATCGCTGACCTGTCGCATGATTCGCGACGAGCGACACCTTGGGCTCTCCGTCATGCAAAAGGCACAACGCTGTCGCAAACCAGGGAACTCCGCGCGACGCGTTCGTTGAGCCATCAACGGGGTCAACAACGACCAACGGTGCTTCCGGGTCACCAGTAATTCCGCTCTCCTCGCTGAACACTGCGAAGCCAGCGTCGTAGAGCACACGCAAGCACGCATCATCGGCAGTCACGTCGAACGCATATTGACTCTCACGCTGACCCGAGAAGCCCCAATCAGATGTTGCCGACAACACCTCAGCCACCACGTCTGCGGCTTCGGTAAATACCCGAAGTACACCATCAGCATCATCAAAGGTTCGTCGCTTCGGAACTGTCATCACCATTCACGGTAGTGTGCAAAACGTGGCAGTCATCGATGTCGCCGGATTTGTTGCCGACCTGAAGAGCGAGGCAATCGATAATGGTTTTCACGTTCACGACGAACGGCACTTTGTTGAGACCTATTCGCTCCGCCAACTTTGGGAGGTTGATCTTCACCCCGAAGAGGCATGCGCCGGCCCTATCGACCTCCACCTCTCGCTCGATGTCGATCCGCGGGCATTGCTCGGGTTCGAAGACGAGGTCATGAAACTTGACGATCTCGATGACACCCCGCCCCGAGGTTTCTCGTTCCCTCTCATCTTCACGTGGACACTTCCACCTTTGCCGAGCCCGCCCGACCTCCTGGTGCTTGCCACCGAGATCGCCGGAATTGGTGGCGTGACGCTACCCATCGAAGTATCAGCGATTGATTCATTTCCGAGCGTCACCGATGCACCAGAACGTTCGCTATCAATTGTTGCGAAAATCGCGCTCGAGCTCGCCGACGTGTACTTGAACAACGACACCGCAATCACACAGACACTTGAGCGCTGCAAAGCCGTCAGCCTGTTCCTTCTCGAGCGAGCCGACCGCTGGCTCGCAGAAACCTAAAATGCTTTAAACACATCTAGGGGCCTATGAGGCTTTTCGCCCTTCGACGAAGTAACGAAAATTACGAAATTAATCGTTGCTTGAGTAAGCCTTGACGCCCGTCAATCGCAGACAGACACCGGCTTCTCGCCATCATTGAGATACTCCCATGAACCGTCGTCGTAGACCAAAACAGCCCAACCCAAAGTATCCGTGCAAATGACCTCAATCACTTTTGGGGCAGTTGAGCAGCCGGTCGCAAGACCGGCTGCCATGGCCGAGAGCAAGGCGGCTGTGAGTGACGTTCTCATGGTCAGCATCTTGTGAGGGGCCGTCCGTGGGTTTCGGCTCCCCTCGCCAATCGCCTACCGGAGGGCGGAACCGATGTTGGGTGTGTTTGGCGTTTCGTTTGACTAACCGATCGTTCGGTCAGTATGCTCCTTTTCCATGAGAGCCCGTATTGTCGATGTGTCAACGAAGCTGTTTGCACGACGTGGCATCGACGGCGTGTCGGTCGCCGAGATCGGCCTCGCTGCGGGCGTGTCGAAGGCAAACGTGATGCACCACTTCGGCTCGAAGAACGGTTTGTACGCCGCCTGCCTCGACGGGATCGATTCCCGCCTCCACGCAGTCGTCGACGATGTCGGAACAGGTGACGATCCAATCGACAGCCTGAAACGGTCGCTCGAGGCCTGGGCCCACGAATACCCCGACGACTGCCGCGTGATGGCCTATGGACTTCTCCGGCTCTGTGATCAGCCAGGCCGCTGGGCACTCGAAGGACCGGTTGAGCGGATGGTCGACCTTCTCACCACGTCGGATCGATCGAGCGAGGCGGCGGCGGCCATTGTCGTCGACCTGCTTGGCACAGTCACCTACCGGGAGATGGCGCGACCACTCGTCGAGGCCCGGGCGGCAAGAACTAACGAAACCAAACCCAGACGACAGGAGCAACGATGACCACGACCCGCGCCGATCGCACCGCCCGAGCTGCGGCCGACTACAACACGACAGATCATGCGAAGAAGTACCGGTCGACGGCCGGGTCCCAACCAGAGGTCGATGAGGGGCTGAAACAGCGATGCCTCGCCGATCTGGACGAACACGGCTACACGATCGTCGAGAACGTCCTGGACCCCGACATCGTGGCCAACATCCGCTCAACCGTCGACCCGCTGTTCGTGCACGACGGGGGACGGAACGCCTTCGAGGGTTACCGGACCCGCCGTCTCTACTCGCCACTCGACGACACGGACGTGCTCGACCCGATCGTGGAGCACCCTCTCGCTCTTGGGTTGCTCGACGAGATCTTCGAGCCGAACTATCTGCTCTCCCAGCTCCAAGTTATCGACATCGCCCCCGAGGAAAAGGCACAGGGTCTCCACGTCGATGACCTCTTCTACGCTTGGCCACGCCCGAGGCCAGCTCTGGGCGCCGCCACGATCTTCGCCATAGACGACTTCACCCCAGACAACGGCGCCACGGTCGTCATCCCCGGCTCGCACCGATGGGACGACCACTTTCCCACCGACGACGAACAGTCCCGGGCCATTCCCGCCGTGATGCCGGCCGGCTCGATGCTGTTCTTCTTGGGCACCACATGGCACGGCGGCGGAGCGAACCACACCGACCGGTCTCGCATGTGCGTGACCGCTCAGTACTGCCGGCCTTGGTGCCGCCCACAGGAGAACTTCTCACTCTCGGTCTCGCCCGAGCGCGTCGCCCGCTCCTCCGAACACGTCCAACGGCTCCTCGGCTACAGCATCCACCCCCCGTTCATGGGCTTCGTTCGCGGAATGCACCCCAAGCGGTTGCTCGAGCCTCTCGAAACGGCCTAGCTCGCCCGGGGCCGCTGCCCGGAAATCAGTCTCGGTCGACCCAACGACCGAGACTGATCTAATCGAGCATCTGTTCGTGTCGGAGGAAGCGCTTAGAGACCAAGAGCAGTTGCGGCGCTCATGCGTCGATTACTTATGTCGAGCATCGTTTGTGCGGAAAGCATCCAACTACGTCCGTCCATCGTGAAGTCGAAGTCGACCCCGCCTTCCCCGCTCGGGAGGATGTAGCCAAAACCGTCGGGGATCCAAAGACCCGTAGCGAAGCCGTAAAGAAAGTCGACTGCTTCCTCAAGTTGATTCTCAGTCGATCAATAACCGGACGTCACGTCCATGACCAGAATCGATCCAGCCTCGTTGGAAAATTCCGCTGTCAAAAGACCCACCCGTCCATAGGAGCCGAGAAGACTCTCACCAACAGCAATGATCGAATCACGAATCGAGTCTGCAGCGGGGTCACCTGATGCAATCCCGGAGATGGCGTAGATCTGAACAGCAACTCCGCGAGCCACCGGGTCTTCGGTGGTTGTAGTCGTCGGAGGTTTCGTCGTAGTCGTTGTTGGAGCGACAGTCGTAGAAGTTGTCGGAGGCACAGTCGTCGTTGTTGTGACGACCTCAGTTGTTTCCGGAGTGGTTGTCGGAACGGTGTATGCGGGCTCGATGACATCCTCCTCAGGAGCGAAATCCGAACCCGATTCCGAAGAACCGCCGCACGCCGCAGAGAGCAACGCAAGCATCGACGCTACTGACAGCCCTGTAACTCTTTTCAACCTCATGAAAACGAGGTCGTTATAAACTAAGCACCAATGCGAATCAGTGAACTCATCGACATTCTCCGAGACAAGCCGAGTGATGCTGACGTCGAAATTGCATTCGTCACGCCGGTTGACGACGACGCAAATGAAATTGTTGTGAACCATTTTGACGTCTCGGCAATTTTCTCACCCTCTGAAGACAGCGTGCTGCTGATCTCTGGCGAGGACGACGACGTTGACGAACTGATCGATGCTCTCGAAGCTGGCGACGAACTCGAACACGGTTAGCACCGCTACGGCAATGGCAACAATGGCGGCAATGGCGTTAACCAATCGCGTTGCCAAACAATCCAGAAATCGTTGCTGAAGTACTCATCGAAGGCAACCTCGATGACGGCGAAATCGTCAGATGCTTCTTCTGAGAGTTTGCGTTGCAGCACGAGAAACTCGACGCGCTCAGCACGTTCCGTAAGACGAGTGCCTTCGAGCTCGAGGCCAACGCCATACAGCACGGCGCGAAATGGTGTGGGGAATTGATAAATCTCATCTCGATACGCGAGATGTGGTGCGAGCCGGAAATGTGCTGCCACTACCGCACTATCGGGAATCTCTGCGACAGCTTCTCTCGCCGCTACCGCAACCGGGTGATCGGGTGCCCAATATGACGGGAACGACCTGCCGAACGGAATCGGAGACCACAGGAACGCCGATACCCCTGTCGCTACCATCACCCCGATAAGAGCAACGCGCCGGCCTCGCCATCCAGTCGACGGAAGGTGAGAGATAGCCCAGATCGTGCCGAACACCAGAGCGGGCACGGCGACAATGCTGTAGTGATACTCAATCTGAAATTGATACCAGTAGGTACTCAGCACATTCGTGAACAACACGAGTGCACTCACCACCGCGACACCTGGTCGACGAAGGAATTGAAAAGCCATCGGGAACATCATCTGCACGAGGTACCAAGGCCGGCCCTCAGAAGTGAAATATGACGCCACATCTCGAGGACGCGTGAACACCGCCGAGAGAAACCCCGAGGGTCCACCGAATGGAATTCGCCAGGCATTCCGTGTCGGCACGCCGATTAACGATCGCATGACCACGAACATTGCAATCACCGTCGTCAACACCGCTGCGCCAGCTGTAACGAGACCGATACGCCGATCACGTTGAGCAGCTACCCACAACCCCAACGGGACGATGACGAGCGCAACGTCTTCTTTCACGAGCAGCGCCCCTGCTACTGCACACGCGTACCACCCCCATCTACGTGACAGCGCGGCCCACAGAGCAATCGGGACAAAGAGGCCAAGAAAGCTGTCCGGGTGATAGTTCTCAAGCAACGCTCCCAACACCGCCGGATGCACGAGGTATGCGACTCCGAAAGAGAGCGCAATCCTCGGTGACCGAAGTGCTTCTCGAGCGTAGAGATACACCGGAATTGCACCGAGCCCGATCACCGCTGCTTGCGACCAGAAAAGAATCCATGCTCCAGGTGCAAACCAATAGAACGGCACCAACAGCAACAAAATGAACGATGTGTGGTCGCCAAGCAAGTTGCGACCCATCGTGGTCACGAATGGGGATCGGAATCTCGACAACAACCACACACCCTGGTCGTACAGCCCGGAGTCATATGCAGCGGTGCCCAAGCCGTGGTGGATGTCGAGCGTCAGCGACCCGTAGTACACGGTGAACGCAACAATGATCCCGCAGAGAGCGAGTAGGCCCGGATCACGACTCCGGAGCCATAGTTTCATCCGTCTCGAACCTCGGAGGCAATCGCTGCCAGCACTCCGTTGACGAACCGACCGCTGTCGTCGGTGGAAAACCGTTTCGCAAGATCGACGGCCTCATCGAGCACCACCGCTGTTGGCACATCAGCGCGCTCTAGGAGTTCGAATAATGCCATTCGCATAATGGCGACATCGATAACCGGCATCCGTTGGAGCGTCCAACCCCGTGACTTGCCTTCGATCAATTCATCGGCACGATTCGACGCCAACTCGGCACCGCGAGCAAGAACGAGCACAAGCTCATCGGGCTCCACCACTTGAGCACCAATGACCTCTTCAACCGAAATCCCTTTCGACTGGGCCTCATACAGCAGATGCAGCGCTCGCTCACGCGCGTCTGACCGCTCGTCGACGTTCATCATCTCTCAGACCCGAGTGATGTAATCGCCGCTGCGAGTATCGACTTTTACTCGGTCACCAACCTCGACAAACAGCGGAACTTGGACAACTCGGCCGGTTTCTAATGTGGCGGGCTTGCGCGCACCCGATACTCGGTCACCCTGAACGCCCGGCTCCGTCTCTGAAATCGTCAATTCGACCGATGCAGGAATCTCAACAGAAATGATCTCATCGTTGTAAAACGCGACTTGGGCAGTCATACCTTCGACAATGAAATCGGCTGCGTCGCCAAGGGCAACCGGCATCACATTCATCTGCTCATATGACTCATTGTTCATAAATACGTAGTCATCACCATCGCGATAGAGAAACTGCATTTCGTCACGGCGAATGATGGCCTGCTCAACGCGCACACCGGCATTAAATGTCTTGTCGAACACATTCCCTGTGCGGACGTTGCGCAGTTTGGTGCGGACGAATGCTCCACCCTTGCCAGGCTTGACGTGCTGGAACTCGATCACCTGAAACAGAGCGTTGTCAAGCTCAAGAGTGATTCCAGTTTTCAGATCGTTTGTGGTGATGGCGGGCATGGAGAGTCCTTCGGATGAGTAGTCAAATTTCGATGGCCTTCGGTGGTGACGACCACAAGGTCTTCAATCCGAATTCCGCCGGTTCCGACACGATAGAGGCCAGGCTCGACAGTCACCACGTCACCAGCGACGAGTTCGACATCACCTGATGCGCCAAGAAATGGTTCTTCGTGAATGTCGAGCCCGACGCCGTGTCCGGTGCCGTGCACGAACAGGTCAGCGCAGTCTGCACCTTCAAAGACCGCTCGACATGCGCGATCGATATCTCGCACGTTCACTCCGGCTGCGACCGCTGCCAGACCCGCCAACTGAGACTTGCGCACCAGTTGATACCAATGCTGCTGCTCATCAGTTGGGTCACCAATCACGAACGACCTCGTCATGTCAGAGTGATACCCGTCGACCAACGCTCCGACATCGATCACCACGGTGTCGCCGTCGGCCAACTGGCGAGTTGTCGGCCGAGCATGCGGCAACGCAGCATTTGTTGGCCCAGACGCCACAATCGTCTCGTAACTCGGTCCGTCGGCGCCAAGTTTGCGCATCTTGTATTCGAGTTCGTCACGTATCTCACGCTCGGAGACACCAGGTATGAGTAGATGCCCGATGGAATGCAATGCCTCTGTGGCAATTTCTGCTGCGCGAGCGATCAGAGCAATCTCCGCTTCATCTTTTGCTCGACGCAACTGACCTACCACCCCATCGACTGGCGAAAGTTCATTATCCGCCGAACATGCGGCCCACCCATCGTGAGACATCACTGTCGCTTCTGCACCCACGGTTCGACCCAACACAGTTTCAGCGAGCACACGACGTTGCTCGTTCAATGTCCGACAGGTTCGAACCTCAATCGAAGATGCTCCGGCGTGATCAAGTTGCTCTCGAGCCTGATCGGTGTATCGACCATCGGTGATCAGCACATGGCCGCGTGCCGATATCACAAGCACACCAGCAGACCCAGTGAACCCTGACAGCCACCTGATATTGCTTCGATCGCTCACGATCATCTGGTTGAGCCCTCGCTCGTCGAGGGCGGCGAGAAGGCGTTCGGCGCGGCCAGCGACTGTCAGCAATGTCATTGCAGTTTTGCCGCCACCGCCCGAACTGCAAGTTCGTAGCCGATGCCACCGAAGCCAGAAATCGAGCCCGTCGCAACAGG
>JAKMEY010000016.1 GCA_022425725.1 Ilumatobacteraceae bacterium
GTTGTTCTACCGGTTCTTCCAGTCAGGCAATATGCCGGGCGGGGAGGGCCGGTAGAACAACTTCGCGCCAAATCGGGGGGCGTCTTGGCGAACTACAGCCGGTATCAACCACTCCATGACAGGTTGACTCATTAATCAGGGGGAATCATGATCACGTCACTAGGTGACATTGTCGAACAACACGCGGAGAGCTTTCCGGAAAAAGCCGCAGTGATCCAAGAGGGCGTGACTTGGACGTACTCAGATCTGCGAGACCTGTCTCGTAGGGCCGCTCAAGGATTACTCGACGCCGGAGTCGGCAAACAAGAGCGTGTTGCGTTTCTGGACAGAAGTTCCCGCGAGTATTTCCCATTTCTCTTCGGCGCAGGCATGGTGAATGCCGTAACCGTTGCCGTCAACTGGCGACTCGCTGCCCCTGAGATGGAGTACATCTTGAATAATGCGGGGGCCAAAGTCCTCCTTATCGGAGAGGAATTCCTCGGGCATCTTGCCCAGATGGATCTTCCCTCGACGACAACCGTGATTGTGCTCGGCGACCCTGGCGACACCGGCTACCCGAGATGGGATGACTGGGTGAACGCATTCGAGCCGGAATTCCCTGGTATCGATGTCGCTCCAGAAGACACCTGCTATCAGTTGTACACATCTGGCACGACCGGGCTTCCGAAAGGCGTGGAAATTTCGAATCGAAACCTATTCGGAATGCTCCCCAACTCTGGCGACGAATGGTCATTCGATAGTGATTCTGTAAACCTTGTGTCGATGCCGCTGTTCCATATCGCCGGAAGTGGATGGGGCGTCTGCGCATTTTTCTTTGGTGGAACGAACGTGATTCTTCGCGATGTTGATCCTGCCGAGATTCTCCGGCTCATCGACACTGAACGCATCACGAATATCTTGCTGGTGCCTGCTGTTCTCCAATTCATCCAGGCAGTCCCAGGCGCAGAGAATACGGACTTCTCATCGGTGCGCTCAGTTGTCTACGGAGCATCACCGATTAGCGAAGAAGCACTTGTCGGTGCAATGAACCTCATGGGTTGTGACTTCGTTCAGACCTATGGCCTCACTGAGACCACTGGCGGGGTGACCACCCTGCCGGCCTCAGACCATGACCCTGGCGGGCCAAACGCCCATCTTTTGCGATCGGCCGGAAAGGCGTGGGGCGACGTCGAAATCCGAATTGTGAATGACGAAACGATGACCGACCTCCCAGATGGCGAGGTCGGAGAAATCTGGATCCGAAGCCGACAGAATATGGAGGGCTATTGGGCGAACCCTGAAGCAACCGCTCTTGTGTTCCCTCGAGGCAAGGACGAAGATGGCATTGGCTGGTTCCGAAGCGGAGATGCCGGGTACCTCCACGATGGCTACCTCTACATTCACGATCGAGTGAAAGACATGGTGATCTCCGGAGGAGAGAACATTTATCCCGCAGAGGTTGAGAACGCACTCATGAGCCACCCCGATCTCGATGATGTCGCTGTCATTGGCGTGCCGAGCGAAAAGTGGGGAGAAACCGTGAAGGCGATCGTGGTTGTCCGAGCCGGGTCAGATCCAAACGAAGCGGAGATCATCAACTATGCGAGAACACGCATAGCTCACTACAAGTGCCCCACCTCTGTAGACCGCATTGATGTCCTCCCCCGGAATCCTTCCGGCAAGATTTTGAAGACGGAACTTCGTATCCCGTATTGGGGCGACAAGACCCGAGCAGTGAACTAGCGGTAGTTCTCTGCAAGCTCGGTTTCGTCGCTTCCCGCAATACGCGTATGCCAAATTCGGCGAGGGTTCGACAGGTTGAATTCAGTGGCGCGGTGCTTGAGCCGCCGGTTGTCCCACACGACAACGTCACCGACTTCCCATTGGTGATAGTGCACACGGTCGTCGGTGCACGCCGCTTCATTAATGCGATCAACAAGTGCAACTGACTCGTCTTCTAAGAGACCGCTCACCTCATGGGCGTGACGGCCAACGAGCAGATTCTCTACGCCGGTTTCAGGGTGCACTTTCACCATTGGCCGAACGGGAACTGGCTTGTCGTGATAGCCGTACATTGCGTAGCTACCGTCATCTTGCTGAGTCGGAAGGTAGCCCGAGCGCCCCTGCGAGTAATGGAGCGAATGCTTCGCGGTGAGACCTCTCAGCATGGTCTGTGTGTCGTCATCGAGGTCAGCGAATGCTGCTCGCATATCAGCGAACCCGGTTGGCGCCTTATCTGGCGGAACCACTTCGGCTGAGACGACGGCACCGAACGCTTGCACTGGCATATACGTAGAGTCATGATGCCAACCCTCATTTCCTCGAATGGACTTGACAGTGTCATGACCTTCGTCGCTCAATACTTCGCCATTGTCATCGATGTTCGTAATTGCCGCCGCTGGAAACTCAAGCGGGCCGAACATCGCCGCGAACGCGTTTTGTTCGTCGAGCGAAATGTGTTGACCCGGAAAGACAAGGAACCCGTACTCAAGGAGTGCCTCACGAATTGATGCGAACGTCGCTGAACTGAGCGACGCCAGCGCAACATCGTGAATGTGAGCCCCAAAGCACACATCGAGTTCTTCGATACGAAGTGTTTCCCCCATGAGCACAACATAGTCGCCTGCACCAACGCGTGCGGACGCTGGATGGCCCCGACATATGAGGCCGATAGGAAGAATTAGAGAATGTCGGCGGCCAACGCATCGGCGTTATCGAGGGCAATACCGATGCGGGTGTGGAGTAGATCCATGTCGACACCCTCGGTGCTTTTCTTCCCTGCCCGATAGCGGGCGTACACGCCATGAATAATGCAGGCGGTCTTAAACCAGTTGAAGGCCCGGTAGTAAGGCATAAGAGAGAGATCTGCACCGGTCGTTGCGGCGTAGCGTTCCATCAGTTCTTGTCTGCTCGGGAACCCTTCGAGCACGGTCGGAGCGTCAACACCCTCTGCGATGTTGTCGCCGGGTTCTGTCCACGCATTGATCGAGTACGCAATATCGGCGAGTGGGTCTCCCAGGGTTGCTATTTCCCAGTCAAGCACCGCAGACAACGAGCCATCGCTCAGAAACAGGCAGTTATGGGGGCCGAAGTCACCATGAACAACGCGCCCCTCACCTTGTTCTGGAATTTTTGTCGAGAGCAGCTCATGAAGACTGTGCGTTCGGGGGTCGTCGTAGTCAGCATCGCTAACTGATG
>JAKMEY010000047.1 GCA_022425725.1 Ilumatobacteraceae bacterium
GAATGATGCGTTCAAGGTCAGACGGGGTTGCTCGACGAATCGTGACGTTCACCACAAGATGAGATTATGGGTCAATCGAACCGGCGACGAGCACGAAGAGATCGTCGCCAGTGTCGAGCGCACGAACGCTCGCTGGATTTGCCCCGCCAATCGCTGCCGACAGGTCATCGACGTCGACGATGACAGGGCCGGTGTCGCTCGACAGCACAACCGCTGTTGCATCTGGTGCAAGCGCGAGAGCCCGCCGACCGGCAAGGGTCACCATTTCGAATTCTCCGACGAGCACACCAGATCGGTCGGATGAGCGAACCCCGGTCACTAGACAACCGTCATCACTGCGCGACATGCCGGTGATGCCGGTGACCTCGTTGAGTTCCCGACCCGTGAGCAGGCTGACGAGACGGCTCACCCCATCCGCGTGCACGACGGCGCAGCGACTCAGCATCGTGAGGGGTTCCTCGGTTATCGGGGCGTTCGCAGACCAGCGACCGCGGATGCCACCTGAAAGATCAACAACATAGGCGGTGTGATCGGAGCGCACCCATAGACGACTTCCTCCACCAACGGTGGCGACGGTGTTCACCGTTTCGCCCTCAGGCAGTTCAAGTCCACCAAGATCTTTGAGATCGTTAGAGGTGCGAGTGACACGCATGATGCGCCCCTCTTTGGTCACGAACACAAATCGCTCTCCGTCGGTGGTGATGGCACCTCCTCGCACCGCTGGGGTGCTGATCGTTCTAATTCGATCTCCATTGGGGTCAAACAGACCAATTTCGGCCCGGTCACCGACGGTTTGGCTGGTCACCACCAGCTGGGGATGGACGGCGAGTGCGAGGTCGGGTAGGTACACGGGCGTCGTTGATGTCGGGGTGACGAGCACGGTTTGAAAGTTGACCGTGTCGGCGATAGCGAACAGTGTTCCCGCAGAATCGTGACGGATATCGGTTGGGAAGTACCGAGGATTCGGTTCGTCGGTGAACACTCCAAGGTCCATCACGACGGGTCGGAGCCCGGCGACATCGGTGACGATGGCGAGGTTGCCGCCACTGTCGTCACCGATCACGACACTGAGGTCATTCGCTGTTGGCAAGGCAGTGACTCGATGTCCTCGTGGAATATCCAGCGTTGTCGGCAACAAATTGAACGGCTCGACAATCACTTGGTTCGGGAGCACCACTGCCACTGCGCCCCCGCCATCAAGCACGGCAGATACACGTGGTCCGTGGTTGGTCGTTGCGGCGACAGCGAGGTCGCTGTACCGAAGTGTGAGGTCGCCGGTGACCCTGTCTGCGGTGACGATCGAGGTCCAACTCACTGGGTCGGGAACAACATCTCGTTCGCGTTCGATCCACTGAACACCCCCAACAACGATTGCGCCGAGCATCGCAACCGCAATTACTGTCCCCAGCATTTTGCCGGCATTCGGGTTCTGCCGATGTTCCTCTCGGGTGTCGTCTTCTGAAGCTTGAAATACCGTTGGGTCATCCGGGCCGGCATCATCAACGTCGTCAACGGCATCGGTGGGGTGCGATGAAAAACGACGAAGCACGTCCTGAGCGTACGTGCCCCGTAGGGTGAACTCTTGTGACGTGGTGGGAAATGTTGTTGTTGGCCGGTGGCGGCGTGATCGCTGGCATCATCAACACCGTCGCCGGTGGGGGATCCATGTTGACGGTTCCGCTACTGGTGCTCGCGGGTGTTCCCGGTAACAGTGCAAATGGGTCGAATCGTCTCGGCATCCTCACCTCGACAGCATCGGCAACGGTGGCCTTTCGTCGTCTCGGGGTTGACGGGCTCTCCAAGGCGATACCAGTGCTGGCGCCAACGCTCGTTGGCTCACTGATTGGTTCGCTGACGATCAGTCGCCTTCCTGACCGGGCGTTCGAGATTGTGTTTGGCGTGTTGATGATTCCTCTCATCGTGCTCACCGTGCGGAAACCAACGGCGCGTGACGGCGTTGAACCGTGGCCGACATGGTTGACCGTGGTCATCTTCGGGTTGATCGGTGCGTTCGGTGGCGCGTTTCAGGCTGGCATCGGTCTGGTGTTACTCGCAGCTCTCACTCGAGCAGGGTTCGATCTTGTGACGGCGAACAGCGTGAAGATGGTGGTGTCGTTAACGGTGACCGTCATCGCCCTTCCAGTGTTTTTGTTGTCGGGAAATATCGTGTGGCTCCCGGCTATTGTTCTCGCCGCCGGGTTCTTTGTTGGTGGCTGGTGCGGGGCTCAGGTAGCGGTCAAAGGTGGCGACAAATTGATCCGGACTGCGATGGTGATCGCTGCGATCGGGTTGTCGGGGCGCCTCATTGGGCTCTACTGAGTTCGGTACATTTCAGTGATGGACTTCATCTGCCCCCGATGTGAAATGTCGGTGACGTCAGAGTTTTACGGGCCGTGCGAATCGTGTCGAGCTGCGCTTCGCGCAAAATTCGTTGCCGTGCGCACCGATGTCGAACTCGCCGATTATGAGCCGAAAATGAACGTCACCCCTAATGCTGTTGCACTAAAAGACGATTGAGGCCACAGACCGCTCTTTGGTTCTCGCCGATAACCTTTCCGACAGCCAGGGGACGTAGCTCAGTTGGCTAGAGCACCTGCTTTGCAAGCAGGGGGTCGTGGGTTCGATTCCCATCGTCTCCACTGAATAGCGATCTATTCATGAAAGAATTCGCGTGATGGCCAATTCTCAGGTCTCCGCAGTTGATTTCTCTCAGCGTGCTTGGCTCTTAATCGCCGTGCCGCTTACGACGGTTTTAGTGCTCACCATGGCTCGGCCAGGTATTTCCATTGATTGGTTCTTTGACGAGGCCTGGCGTGCCGACATGGTTCGATCATCGTTCGGCTTCGAACGCTATTTTGCCCACAACACTCCAACGGCGCCAGGTTGGGTGTTCGTCCATCAGTTTCTGTTCAATGTGCTTCCACCAACGCGGCAACTGCTCCGATTGGTTGCGGTGCTTCCGGCGATCCCGGCGTGGGTTCTTATTGGGAACATTCTTCGCACGAAATTGGTAGGTCGAATTGGGGCGGTTGGTGCAGGGGTGGTTTCGCTATCAACGATTGCTCTCGTGCTGGTGCAACCCGGTGATGCTCATTTAGTGAGTTACTTCAATAACTATTCGATGGAAACGTTGTTTACGGCGTTGGTGTTGTGGTCGGTGACCCACCACAACATTGAGGTTGCGTCGAAAACGATGCTGGTTCTTGCGACCATTGGCCCGTGGATGGTGCAGGCTCCGTTGATGTTGCTTGTTGTTGCCGCTCCGGTTGTCTGGTCTCGTAGTGACGGTGCTGGACGTAGGACACTTGCGTTTGGAGCGGTTGGTGCAGTTGTTTCGCTAGCAGTGACGTATTTGTTCTTCTTGCGACCAGTTGCAAATCGGGAGATTCCGGGACTGGCATCGATTACGGGCTATTGGGAAGGTGAGACGTTTCAAGCGGCTGGGTTAATTGGTGCGGCCAAGTTGGTGATTCGCACGATGATGTTTGCTGTTCTACCGCAGCGACTCGAATGGACGTTGATTGGGTGGTTGTTGATTGCGATTGGTGGTGTCGTGGGTGTGGTCGTCATGTGGAACACCTTTCGATTTTGGGTGATCGCTATTCCGCTGACTCAATTGCAAATTCTCGTCGCCTCAATCGTTGTCGGTTGGCCGATTTCGTTCACCCGAGTGAATCACGCGGTGGGCTTGCTGGTGACGGCTCTCATTGCGTTCGGCATTTCGATGCTGATGTGGTGGTTTGCATCGAGAGTGCCGAAAGGTTCGGTGGCGTTGGCTGCGCTGTTGACATGTGTTGCGTTAGCCCTGATGTGGCCCTCGGGTTTGCGACAGGCTGCTGGAGGAACAGGCGTTTTCGCGCGTGGCCTGTCCGACGATATGGATCTCTTGGCCCCGCAAATATCAGAGGGCGATGTTGTATTGGGATATCACTCAATGTCGTCGTGGTACCTTCACGACCGACTTGTGACTGAGGGTGATGTGCCGATTGTGCTGCTTGATGAACTCGAGTTCGGAATATTTCTGCAACAGGAGCCGGAGAGACTTATCGATGAGCAAGGTCCTGCTGTACGGACGGTGTGGTGTGTGCTGCCGTGGGAGTTAGGCGACCTGATCACTCAGCAGTGTCAATTGTCGAATGAGTGGGAACTTGTTGGCACACAAGTCTTTTCGCGGGCAGAGGTTCGTCAGTGGCAACGAGTCGGAAACTCATGAAGTAGTCGACGGCTCACCCGAGAAGATCTTTTGAAACGTTGATCCAAAAGTTCGTTGACAACTCGAGACTTTCGACATCGACTCGTTCGTCGTTTCCATGGAATCGTGTGCTGAACTCTCCGGGTGACACCGACGGGCTGAACAACCCTGCGCCATAGGCGATCGACCCCATATTGCGGTACACCCGGGCGTCGGTGAATCCGACAACGAGTTGTGGCGTAATCGACATGCCAGGAAATGGTTTTCCGACCGCACGTTGAATCGAATCCCAGAGTGGGGTGTCGGTGGGAGACAAGCTCGCTGGGTCATTCATGATGATTTCGACGTCGACGGCGTCATAGAGATCACCAAGAGCGGCCTGAAGGTGTGCATCGACTTCGGCGGTGTGATCGCCGGGCATCGTGCGAACATCGATGTTGAGGTCGATGGAATCAGGGATGACGTTCGTCTTCATGATGTGGTCGGCGGCAACGACGTTGGGGCTCATCGTGGTGTGACAACAACTCCATAGATGAGCAGCGGCGCCACGATGCGGAAACGACTCGAGATAGTCATCAATTTTGTTTGCATCCAGCATGATCGCTTTGGTCTCATCGTCGATATCCATGTTGGCGACTTGGGTTCCCCAGTGTTCATGAAAACGTGCTGGTGGGCGATAGTCAGCAATGCGTTGCACGACGGCTGCTGCTCGAACGAGAGCGTTATCGCTTCTAAATGGAGTCGACCCGTGACCTGGCGTGCCGTGCACGCGTACGCGTCGCCAGGCAACCCCTTTTTCGCCAACGTTCATTGAGACCGATGGTGAGTTCGGTGGACCGCCGTGAAGACCCCCGTTTTCTGTGAGGACGTAGTCGGCGCGAATCGCATCGGGGTAATTATCAGCCATCCATTGGGCGCCGTACGCCGATCCTGACTCTTCGTCAGCAACGCCGAAGTAGATGAGATCTCCTTTTGGACGGAAACCAGTAGTCGCAAGATGCCGAAACGCAACCGCCATTGACGAGGTGAGGTTCAACATGTCAACCGCACCTCGGCCCCACACCTCACCGTCAACGAGTTCGCCGCCAAACGGGTCACGACTCCAACCATCGGGGTTCACTGGCACCACATCGGTATGCCCCATCAGGCAGAGACTCGGAGCATCTGGGTCGCTGCCTTCGATGCGGGCAACCATCGACCGCCGGCCGGGGGCCGCGTCGTAGACCTCGACATCGAGACCCGCCCCTTCAATGAAATTCACCAACGTGTCAGCGTTACGTTCTTCTTGCCCTGATTCTGCAGTGCCGTCGTTGACGCACTGGTTACGAATCATCGTTTGCAATAACTCAACGGTCTCGTTCGTTAACTGTTCCATGTCGCCCCCCACCTCAGACGGTAATAGACCGGTGCCGCCTCGTCGGCTCCGGCGCACTGCATGTGATACTGGAGACGTGGACTTCCGGCCAAATGATGACCATGCCGCAATCATTGAAGGGGTTGATCGCGTCTGCTCAGACTTCGATGACGAGTACTGGACAACGTGCGATACAGAACACACATTTCCATGGGAGTTCTACGAGGCGATGGCCGCTGGCGGATGGGTTGGCATCTGCATTCCTGAAGAGTTTGGCGGCGGGGGCTGTGGCATCACCGAGGGAGCGCTTGTTCTCAACCGGGTTGCCGCATCCGGAGCCGGAATGAACGGCTCGACCGCTCTTCACCTCACCATGTTTGGGCTGAACCCTGTCGTGAAGTTCGGTAATGATGAGCTGAAGTCGACCTACCTGCCTCGAGCCGCCACCGGAGACCTTCATGTTGCGTTCGGTGTTACCGAGCCTGATGCGGGCACCGACACCAGCCGAATCTCTACCCGGGCGGTCGATGACGGCATGGGCGGGTTCGTGGTTTCTGGTCGAAAGATCTGGACGTCGAAAGCACTCGAAAGCGAAGTTGTGCTGTTGCTCGCTCGCACCGACGATGTGCCCGAGAACGCGACTGGGTCGGCACGTTTCGGCGGCCTCAGTTTATTCCTCGCGGAACTCGATCCGAAGTACGTCGACATTCGACCGATTCCTAAGTTGGGTCGAAATGCGGTCGCCTCATGTGAGGTGGCCTACGACGAACTTCCAGTTGAAGGTTGGCGTCTCGTCGGCGAACGCGGCCGTGGCTTCCAACACATTCTTCATGGGCTTAACCCTGAACGAATTTTGCTCGCGGCCATGTCGTGCGGCATCGGTGAGGTCGCATTGCAGCGGGCGGTGAACTACGCCGGCGAGCGAGTCGTGTTTGATCGTCCGATCGGAGCGAACCAGGCGATCTCTCACCCTCTCGCAGATGCCCACATTCATTTGCGGTCGGCGTATCTCACGATGATGGAAGCCGCTTGGCGATACGACAACGGCATGGAGTGCGGCGAGCAGGCCAACTCGGCGAAATACCTTGCGGCCGATGCTGCGTTCACAGCTGCTGACCGGGCGGTGCAGACCCACGGCGGGTTGGGGTATGCAACCGAGTATCAGGTTGAGCGATTCTGGCGGGAGGCTCGCTTACAGAGGCTTGCCCCCGTGAGCCAAGAAATGTCGCTGAACTTCATTGCCCAAACCGTGCTTGGGCTTCCGCGAAGCTACTGACGTCGCTATGGGAAAATGACCGTGCGGTCTCCGATGAGGAGCACACGGTCTTCGGCCCACATCCTCACCGCTCGGGCGAGTACGAGACGCTCGGTGTCCTGACCGAGTTCAACGATGTCAGCAGCTGTGTGACTGTGATTGACGCGGGCTACGTCTTGTTCGATGATCGGCCCTTCATCGAGTTGAGCGGTGACGAAGTGCGCAGTGGCGCCAACCAACTTCACGCCGCGGGCGTGGGCTTGGTGATAGGGCTTGGCGCCTTTGAAACCAGGTAGCAGCGAGTGATGAATGTTGATTGCTCGTCCGTCAAGACGCTGGCACAGGTCGTCGGAAAGAATCTGCATGTAGCGCGCAAGGACGACGAGGTCGACGTTGTGCTCGTCGACGATCGACATGATCGCTGCTTCCTGCTCGGCTTTTGTGTCAGTGGTGACCGGCAGGTGGTGAAATGGAATGCCGTATCGCTCAGCGGTTTCAGCAACATCGGGGTGGTTTGAGACAACCGCTGGAATATCGACCTGGAGAAGCCCGTTGCGCCACCGATACAGCAAGTCGACGAGGCAGTGATCGAACTTTGACACCATGATGAGCACGCGTGGCCGTTCACTTGCTTGGCGGACCCGCAACTTCACCGGGCTTGCGTGACCAGCATCTGAGAGTCGCCGGCGAACAGCATCTGCGACGGTTGCTGAGTCGTTGGTCGGTGTCTCAACGACTGTCCGTAAACAAAATAACTGTGATCCAGGATCACCGAATTGGGCGTTCTCGGTGATGTTGCCGTCGACGTCGAGAAGCCCAGCCGACACAGCATGGGCAATGCCTGGCTCGTCAGGGGTAATGAGCGTGAGGATGTGGCTGGTCGACATGGCCTCTTGAGTCTGCGCCGTCATGACCCCAATCACAAATATGAGGGGAAGTGGCGGTGGTGGTCGTGCGGGAATTCGCCATGTCGCCTATCGTTCGTGCTGTGGATCGTGTCGGGTACGTGTTGTGTGCTGCAGGTGTCGTCGTGTTGGCTGCTTGTGGCGGAGACGACATCGATGGTTCCCCGACCACGACGGCTGTTGTTGTCACGACGGTGCCACCGGTGAATGAAACAACGACGACGGTGTCGTCAACTGAGATCAGCGAGGCGGTCTTTGCAGCGATGAGCGATGGCTCCGCCGAGGCATTGGCAAGCATTACTGCAGTCGTGACACCAGGCTCCCCGGCTGACATTGCGGTGCGCCACCGGCTCACCGTTGCCGAGTTGGCGGCGATAGCAGAAGACGAGATTGCTGCGATGCCGCCGACAACCTCGACGACGTCGACAACGGTTGAAGTGGGAAGCACAACGTCGACCGTGACAGCACCTGAAACCACGAGCACGGTGGTGGAGGGATGTGAGTTGACGAACACCTGCACGGTGTATGACACCCCGGTCTTTGACGATGAGGGTGGGTTGAGATCGTTTTCAGTGAACGGTGTCCCGCTCGAGCAAGTGGTGATCGGGCCCGGACCGCTCTCCGTCGTTGAAACGGTGCAAGCAAGAGTTGTATCCGCATATCGGGCACCATCGGGTGTCACTGCGGTGTTGGTTTCGGTCACTGCGGCCGACGAGGCGCTGACGATCTTTGGTTTCGCAGCCATCCACCGTCCGTTGACATCTGCTGATCTGCAGCCGGTGGAGACGCTTGGGTCGTGGGGTGCCGATCAGATCGCTGCCGGGCAATCAGGCGAGATGCTCCTCGTGTTTCCTGACAGCCCCCTCGACGGCGACGTCGTGCTCACGGTCGTGACCTCATCAAGTATCGATCTCGAACTTGAGCTCGCGCTCATCACGCCGTAGGGCTCGGTCAAGACACGCGGCGATTACCCCATTGGGGGCACAGCAACCGGAGTGTCGGGTTGATCGATGACCTCTAGAGGTGTTGTGCGAATTGACACGCTCACCGTTCCTGGTAGAGCCTCACCGAGCACACTCCGAAGTGTGTCAAGGCCGAGTGGCTGGCCTGCAGCAGCGAGATCAACGAGCACACTCCATCCGTTCGATGACGAGCCGTTCACAGCGGTGGAGAGAACCCGAACATTGCTTCGCCGACCAACCCAGGCGTTGACAAGACGATCGACGCGATCGACTGGTGGTTCATCAGCGAGCGTGGGGTCAAACGACTGAATCCATCGAATATCGAGCGTGACCGTCGCACCGATTGCGTCGGCAACGTTGTTCGCGAGTTCGGGTGAACTCGGAGGAGCGGCCGGGCCGCTCACGACAACGTCGACCTGCCCGTCTGAGACGTTCACCTCGAGTAATTCCAGCACGATGCCTTCATTAGCGATACCGGCGAGCCAGTCGTTGAGCACGGCTGTTGCCACTTCGGTGGGGTCGGCAGCAGGTGGCGTTCCAGCCGAAGCAGAACCTTGTGCCCGAGCATCCCAGCGCACCGTCACTTCGGCGTCAGCACCCAGCACAGGAACGAGGCGTGTCGCGAGGGCGTAGGCCTCTGGCGGTTCGTCGAGACCGGTGAGTTCGACGGTGACGGCAGTACCGATGACGTCGAGGGTGGTGACCTCGAGATCTTTGTTGCCGAGCCATAATTCAACTTCGGTGAGAATGTCACCTTGTTGACGTGATGACGCGGCAGCATTGAGCGAACGTGATGTGAGCGGAATTGCGATGGCAACCGTCGCAATAAAGATGCCGATGACGACGGCGGCCATTCGAGAATCTCTGAAGAAGAATCGGGCGGTCGGAATGACGCCGGTGATGAGAAGAGTCGCGAGAGCGCTGAACGCAATGGCGAACAGGTTCGTTGCATACAGCAGGGCTGACCCTTCAGCGAGCACACCTTCACGGGCACCGATGAGAATTCCTGTTGCGGCGAGTGGTGGAACGAGGGCAACCGCAACGGCAACGCCGGGAAGGGTCGCAGAGACATCTTCGTGAGCGACTGCATATGCACCAGCTGCGCCGGCTGCGATTGCAACAACGAGGTCACGTATGTCGGGGCTGGTGCGCCCGAGAATCTCGCTTCCGAGTTCAAGGCTCGGCAACAAGCGAGACAGCACGATCGAATACACGAGCGACCATAGTGAGCCGATACCAACAACGACTGCGGCTTGAATCGCTCGTCGACCGAGTCCGAGACCGACCGCAGCGGAGAAACTCATGATCGGTGTCATGAGGGGTGCGATGAGCATTGCGCCGATGACGACCGCAACCGAGTTGGCTGCCAACCCCATGACGGCGATCGTTACGGAAAGGGTGAGCATCAGGAAAAACCTGACGAGCCATTTTTGGTCTTGATCGGGAATGAGGCGCTTGAGTACCTCGATGCGCTCGTCTCGATCGAAGCGCTCATCGTCAGCGAAGAGTCGCGAAAACTCGACAAGCGAGCGGTTGCGTCGACCTTCGTTCACGATGAGATGTTACGACGACTTGATGGGTGAGATGTTTCAACGCCCCATTGCATAGAACTCTGCGTTTGGTGAAATTCCGGCAAAGTTCGCAAGGCGGTTCGAAAGAGCGAAGAAGGCGGTGATTGCGCCGATGTCCCAAATCTCGTCATCGGTGAATCCTTTGGCACGCATGTCATCGATCTCGGCGTCGGTGACGGTTGCTGAATCGGTCGCAACATGGAGCGCGAAGTTGACGATGTCGCGTTCACGCGGACTCAGCGTTGCCTTGGCGGGGTTGATTGCAACCTGGTCGGCAATGAGCGGATTTTTTGAGCGAATCCGGAGGATCGCTCCGTGGGCAATGACGCAGTACATACATTCATTGACGGCAGAGGTGGCGACGACGATGAGTTCACGTTCGGCTTTTGAGAGGCCCTCCGATTTGTCCATCAACGTGTCATGAAGTGCGAAGAAGGCCCGAAATTCTTCTGGTCGGGCGGCAAGAGCAACGAAGACGTTGGGAACGAACCCTGACTTTTCAGACACTGATTCGATGAGTTCCCGAATGTCGTCAGGCATCTCATCGAGGGTTGGTACGTGGAATCGGCTGATGTCGCTATCGCTCATCACATGATGTTCGCAGATTTCGGTCACGAAGTTGAAGGGCGACCGACAATTGCGAATGCCGCGGCGGCTGCGTTGCCAACGTTGAGCGAATCGACGTCGTCGTGAAGAGGTATGCGTACTTGTCGTTCAGCGATGTTCATCGTGGCATCGAGAAGGCCGGGACCTTCAGCGCCGAGCATGAGAGCAAGCCGAGGTGGCACGTCGAGTTGCCAAATGTCGTCGGCGCTGTGGTGAGGCGTGAGGGCCCACGTTGTCCAACCTGTGAGAAGGTTGTTGAGGTCATCGGCCGAGGTGAATCGCATCGTTGGTACGTGGAGCACTTCACCCATTGACACGCGCACGCTTCTCCGTGTGTACGGGTCGATGCAACGTTCGTCAAGGACGAGGGCTTGCACGCCGAGAGCGTGTGCACTGCGAGCGATCGCACCAAGGTTCTCCGGGTCGTTGAGCCCTTCGAGCACTGCGATCTTGCTGAGGCCCGCTAAGGCATCATTGCGTTGTGAGCCCGTCGGTATTGGTTTCCGGTCGGCGGCGGCGATGACGCCTCGGTGAAGATCGAAGCCGGTGACTGCGATCATCGTGTTGCGGTCGCAGGTGAAGAGCGCAACGTTGACGTCGTGGGCTGCGTAGAGCTCTTGCAGACGTGGTGCCTTCTCGTGAAGCACCAGTGCAGATCGAATCTGATGGCCGCTCGTGAAGAGACGCTCAATGGCGACCGGACCTTCGCAGATGAAGAACTGGTCTCCCTCAAGTTTTCGGCGACCTGGAATATCGGTGAGGTCGCGGTAATCGTGCAGACGTGGATCGTCGGCTGCCGTCACCGCTTGTGGGGTGATGGTGCTCACTTCGCAATCGGAATGGCGTAGGTGCCCTGAGCCGTTGCGGTGACGCGGTCAGGGTCGTCATCCATCCAGACTCGAACGGTGCCAACGATCGACCGTCGAGTCATGATGTCAACATCGGCCCGCGCCCAGACGACCTTGCCGATAGCGGGGCGCAGAAATCTGATGGAAAGTTCGCTGGTGAGAGCCATCTGTTCAATTCGACCGAGTGCCGTGAAGCAGGCATACCACAGCACGGCATCAGCAGCCCCAAATTGTGTCGGTCCTGATACATATCCACCCGGCCGAATGTGAGCATCCTCGACCTCGAGGCGGCTGATCGCATAGTCGTGGCCAATTTTGTGACAGACGTGGCTCGAGCCAGGAAATGATGATTGGACAGCAGCGTTGATCGTGTCGACGGTGAGGGCAGCAGGCTCGGTGGTCATTCCTTCAACCTAGATCGCGCCACACTGGAGATTATGGCTCGGCTCGACGCGCACCGGATCGCTGCATGGCGAGGTCTGCAAGCGCGTGTCGCCGAAGTTGAACGAACTATCGATGCTGCGTTGAGAGATGAGTGGGATATCCCGCTGAATTGGTTTGATGTGCTTGCCGGTTTACAGCGCCTTGGAGGCACGGCGCGTCCGACCGCAATTGCTGAAGAGGTTGGTCTTCCGTTGTCGAGTCTCACCAGACGACTCGACCGGCTCGAAGAAGACGGCTGGGTGACGCGTCAACGGGTGACCCTTCACGGAGACCATCGAGCAATGCAGGTCGAGTTGACCACTCGCGGCCGAACCCTGTGGCGCGCAATGAATGTGACATATCGGCGCGCCGTGCAGTCAACATTCGCTGAGCGCATGGATGACGACCTCATCGACGCCGTCCACACTGCAATAGAAATGATGACGCCGATTCCGGTTGTTGAAGAAGACCCGTTCGACGACTACGTCTAAGCGTCGACGTACATCGACTCGATTTCGTCGGCGTATTTTGCGTGAACTCCGCGGCGCTTCAACTTTGAGGTTGGTGTCAGCAGGTCGGAGTCAGGCATCCACTCTTCGCCGAGCAACACAAACTTCTTGATTTGCTCGACCTGAGCAAATTTTGTGTTGGCCTCATCGACTCCGGCTTGCACCGCAGCGAGCACGTCGGGGTCGTTTGCAAGATCTTCAAGACTCATGCCCTCTTTGCCATTTGCAGCAGCCCATACGGGAGCGGCTTCTGGGTCGAGCACGAGCAACGCCGACACGAACTTACGGTTATCACCGATTGCGCAGGCTTGGCCAACAACCGGAATCATCTTGAGCGCAGCCTCAAGGTTTGCCGGGCTGATGTTCTTGCCACCGGAGGTGATGATGAGCTCTTTCTTACGATCGACGATCTTCAGATAGCCCTCGTCGTTGAGCGTTCCGATATCACCAGTGTGGAACCAGCCGTCGTCGTCGAGCACTTCAGCGGTCTTCTCCGGCGCTTTGAGATACCCCTGGAAGATGTTGCCGCCACGGGTAAGCACTTCGCCTTCGTCACTGAGTTTGATTTCCATGCCAGGGCAGATCTGTCCGACGAAGCCTGGCTTATTTGCTTTCGGGCTGAAGGTGAGAGGACCGGTCGTCTCTGAGAGGCCGTAGATCTCGGTGAGGTTGACACCGATGGCATTAAACCACTCGATGATCTCTGTAGGAATGGGGGCGGCGCCGGTGATCGCAATCTTCAACTCATCCATACCGACAAGGGCACGCACTTGAGAGAACGCAACTGCATCGAGGAATTCCCAGGTGTCGCGTTGCTCTTGGGTGATGGTCCCAGCGCGCTCAGCAGCCTTGATTTCGAGGGCAGCGGCGACACCATCGTTGAAGGCTTTCTGTCGCTCTGGGTCGGCCGCAAGAGCCGCGTTGACGCCGGCGTAGACCTTTTCGAACACTCGTGGAACACCGAACAACAGCGATGGATGCACTTCGCCAAGATATGCCGGCAAGAGGCTTGGGTCGGGACAGGTTGACACTTCACCACCGGTGACGAGTGCCTGATAGTGGCCGGTGACGCGCTCAGCGATATGCGCCATCGGCAGGTATGAGATGACACGCCAGTTCTCAATGTCATCTTCTTCGAGTGCTTCCACGACAACTGCAACGGCGTAAAGGATGTTGTACTGAGTGATCATCACGCCTTTGGGCGGTCCGGTGGTTCCTGAGGTGTAGATGAGGGTGGCGAGATCGTCAGGGCTGGTGACCGCGGCAAGGGTGTCAAGGTCAGCTTCACCATTCGCAAGAAGGTCGTCGACGAGGCGAACACCTTCAGGTAGACCGCCGACGGGTTCTTCGATAACGAAGATGTGCTCGACGAGTGGTAACTGGTCACGCACTTCGAGCACTCGATCTAAGAAGCCGCTGTCTTCAACAATGATGACGCGTGCTTCAGCATGTTCGGCGAGGTACTGGAGCTCTTCAGGAGATGACGAGTTGTAGATCGACACTGGCGTTGCGCGAACGAATTGGGCACCGAGGTCAAGCCAGTGGAATTCAGGGCGGTTACGCATCATCAACATGATTCGCTCGCCGGGCTCAACGTCAAGAGCTTGCAAGCCGGCGGCGGTGCGGGCAGCCAACGACCGCACATCGGCGTAGGTGTAGTTCTGCCAGGTCGTGTCGCCTGACCCAGGTGCTGATGTCATCGAGCGGAACAGCACCTTGTCTGCTCGGTTCGCAGCGTGTTCCAAAAACTTTTGAGGGACGGTGGTGTCTTTTGCGACGGCGTGCATCTCTTCGATGGTCATTCGTTGTGTTCCCATCGCAAGAGTCTGGCATCTCTGCATTGTGGATTCCACCAAGCATTCCGAATTTGATGGGTTCCGGTCCGACTCTTCGTGACGTCGCTGGCTGCACCAAGATGTGCCGATGACAACTGCAGTGATCGTTGATGCCATCCGAACTCCTCTTGGGCGGCGGAATGGCAAGTTGAAAGATTGGCATCCAGTTGATTTGGCGGCCGAGACATTGAAGGCGTTGCAGGAACGCAATGACCTTGATCCTTCTGTTGTCGACGACGTGGTCATGGGTTGCGTGATGCAGGTCGGCGAGCAGGCGGCGAACGTTGCACGAAACGCAGTGCTTGCAGCTGGTTGGCCGGACTCGGTTCCGGGTACCACGATCGATCGGCAGTGCGGGTCAAGCCAGCAGGCAGCACACTTCGCTGCCCAAGGTGTGATCGCTGGAGCATATGACGTGGTCGTTGCGGCCGGCGTCGAAGTGATGTCTCGTGTGCCGATGGGTGCCTCAATGATCGACGGTAAGTACGGGTTTCCGTTTGGGCCAAAGGTCGGTGCCCGTTACGCAGATCAGGGCGGCCTTGTTCCGCAGGGCATTTCTGCTGAACTCATTGCAGACCAGTGGGACTTAAGTCGTGAAGATCTTGACCGCTACGGGGTTCGTAGCCAAGAGTTTGCTCGTCGGGCCACCGATGAAGGTCGTTTCGAGCGTGAGATTCTGCCGGTGCTTGGCGCGGACGGTGAGATGATGTCGGTCGATGAGGGCTTGCGTGACACGACGATGGAGTCCTTAGGGAACCTCAAGCCGTCGTTCCGAGCTGAAGAAGATGGCGGCCGAGTGACGGCCGGCAACTCGAGTCAGATCACCGATGGTGCATCGGCGTTGCTCATCATGAGTGAAGAAAAAGCGTCGGCGCTTGGCTTGACGCCTCGGGCACGTTTTGTCAACTTCTCGCTTGCGGGAGCTGACCCTCGCCTCATGTTGACTGCACCGATTCCGGCGACGGCGAAGGTGTTGGAGCGTGCTGGCATGTCGATCGATGACATCGACCTTGTCGAAATCAACGAGGCGTTTGCTTCGGTGGTGCTTGCTTGGGAAAAGGAATTTCACCCCGATATGGACAGGGTGAATCAGAACGGTGGTGCCATTGCGTTGGGTCACCCGCTTGGCTGCTCGGGTGCGCGCTTGATGACGACGTTGCTGAACGAACTTGAGCGCACTGGTGGCCGATATGGCTTGCAGACGATGTGTGAGGGTGGCGGCATGGCGAACGCGACGATCATCGAGCGTCTCGGCTGATCCGTTCGATTGATGTTTTCATGTTGAGGTGCTGGGGATTATCCCCAGTTCCTGTGGATAACTCTGCCGGTCGAGGTCTAGCATGACGGCTGTGACCTTGGGATCGGTGATCTGGTTTGCCTTTGGCGTGTTGTTGATGTACGTCTTGTGGCGTGTAGGTATCACCATGTTGCGTGCGGTCACGATGGCAACTCCTGCGCCTCCTCCACCTGGCGAGATGCGAAAAGTGAACATGAGGTTCCGCTGCGATGTCTGTGGAGTGGAATTGAAGTTAACAATGGCACCAGATGAAGATCCGCCACCTCCAAAGCACTGTTTGGAAGACATGATCATCGTTGCCCCCACCTTTGAGTGACAGCCCTGTAAGTTTTCCCCTCCACCTGTGGATAACTACGCGAATGGACTGATTATATGGGACGGCGCTCTGTGGAAAGGTGCTGTGGCGCTCAGTGATAATGGGCGTCGACGAGCGCTGCTAACGCCATTTTGTGGCGGTGTACAGACCGCCGAGAATCGACCCGAGGCCGATGAGCAGCAACCAGTTGTTGCCGGCGAACGCCAGGTTGCGCAACATGATGACGATGACGCCAACGATGAGCAATACCAACATGAGCACAGGGACCCAAGGCTTGCCTATTTTTTCTTCTTGAGGTACCGGTGGTGTGTAACGAGAACTGGCGGCAGGGCCACGATTTGACGACTGATCTGCCGATGGAGATGGGGTTACACGACCGCCGGTCTTTCGCTTCGGAGGAGCCACGGTTGAACAGTCTAGGCATGTTCGACAGGGATGCCGAACAGGAATGGTGGTGTTCGTCGATCTTCACGGCAGGCTGTTGAGGTGTCCCGCGTTCTCGTCATCGACTCGTATGACTCTTTCGTCTACAACTTGGTGCAGTACCTCGGTGAATTAGGAGCTGATCCGATCATTCATCGAAATGACGCGATCACCGTCGATGAGGCGGTTGCTATCGGTGCCGATGGGGTGTTGCTGTCACCTGGTCCTGGTCGACCCGAAGATGCTGGAATCTTGTGCGAGGCGGTTCCGGCTTTCGCCGCTCAAGACACGCCAGTGTTTGGGGTCTGTCTTGGGCATCAGGCAATTGGCCATGTGTTCGGCGCCGAGGTTGTACGTGCACCTGAACTCATGCACGGCAAGACATCGGAAATTTCTCACGACGGTCAAGGAGTATTCGCCGGTCTGCCAACGCCATTGACAGCAACCCGCTATCACTCGCTTGTGCTCGATGAAGATTCAGTGCCAGAGAGTCTTGAGGTCACCGCTCGCACTGCCGACGGGATGATCATGGGAGTTCGCCACCGTGAGTTTGACGTGGAGGGTGTGCAGTTTCACCCCGAGTCAATCCTCACCGGAGCAGGTCATGACCTGCTGCAGAATTTCTTGAACCGTCTTTAGGGCTCGGTCGTCAGGCGACAGTGGTCGTCGACGTTGACGTCGTTGACGTGGTGCTTGTTGTCGATGTGGTGCTTGTTGTCGATGTCGTTGAGGTGGTGGTCGTGGGTGGCACCGTCGTGGTCGTTGTTGTCGACGTGGTGGTGGTCGGCACGGGAGCGATACCTACGACGATGATCACTTCTGATCCACGGTCTACTTCTGTTCCGGCACGAATACTTTGCTCGGTGACCCGTCCGTCATTCGGGTCTTCTGGAGTTTCAAGATCGACGTATTCGACGATGTACGTGAGTTCATGATCTTCGCTTGACAGCAGGGTTGTTGCTTCGTTCTCGAGCAAGCCAACGAGAACTGGAACGTTCGTCTTGCCGGGCCCGCTCGACACAAATATCGTGATCTCTGACCCTCGGCGCACGATTGTGTTTGGTGCAGGGTCGGTTCGAATCACGGTGCCTTCGGGAACAACCGGATCAACGATGCGTTCAATCGTGACAGAAAGTCCGGTGGTGTTGGTCAAAAAGTCGAGAGCGGCTTCTTCGCTCTGGTTGAGCACGATGGCCGGAACCGAGACTTCGTCGGGGCCACCGGAGACATAGATGGTGACGCCTTCATCTTGGCGAATTCGACTGCCGGCTGGTGGGTCGGTTCGAATGACCAGCCCGACAGCGACATCGCTGACTTCGGTGGTTTCGTTGGTTGAGAATCCGCGGGACACCAATTGTCGGCGTGCCTCGTCGAGCGTGAATCCGGCGACGTTTGGCACCGATTGCAGTGCTTCGGTCGGGTTGTAATACAACAAGATGGTGGTGCCCTCGACGACGACGGTTCCGGCTGCGGGGTCAGTGCGGAAGACGAATTCCTCGGCAACGCCTTGGGTTTCCTCTGCAATGGCGCGGTATTCAAGGCCGAGTTCATCGAGGGTAGCGGTCACCGAAGAGAGTCGTTGACCGGTGAGGTCGTCAAGCACTCGGGTGGTTGCAGTCGCCTCGCTTGACGAGAGACGTCCGTAGAGCACGACGCCACCGATGACGAGGGCAACGAGCGCAATAAATGCTGCGAGGGCATACCAGCCGGTGCGTGGCGGGATGTCTTCGTAATAGGTGGCGTCCGCCGATGACCC
>JAKMEY010000077.1 GCA_022425725.1 Ilumatobacteraceae bacterium
CTCGTCATCATGTCGGCAGCTGGACCTTTTACCGCAGCCCCTCCGACAAGTGGGGATATCGCAACAACGGTGCTGCGGTGCTTCGAAAGAATCTCGTCAACGAGTGGAAGTGCTCTGATTGGACCGATCGAGACGAACGGGTTTGAGGGAGCGATGACGATGCCATCGGCATCTGTTAACGCATCGATTGCGTGGCGGGTTGGCTGGGCGGATGATGCACCGAGGTGAAGTTCACGAACCGGGATGCTGTGACGGTGGCGAACAAAATATTTCTGGAACGAAATTCGGCCATTGCCGGCGACTCCTGGGTCGTCATCAGGGTCAACGACGACTTCTGTGGGTGCTGGGTCATCGGTCATCGGTAATAGCCGGAAGTCGAGCCCCCAGGCAGATGCAATCTCGGAGGTGATATCGGTCAGGCTTGCGCCCTCTTGTAGTCGTGCGGTGCGATAGAAGTGGGTCGCGAGATCTTGGTCACCAAGACCAAACCACGTGCTTGCGGCGCCTGACCCGGTGGGCCTCACCTGTTCGTATCGGCGGAGTGCGTCAAGAGCCCGCCACGACTCATCGACGAGCCCCCACCCTCGGTTAGGGTCGATTGCGTCGGCCAATGTGTAGGTGATGGTGTCGAGGTCGGGACTGATGTGAAGCCCGTGAAGCATGGTGTCATCGCCAGTGTTGACGATTGCAGTGATGTTGCTGGAAGGAACAACGGTTGACAGCGCTCGAAGGAAGCGGGCGGCGCCAACTCCTCCGCATAACACCGCGATGTGTGGAGTGGTTGTCATGATGACGCAACGACCTCCTGATACAGCTCAACCATCTCGTCAGCGCATCGTTGCCAAGAAAAGCGTTCGACATTCGAGCGGCCCCGAGCGATATGTCGTTCGCGGTCAGCACTGTGGTCGATGAGCGCATTAAGTGCTTCCGCAAAACCATCTGCATCGTCGACATCCACGAGAGTGACACCGTCTCCTCCAACCTCGCCGATGGAACCGACGTCGCTTGCAACCAAGGGGAGACCAGCGCCTTGAGCCTCAAGAATGGGGAATCCAAAGCCCTCGTCGAGAGAGGGATATGCCATTACTCGAGCATTGGCGAGGAGCCACGCCTTGGTATCTGCGGCGACTGGGCCGAGCGTATGAACCCGCTCTTGGTAGCCGGGTGGGAGGCCCTCGATTGTGTGATGAAGGCGAGTTGTGTCGTCACCATCGGCCCCGGCGATGACGAGTGATACCCCTGAGTCCAACTTCGGAACTAACCGGGTAAGCCACGGGTGGCGTTTGCGATGTTCGGTCGTACCAATTGCGACGATGAATGGGCTGTTGACAAAGGGTTGGCATATTTCAGGCGTCTTCGGTGGCGGAACTGTTGCTCCACCTGGGCCGAGGTGAACTGTCCGTACCCGATCAGTGCCGAGCAGTGCTGTGGCTCTACGTGTGGTGGCATCTGACGAGGTGTGTACCCACGCTCCGGCTGCAACAGAGCGCCTGAGAATTTCTCCTGCTCGTCGAACATCCGGGTGGGCAGAGGCCGGATGCTCGATAAACCAGCAGTCATACATGCTGATCAATGTCGGGAGCGAGGTTGGGGGAGCGATGTAGTTCGTCCCGTGAACGAGGTCAACATTGTGGAGCCATCGGTCAGCTCGCGGCCACGGCCAGCGAGCCCAGAGTCGCGTTGCGAGACGGGCAGGAAGCGGCAATCGGGTTTCGTTTCCACTTATTTGGGCTCGAAAACTCAACACGAATGGCTGAAGTTGAATGCCGTTTCGGCTCCCGAGGGTATCTGAGAGGTTGCTGACTGCTCTGCCCACTCCGGTTTGGTGCCCGTGCAACGGGCCGGTGTCGAGGGCAACTCTCATCACCACCATCATTCCACTTTGTGCGAGTCGTGCGTAGTTTTCGTGATCGGCGCAGTTTGCGTGAAGACTGAGTACAGTTCTGGAAATGCCTCGTGCACTGATCACCGGAATCACCGGTCAGGACGGCCAGCACCTTGCCGATTTACTGCATTCAAAAGGGTATGACGTCTTTGGTCTTGTCAAAGGCCAAAACAACCCTCGTATTGCTGGGGTACTTGAGCAGTTTCCATTTGTAGAACCGGTTTCGGGCGATCTTGCGGATTTGTCGTCGTTGGTGAAAGCGATAGAAATTGCCCAGCCCGATGAGGTGTACAACCTCGCGGCGGTTTCTTATGTGGCGTATTCGTTCACGCATGCTGAATTGACCGCAGATATCTCTGGGCTCGGCGTTCTTCGCATGCTCGACGCAATTCGGATGGTCGGTGGGTCAGACGACAACCCGATCCGTTTCTACCAAGCCTCGACCTCGGAGATGTTCGGTGAGGTTCGTGAAACCCCACAGACTGAGATGACGCCATTTCACCCTCGTTCGCCATATGGGTGCGCGAAGGTCTTCGGTCATTACATCACCATGAATTACCGCGAGGCGTACGACATGTTTGCGTGCTCGGGCATTCTGTTTAACCATGAGGGTCCGCGGCGCGGGCTCGAATTCGTCACTCGAAAGATCACCAATGCGGTTGCTCGCATCAAACTCGGTCTTCAAGATGAGATCGTTCTTGGAAATCTCGATTCAAAGCGTGACTGGGGGTATGCGGGTGATTACGTCCGTGCAATGTGGCTCATGTTGC
>JAKMEY010000057.1 GCA_022425725.1 Ilumatobacteraceae bacterium
TCGGTATCCACGGTTCGCCGACGTGTGTGATGTCGTACGGCGAAAACGACGGAGCCATCGGATGGCTCGTCGGGGAAGAAAACGAAGGCATGCGCAACATGTTCACGATGATGAACAACGCCCGCCTCTCCGTTGGTCTGCAAGGTCTTGCCATCACCGAACGCGCCTACCAAGATGCGGTGCAGTACGCGAACGAACGTCGCCAGGGTCGTGCAATTGGTGCTCCTGCTGGCGAGCAAAGCCTCATCGTTGAGCATCCAGATGTTCGCCGTCTGTTGATGACACAGCGTGCATGGATCGATGCAATGCGGGCACTGACATACACGAACGCGGCCTTTCTCGATATGGCGAAGGCCGCCACTGACGCCGAGGCCGCTCGCTCATGGCGCGAAAAAGCTGACCTCTACATTCCACTTTCGAAGTCGCTGTGCACTGATGTCGCCCAAGAGTGCACTTCTTCAGCCGTCCAGATTTTTGGTGGCATGGGCTACGTCGAAGAAACCGGGGTGGCACAGCACTACCGCGACGCTCGGATCCTGCCGATCTATGAGGGAACAAATGGCATCCAAGCAGCCGACCTTGTTGGCCGCAAGTTAGGAATGCGTTCAGGTGGGGTCGTGCATGACGAACTCGATCGTTTCGAGTCAATGCTCGATGATGTTGCCAACGTTGACGGCATGGCTGCCGCCGCAGAAAATATGCGCCAAGCCATTTCCAGCAGTCGCGAGGCGACTGAGCATCTCGTCGGCGTTGCAAGCAATGATCCTGCGAGCCTGCTTGCGTCGTCGACGCCGTATCTTCGAATGCTTGGAACCACCGTATGTGCGGGGCTCCTTGCCGGAAGCGTTGTCGGACTCGACCCGTCAAATGAATTTGAGGCTGCGAAAATTGCTTCTGCTCGGTTTTTCTGTGAGCAATTGTTGCCGGCGGCGCAAGGCTGGGCGAGTGCAGTAAAGATGTCATCTGAGACGCTCTACGCAATTCCTGCGGATGCCTTTTAAGCTAGCAGCGACAACGATTCCTACATATTCTCAGTACCTCAACTAAGAAATCTTTAGTCGAAATGACTCAACATTTGTAGGTTTCTGCGAAATGGATCGATAACTTATCCACATGGCACTCGATCCAAAAAAATGGACGACGAAAACCCAGGAAGCGGTCGCGGAGGCCGGCGACCTTGCACGGTCACTCGCCAACCCTCAGCTCACCGCTGACCACCTCCTGTTCGCAATTGCATCACAGGAGGGCACCGTTGCAGCTGCCCTTCTCTCAAAGCTTGGCCAAGCCCCTGGAATGGTCGCCAACCGTGCCAACGAGGCGATCTCAAAACTGCCACAAGCACAAGGAAGTGATGAGCCTCGCATGGATCGCGAACTGTCGAACGTCTTCGACAACGCGGACTCCTATCGAAAAGATCTACGAGACGACTACCTCTCAGTTGAGCACCTCCTTCTCGCCATGAACCAACGAGTTGGTGTTGGGTCAGAAGAAATGCTGCAAGCGCTCAAAGATGTTCGCGGCAACCACCGCATCACCGATCAAGACCCTGAAGCAAAATTTGCTGCACTCGAAAAATACGGGCATGACCTCACCGCCCAAGCTGCGGCGGGAAAGATCGATCCGGTCATTGGCCGCGATGACGAAATCCGTCGTGTCATTCAAGTGCTCAGCCGACGCACAAAGAACAACCCGGTCCTCATCGGCGAACCAGGCGTCGGAAAGACCGCCATCGCAGAAGGCCTCGCACGACGAATTTCTGACGGTGATGTACCTGAAGGTCTGAAAGGAAAACGCCTGATCTCACTCGATATCGCCTCGATGCTCGCCGGCGCAAAATACCGAGGTGAATTTGAAGAACGCCTCAAAGCCGTTCTCAAAGAGATCACCGATGCTGCTGGCGAAATCGTCACCTTCATCGACGAACTTCACACCATCGTCGGCGCCGGCGCTTCAGAAGGCGCCATGGACGCCGGCAACATGATTAAGCCAATGCTCGCCCGAGGCGAGCTTCATCTCATCGGCGCCACCACCCTCGACGAATACCGCAAATACGTCGAAAAAGATCCAGCTCTCGAGCGTCGGTTCCAGCAGGTATACGTCGGTGAGCCGACCGTCGAAGACACCATCGGCATCTTGAGAGGACTCAGAGAGCGCTACGAGGTTCACCACGGCGTGCGCATTCAAGATTCCGCCCTTGTCTCCGCTGCCGTGCTCTCAAACCGCTACCTCACCAACCGATTCCTTCCCGACAAAGCCATCGACCTTGTCGACGAGGCTGCGTCAAAACTGCGGATCGAAATCGATTCAATGCCAACCGAGATCGACATTGTCGAACGACGCATCCTGCAACTCGAAATTGAACAAGTCGCTCTTGAAAAAGAACACGACGACATCAGTCGAGAGCGCCTAGACCATCTGCACGATGAACTTGCATCACTCAATGCAGAACGTTCAACCATGAAACAACGATGGGAAGCCGAGAAGCAGGCGATCGAGGCGATCCGCAACCTCAAAGAAGAACTTGAGCAACTGCGAAGCCAGGCCGAACGAGAAACAGATCTCAACCTTGCTGCCGAAATTCGCTACGGCAGAATTCCCGAACTCGAACGTCGCATCGGTGAAGCAACTTCACACCTTGACGAACTTCAAGTGGCAGCCCGAATGCTGAAAGAAGAAGTCGACGCAGAAGACATCGCTGAAGTGGTCGCCAAGTGGACCGGCGTCCCGATGGCAAAACTGATGGAAAGCGAGATGGCGAAACTCGTCCATCTCGAAGAGTCGTTACATCAACGGGTGATCGGCCAGCACGATGCTGTCACCGCTGTTGCCAATGCAGTTCGACGCAGTCGAGCCGGTATCAGCGACCCAAACCGACCAATCGGTTCGTTCATGTTTGTCGGGCCCACCGGAGTTGGAAAGACCGAACTTGCTCGGGCACTTGCCGAGTTCCTCTTTGACGATGAACGGGCGATGGTGCGCATCGACATGGGTGAATACATAGAGAAGCACACGGTGAGCCGGCTCATCGGCGCACCTCCCGGATACGTCGGTTACGACGAGGGTGGCCAACTCACCGAGGCTGTTCGACGGCGCCCGTACTCAGTGGTGCTCCTCGACGAGATCGAAAAAGCACATCCTGATGTGTTCAACGTCTTACTGCAGGTACTCGACGACGGACGTCTCACCGACGGTCAAGGTCGAACCGTCAACTTCACGAACGCTGTTCTCATCATGACCTCGAACCTCGCCGGCGATCCGTCATCGTTCTTCAAGCCAGAGTTCCTCAACCGAGTTGACGACATCATCAGATTCAGTGAGCTCACCCAATCTGATCTTCGTCACATCGTCGACATTCATATTGAACGTCTTCAAGCTCGACTCATGGAGAGCAAACGAATCGAACTGAAGGTGACCCCCGATGCTCTCGATGCTCTCGCTGAAATCGGGTTCGATCCGGCGTTCGGTGCGCGACCCCTCAAACGAGTACTTCAACGAGAAATCGGTGACCGTGCTGCGATCATGATCCTCGAGGGCAAGGCCACAGAAGGTAGTTCACTCACGGTCGAAAAGAACGGCGAGACCATCGAACTCACAACGTCGGGATAAGCCGCTCTTTCAGTTCGCGCTTCAAAAATTTGCCGTTCGCGTTTTGCGGAAGTTTCTCATCGAGGATCCACACGTAGCGAGGCACCTTATGCTTCGCGATGCGCTCACCCAAGAACTCTTGAAGAGCTTCGGCCGACAGCGAGGCACTCGGGTGTAAGTGAATAGCGACACCAACTTCTTCTCCGAGGCGGTCGTCTGGAACACCAAACACGGCGGCCTCTGCAACTGCTTCGTTCTGATAGATCGCGGCCTCGACCTCTGCTGAGTAGACATTCTCACCGCCACGCAACACCATGTCTTTGGCTCGGTCAACGATGTAGATGAACCCGTCGTCATCAACCATTGCGACATCACCAGTGTTAAACCATCCATCGCGGATCGCGTCTGCTGTTGCGTCAGGCCGATTGATGTACCCCTTCACCACGACCGGTCCACGCACACACAATTGCCCACGCGCCTCTGGGGTGATCGCGACGTCGTTTCCATCGTCATCGACGAGCTTGACATCGCAGACCGGTACGACGCGACCACACGACGCAGGCTTCTCAATGAAGAACTTCGCTGCGTTGGCGGTCACGATGCCGTGTGTCTCGGTCAGTCCATAGCCGGTTGAGGGTGCACCTCTCGACAGGCTCTTGTCGATCTTGTCGACAAGGTCAGGTTGCAATGCTGCACCGCCACCGCCCATACCTTGCACCGTGCTCGTATCGCGGGTTTCCCAATCTGGATGCGTAATCAGTTCTCGACTCATCGTGGGCACACCGGAGAATGTGGTGACGCCTTCGCGTTCAATGAGTTCAAGGGCACGACCTGGGTCCCATTTGTAGGTGAGCACGATTTTTCCGCCGACGAGCGTGCATGGCTGCAAGAGGCAGTTGTTCGCCGTGACGTGGAACAACGGTGTCGGCGCCATATACACCGGCTGACTAGAAGGGTCGGTGAGATTGCCCATCTCTTTGCCTTCAATATCGCCTGCAGCCTTCGCTTTTGCCTCAGCGGCTGCAGCAGTCAGGCTCATGAATACAAGATTCATGACATTGTGCAATGAACCCCGGTGGGTGAGTTGGGCGCCCTTGGGGAAGCCGGTCGTTCCTGAGGTATAGAAAATGCAGGCGTCGTCGTCGGGGTCGATATCGGCCGGCGGCAGTTCTGCTGGAGCGTTCGACGCATCAACAACGTCACTCCAACGTGAACAGTTGTCGGGAAGGTCGCGGTCACTGCGCACCGACATCACATGAAGGGCGTCGGCGGCGCGAATCTCGTCGAGCACCGGCAACAGTCGCTCAAGGCGTTCATCATCGACGATCACAACCTTCGGCTGGGCGTCGTTGAGACCAAACTTGATCTCTTCTGACGTCCACCACGCATTCATGCCAACAACGGCTGCACCGAGTGAAACCGTTGCCCAGTACGTCATCACCCACTCAGGGAAATTGCGCATCGAGATCGCAACCCGATCGCCACTGCCAACGCCGTGGGCATCGCAAAGGTGATGGGCGAGCGAACGAACCGATGCTGCAACCTCGGCGTAAGTGAAACGCTCGTCTTCGTAGACGATGTAGTCGCGGTCGGCGTACCCGGCGGTTAGTTCCCAAAAGGCGCGCATTGTTGGCGGCGCATTCTTGAAGACGCGCATCGGAACCCCACGAACGATGATTTCGGTCATTTCGAACTGGCTGCCATCGGCCGCCATTTCTTCCCATGTCGACAAATAGTGCTGCATCAGTGCGGAAGGCATAGAACCGCCAGTCTTACCGATGAGAAAGAGCAACTTCTCATCGGTGACAGCCCGTTTATGCCACCACGGCGCTCAAGTCGTCAGGTGGCTGATGACAAGGTCACGCAAGCGCTCAATGCCGACGTTTTTTGACGCCGACGCCCACACGATGTCGCCCTGCTCAAGCATGCACCCTTCGGCCAGATCACGTTTCCGGCGTTGGCGTTTTGCCGACTTCACCTTGTCGGATTTTGTCGCGACCACAGTGTGAGGGACGTCGTTGTAACGCAACCACTCAAGCATCTGCACATCAAGCGGGGTCGGTCCGATCTCACCATCGACAAGCACAAACACCATGACGAGTTCTTCGCGTTCAAGAAGGTAACCCTCGATCATCGACGACCAGTCACCACGAATGTGGCCAGGAACTTTCGCATACCCGTAACCCGGCAAATCGACGACTGCTCCCCCGGCGACGTGCGAGAACACATTGATCAACTGTGTGCGGCCGGGAGTATTCGACACACGTGCGAGCTGACGCTGATGGGCGAGGGCGTTGATCAGCGAACTCTTTCCCACATTCGAACGGCCAACAAAGGCGACTTCGGGGCCGAGTTCTGGCAACTGATGAGCCCGAGTAGCTGACTGCACGAACTTCAACTGAAGCGGTTTCGACGCCACGGCGAACTACCCGGAGATCAGAGTGGCAAGTGACCACACTGAGGCAATGAAACCGAGCACTGCATAGAACAAGCTGCGAAACAGTGGAGGTCGAGGAGGCGGACCGTCGGTCAATGATTCGACCGAGCCTGCTGGTGGTGTCGGCGGTCGAACGAGCGCGAGCACGTTTCCGATACACAACGCGCCACCAAGCGCAAGCAGCAACCACGCAATGAGGTCCTCTCCGAGGAACATCTCAACAGTCTGCCGTGCGACACTGCAGTATGGCATCCATTCGCGAAACAACTTTTCAGAACGTGGTGGATCTGTTCTCGATGTCTGATGCTGTTCTCGTCTTCGACAACGGAGAAGAGATTGAAAGCAAAGAGCTTGTTCGACGTGCCGTACAGCGCCTCCGTCAACTACGAGCCCAAGGGTTCGCTCAAGGAGATCGACTGGCCTTACACCGCGGAAATGACATCGAAGCGCTTGAGTTGCTTCTCGCGGCAGCACTTGGAGGAATCATCGTCGTAGCGGTGAACACGAAGTATTCGCAAGTCGAAGTTGATGACCTTGTCGCTCGATCAGGAGCCCGCCACCCGACCCTCTCTCATCACGGCGATGCCGAGCCCGACGTGTATGCAAATGCGCAAGATCTTCCGTTCATCATCTTCACGACGTCGGGTACGACATCGAAACCAAAGATGGTCTTGCACCGCCAACGCTCGGTGATTGAACACACCGTTGACATCGTCGATCATTTTGGATACTCGGACGCCGACACCGTTCTCATGGCACTTCCGTTGTGTGGAACCTTTGGGCTCAGCAGCCTTATCGCCGCCGTTGCCTCTGGCGCCCGAGTCGTCGTTAACCAGTTCTCTGTTGATGGGACCTCAGCGCTCACCCACCGTGAACAGATCACCGCAATGAACGGAAGCGATGATATGTTCCACCGGCTCTTGCTCGCCAACGCTGATCTCTCTCATCTTCGCATCAGCGGATACGCCCAGTTCAACACGTCGTTGAGTGACATCGTCTCCCGAGCAGAAGCAAAGGGCGCAACCCTGACCGGGCTCTACGGAATGAGTGAGGTGCAGGCTCTCTTTTCGCTCCGCGACCCACAACTCGATAGCGACGGTAGATCTCGTGCGGGCGGCATGCTCGTGTCGCCTCGAGCCTCAGCGCGAGTTGTTGATGGCGAACTTCAACTTCGCGGGCCGAGTCTCTTCGCCGGCTACCTCCAAGAGGGTGGTGACGTCGTCGACGACGAACTCACCGCTCAGTACATGGTGACTGATGACGACGGTGTCGTGTGGTTCAAGACAGGCGACCTTGCAGAGATGGATGACGACCGCACGTTCCACTACATCTCACGACTCGGCGACATTCTTCGACTGGGAGGATTTCTTGTTGCGCCGGCAGAAATCGCTGAAGCACTGTGCAGTGCTCCAGGAGTTGCCGATGCCCAAGTCGTAGCCGTTGGTCTTGAGACAGGGTCACGGCCGGTTGCATTCGTGATTCCCGAAGAGGGCGCAACCATCAGTGAGGACGAGGTCATTGAGCATTGCCGCAGTCGGCTTGCTCGCTACAAAGTACCGGTAAGGGTCGTGTCTCTTGACGAATTTCCCATCACTGATGGCCCGAATGGGGTGAAGATCAGATTGACCGAACTGCGTGATCGGGCGACAGAACTGTTGAGCTAACCGATGTTGCGTTCGCTAGGAAGATGTCGAACGCGCGAACTTTCGAGTCGCAATCATCGAAAACACAGCGATGAGGCCAACCGACCAGGCGAGAGAAAGCCAGGCGTCATTTCCGACAGGGAGCCCGTTATATAGCGACCGCGCTGCATTGGTCACCACGGTGAACGGGTTCGCATTCGCTACCGCTTCTAGCCATCCCGGCATCGTCGATGGGTCAACGAATGCTGACGACACAAACGTCAACGGAAACATCCAAATGAATCCGGCCGAGTTCGCGGCCTCGACCGATGAGACGGCAAGCCCAATCAGCGCCTGTACCCAGCTCAACGCATACGAAAACAGCACGAGCAAACCGGTTGCGAGCACCGCATCGGTGACGGAACCTCCAAACCGAAAGCCGAGCAAAAACGAGGCTACGAGCATCACACCAAACGTGAGGAGGTTGCGTACGAGGTCGCTCACCGTGCGACCGATGATGACTGCCGAACGGCTCATCGGCAGTGACCGCAAACGGTCGACAAGGCCTTTCGAAAGATCTTCTGCGAGACCAATCGAGGTGAACGCCGAACCGAAGACAAGGGACTGGCTGAAAATTCCGGGCATGAGGAACTGGTCGTAGTTATCAAACCCAGGGATCGAGATCGACCCGCCAAACACATATGCGAACAGCGCAAGAAACATAATCGGCTGGATCGTCGCAAAGATCAGCAATTCGATATTGCGAGGAATCACACGTAGGTGACGTTCGGCCTCAACGAATGAGTCGTGGAGGGTTGCCTGAAGCCGGTTCATGATGTTGCCTCCTCTGCCGATGCAACGTGTCCGGTCAAGGCAAGGAAGACATCATCGAGCGATGGTCGACGAACAACGACATCGAGCACGTCGACGCCAGCATCGTCGAGCGCACGAATGACGCTTGGTACAACTCGGTCACCGGCAGTAATTGGTGCTTCGAAGGTTCGGTCGTCACGCACTTCAACGCGACCTGTGCACAGCGGGGTCAACACTGACATCGCAAGCTCTCGGTTTTCGGCGCGTGCAATCGAGACTTGGAGTAGTGCTCCACCCGTCCGAGATTTGAGTTCGTCTGGAGTTCCCTCAGCGATGACCCGGCCCTGGTCGATCACCACGATCTGCTCGGCGAGCCGATCAGCCTCTTCGAGATATTGGGTCGTGAGTAGCACCGTGGTGCCATCAGCTGCAAGATCTTCAATGACATCCCACATGCCAAGACGGCTTCGTGGGTCGAGGCCAGTAGTCGGTTCATCGAGAAACAGCACTGACGGATTCGCAATGAGGCTCATTGCGATATCAAGCCGGCGGCGCATGCCTCCCGAGAACCCCTTCACCACACGATCTGCAGAATCGGCAAGGTCGAATCGATCGAGGAGCTCGCCGGCGCGCAAACGCGCCTCTGCTGTGCCGAGGTGGAAAAGTCGACCGATGTACACAAGGTTTTCGCGGGCGGTGAGTCGCTCATCGACAGCGGCGTACTGCCCGGTAAGCCCGATACGGCGACGAACATCGTCAGGATTTTTCTCGACATCGATGCCGTCAATGGTGGCTGTTCCGGCATCTGGCCGAATCAAGGTCGTGAGCACTTTGACCGATGTTGTCTTGCCCGCTCCGTTCGGGCCAAGGAGCCCGTACACCGCTCCCGCCGGTACTGCGAGGTCAACTCCGTCGAGTGCGAGGGTGTCACCAAATCGCTTGACGACTCCTTGCATCTGTACTGCGTAGCGTTCTGTCACCAGTCGAGTATGCCTGCATCAAGCAGTTGTTTAGACACCACCTCGGGCAGCATTCTCAAATCGGGTGTATTGCCCAAGCCACACGAGTTTCCTCGTTCCGATCGGCCCGGCGCGATGCTTCGCAACGATGACTTCAGCGCTGGCGCGATCATTTGTTTCCGGGTTGTAGACCTCATCGCGATACAGAAACATGACGACGTCGGCATCTTGTTCGAGTGATCCCGACTCACGAAGATCAGACAACATAGGACGCTTATCAGAACGCTCTTCAAGACGGCGACTCAACTGGCTGAGCGCGATGATCGGCACTTCAAGTTCACGGGCGAGGATCTTCAAGTTTCGGCTGATCTCCGACACTTCTAGCTGTCGGTTCTCGGCAAAACTTCCCGAGGTCATGAGCTGGATGTAGTCGATGACGATCAATCCGAGTGCTCCATGGCGAGCTTTGATTCGACGCGCCTTCGCCCGTATTTCCATCACGGTGACACGAGGGTTGTCATCGAGAAACATCGGAACTTCGAGCCGGCCGATGGCCTTTCCGATTTTCGTCCAATCGGTGTCTTGAAGGTTGCCCTTGCGCATCTTCATCGAGTCGACTCGAGCTTCGGAAGAGAGAATCCGGTGCGAAAGCTCGGTGTGACCCATCTCGAGTGAGAACACGAGCACAGGCGCCCCGGAATTCATCGCAACGTGCGACGCAATGTTGAGACCAAACGCACTCTTACCCATCGCCGGTCGCGCACCGACAATGTAGAGCGCACTTGGTTGCAACCCTGAGAGCAACTCGTCGATGTCGACGAAGCCGGTTTGCACGCCGGTGACGACGTCACCGCGGTGGAAGGTGTCCTCAAGTTGTTGGAAAATTTCGGGCAGCAAATCATCGAGGCTGCGCGTGGTATCTGCAACTCGATCTTCTGCGATCTCAAAGACGCGGGTTTCAGCTGCGTCGAGTGCCTGCGCAACGTCGTCTGGCTCTCCGTAAGCGAGCTCTGCGATATCGCCGGCGACAAAAATGAGTCGGCGCAGTAACGCCGTGTCTTGAACAATCTTTGCGTAGTGCCCAACGCTTGAAACCGCAGGCGTCATGTTCTGCAGTTCGTGCAGGCTTTCTGATCCGCCGATTTCATCGAGGAGCCCGCCTCGCCGCAGTTCATCAGCGACGGTCACGACGTCGACCGGTCCGGCACTTGCGTAGAGGGAACGCACCGCATCGTAGATGTGACGGTGTGCCGGCCGGTAGAAATCGTCGGGTCCAAGCCCTAGCTCAGAGACCGTTCCGATCGCTTCGCGAGAGAGCAGCAGGGCACCGAGCACAGATTCTTCAGCTTCAAGATTGTGAGGGGGAACTCTTCCCGCCGACCCCGAACGCCGGCGACTTCCTCGACCATTGCCACGCCCTGAGTTTCCGCGCGAGGGCGCGCTCTCGAAGGCCGACTCTGGAGCAGATTCGTCGGGTGGCAGTGGTGGGAACGGGGCATCGTCGGTCATGAGGTCTCTACTCTCTCACGTCGAGCCTGTGGGAAGAAAGGGGTACAACTTTGTGGAAAACCATGTGTATTGCCTTGTGGATAAACATGGGGGCAACTGCTGATCGACCCGCATTTTTGGCAGTAAAGACAACACAGCCGGCCCGATATGTAACCAGGCCGGCTGTGTTCACAGAACGAGTGTCTCCGAGACTTACGAGGCAACGACCTCAACAGTGATCGGAAACGACACCTCGGGGTGAAGAGATGCGGTAACGACGTGCTGTCCGGCCGTCTTAATCTGATCACCGATCTCAATTTTACGACGATCGATCGCAACCGACGACTGTGCCTCAACCGCATCAGCGATATCAGCTGCAGTCACCGAGCCGAACAACTTGCCCTCACTACCAACCCGGGCCTCAATGGTGAACACCATCGGGACGAGCGTCGACGCAACGGTTGTTGCCGCCTCTCGATCACTTGCGTCACGGAGGTCACGGGCACGGCGCATTTTCGCGGCCTGCTCTACTGCTCCAGGTGTTGCAACCATCGCCTTGCCTTTTGGAAGGAGATAGTTGCGGGCGTACCCATCAGCAACGTCGACAATGTCACCACGTTTGCCAAGGTCTTGCATGTCGTCGCGAAGAATGACCTTCATTTCAGGCCTCCTCTCCGTCATCGGTGGTGTCGTCGGTGGTGGCCTCGGCCTGGTCTTCTACCTGATCGTCCATCACCTCATCGTTTTCCATCTCATCGATTTCGGTCTCATTGGTCTCATTGGTCTTGACTGCGTTGTCGTCATTACGTGGGCGACCGCCGTCACGCGATGGACGTCCGCGAGAAGCCGACGCAACTCGACGGGCATACGGCAAGAGCCCCATTTCGCGTGCGATCTTGACGGCGTTTGCCACCTCGCGCTGCTGCTGAACGTCGTTGCCATTGATGCGCTGACCGCGGATCTTGCCGCGATCACTCATGAAACGTGAGAGCAAGTCGACGTCTTTGTAGTCGACATACTCAACTTTCTCGATAACGAGAGGGCTGGTCTTTTTCTTAAATTTGCGGGGAGCGGCATCTCGTGCGCGCTGTCCGCGGGCTGGGCTTTTCGCCATTGTTCTTGGTCCTCCTGGACAAATGTGATGAAACTACGAATGTTTGTGTGAAATCAGAACGGCTCTTCATCGCCGTACACCGGATCAGGTGCTGCTTGTGGTGACTGACTTGGAGCGCCTCCGCCCCCAAAGCCACCTGAACGCTCGGTGCGCTCCACCTGGGCGGTCGCCCAGCGAAGGCTTGGTCCGATTTCGTCGGCCACTACTTCAAATACGGTGCGCTTCTCGCCTGCGTTAGTCTCGTAGTCGCGTTGTTCCATGCGACCTGCAACGATGCAGCGATTGCCCTTGGTGAGAGTGGCTGCGGCATTTTCACCGAGATCACCCCAACAGACGACGTTGAAATAGGACACTTGTTCTTGCCACTCGCCGTTGACCTGATAGCGACGATTGACCGCAAGGCCAAAGCTTGCAACGCCGCGGCCACCAGTGGTGTACCGCAGTTCAGGATCACGGGTGAGGTTGCCAATCAGAGTGATGGTGTTTGTTGCCATCTGGGACTCCCTTCGTACGCTGCTCTTAGGCAGCTGCTCCGGTCATACCGCGACGCTCTGCTTCAGCCTCGGGAAGACGGATGAGCTTGTGGCGGACGATGTCGTCTGCGAGACGGAGGGAACGCTCGAGTTCATCGAGAGCACCTGCTGGCGCGACACACTCGACAACGAGGTAGTACCCCGATTCTTTCTTATTGATTGGGTAAGCGAAGGCACGCTTGCCCCACCAATCAGGCTTGCCGTGGAGGGAACCTCCGGCTGAGGTGATGCCATCGGAGACGGTCTTAACCCAGGACTGAGCCGCTGGATCTTCGACATCACCGTCGACGATCACCATGAGTTCATAGGCACGATTCATGTGCTAGTTAACTCCCTTCGGACGTGGCCACCTTGTGTGACCGTTGGCCCCAGTGCATCAGCAGCAGCCGATGAGATGGAGCAGGGTGGATATGGAAAGGAAGACGCTATCGCTAACGGCACCAACTTTGACATGCGTGTCATCTTGTATGAGGGGTGTGTCACTACTCCGTTGTCGACGCCGAACAACTCCGGTCATTCAGTGCGACAGTGCTTCCCTCGCCAACGCCAAACCGTTGAAGCTCACCTTGTTGAACTTCAAGCGCCAGCAGGTAGTTCGACGGGGTCGGATAGCGCAGACAGTCGGAGTCGCTCTCTGACGTGCACGGCGACATATCGACAGCATCGATGAATGAGCCATCACCACCAAAAAACGCAATCGACAACGGAAGAAACGTGTCTTTCATCCAAAACGCCCCTGAGGTTGGCTGATCGTGAACGAACACCATTCCGTCGGCGTCACCCATGGAATCCACGTTCATGAGACCCTGGCGCCTCTGATCAGCGGTCGATGCGACCCACACGCATCGCTCGAGCGGCAGGGAACCCGATGCCTCGACGTCTTGTGAACTCACCAGCAGTATTTGGCGAGGAAACCCGACCGGGCCAGACGGCATATCGACCGAGCGATCTTCAGTTGATGCGGCTCCGCATGCGGCTACCTGGGCCGCCACCAACACGAGTGCGATCTGCGCGGAGCGCCGGTTCATCACACCGGAACAACGCGAAGCAGATGATGCCACCGGCAGCCACAGCACGCCTCGACCACATAAGCCCGCAAATCTCTTCCCGTCACCGACAGTTCACGCAATTCTTTTGACGACGACACGCACCGACCGTGCGCCGGCAAGCGGTGACCGAATACGTACGTCACCAACCGAAGATTGTCCTCTTCACAGATTGGACATATCGCTTCGGTTTCGGTTCCGACATTTGCTGCGGCACGGATGAGATCAGGGTGGGCATCGCACACCTCATCTCGGCGCAGACGCCCAATACGCACCTGATTGATCAGCATTCGGCGAGCAAGCCGGTGATCGACAACCCCGCCGCCATCGGTCGAGCCGCGCATTGCGCCAACCGAGAATGAGCCGACAACCGACATGCCATGACAATAGCGGTCGTTACACGGCCCGTCGCTTGGTGACGCTCAATTACTTGCGAGCTCAGTTTCGATGAGATTTGCCGGTCTCGGACGACCGAACAGATAGCCCTGGCCTCGATCACAATTGAGATCTCGTAACCGCTGTAATTGCAGAGGGCTTTCCACGCCCTCCGCCACGACCGTAAGGCCCAATGCCCTTCCTAACTGAATAACGGCTTCAACAATCGTTGAATCTTCGTCTTCAATACCGAGACCGCTCACAAAACTGCGGTCGATCTTGATCGCTTCGACCGGGAAGCGTTTGAGATACGTCAATGATGAGTACCCCGTGCCGAAATCGTCAACGCTGAGGTGAATACCCAACCCTCGAATTTCTCTTAATGTTGACGTTGCTGCGCGGGCGTCTGCAAGCAAAGCCGACTCGGTGATCTCGAACCAGACCGAATCAGGGTCAACACCGGTCTCATCGAGAATCTCGACCACCGTCGGCAAAAACGAACTGTCGACAAGTTGACGGCTGCCCACGTTCACTGCGACCGAACCCTTTGCGAATGAATGCCCTGCTGCGCGCCAGCGCGCCATCTGCGACAGCGAATTTCGCATCATCGACGCACCGAGTGACACCAATAGTCCTGACTCTTCTGCGAACGGGAGAAACTCCCCCGGCGGTAAGAGCCCTCGATCTGGATGCAGCCAGCGTGCAACGACTTCGAATCCGATGATGCGTCCGCTCTGTAGCTCGACAATTGGCTGAAAATACGGCACGATTTCACCGCGTTCGACACCTCGGCGCAATTCGCCCACCGTTCGGAGTGCTTGCATTCCCGACTCGCGACTCCCCACCTGAAAGGCCTCGACGCAATCGCGCCCGCGGCTTTTCGCTCGGTACATCGCCGCGTCGGCGTCCCGCAACATTTCATCGGGCGACATTCCAGCATCATGATTTGTTGACCAGCCGATGCTCACCGTCACAAAGAATTCGTGATCGTCAACGGTCACCACCGGGTGGACAGCAGCTCGTAAACGTTCGGCAGCGGTCGCAGCATCAACTGGACCACCTCGACCATCTAAGACCACAACAAATTCGTCGCCACCAAAGCGAGCGAGAAGATCACCTTCACGAACCGCCCCCTCGAGGCGCTGGGCCACCTGTCGAAGAAGTTCGTCACCTCGAGCATGCCCAAGGCTGTCATTCACCACTTTGAAATGGTCAAGATCGATGAATAAAAGCCCCACAAGCCCAGGGCGAGACCCGGTGAGGCGTTGTTCAAGAACCTGCATGAAGTACGAACGATTCGCAAGCCCAGTGAGTTCGTCATGTCGGGCGGCATGAGTGAGTTGCTCCGCAGTACGTCGCTCCTCGGTGACATCTTCAATATGGTGAATCGCAAACAAAATACCGTCATCTTCAGAGACAGAAACTCTGGTTCGGGTCGTGAGGTAGGCCCCATCGCGCCGCCGGAAGCGCTGATCGATGAGATACGAATCGATCACGCCGAGTTCGAGTTGAGCCCTATGCGTTTGTGACGCCCGAACGTCATCGGGGTGGGTGATCTCCCGGAGCGTTCGACCAACAAGTTCTTCAGATGAACGCTGCAGCATTGTTGCCAGCGACTCGTTTGCCTCAACGATTCGTCCATCATCAAGACGAACAAGCACCATGCCAGTTGGTGCCGAGTGAAAGGCCTGATGAAAGCGATGGCGTGCCTCATCAAGAGCCCGCCGGTGGCCAGCAGCCTCGTCGCGATCGGTCAATCTGACCAGAATCGGTCCGGTGTCATCAGGTCGCTGCACCGTCACCTCAATCGGCACTATTCGACCATCACTGGTCGTTACCGAGACTTCGACCGCCGAGTGCGGCCCACCATGACCCTCCAACACCTCCTGCGGAAGACGTGAAATCCATGGCTCTAGTGCTCCACGATCTGCATGGTCAAGCCAATCGTCAAATGACGAGCCAACGATTGAACTCACCGGGCAAGAAAGAAGGTCGCCACCCGCACGATTCGCCTCGATGATGACACCAGCATGATCGACGTGCAGCACCGCCTCGTCAAGGGCGTCGAGTAAGTCTCGGGCAGTTGAGCTGTGTGTGCGTTGCGGGTCGTTCTTGGTTTGCGAGAGTCCAATAGTTGGACCGTCAGAAGTTGTTACCGGTAACGAGCCGCGACGCTCCCGAATGAGCAGCAGCACACCAATCACAATGACGCCAATGCCAACTGCGACCGGGGTTGCGATAGTCGAGAACGAACCTACGTCCACACCTAGACGCTAGTGATCACACGATTGCAGGAACCGGATCATTGCTGTAGGGCGTGCCACTCATCGAGCCGCTTCAACAGCGCTTCTTCTCCAATGAGGCCCTCTTCAAGACGGATTTCCATCAAGAACGCAAGCGCCTTGCCAATCTCAGGGCCAGGCGTGAGACCGAGATGTTCCATGACCCGTTTGCCATCGAGTTCAGGTCGAAGTGCCGCCAATTCTTCTTCTGCAGCGAGTTCAGCGATGCGTTCTTCGAGTTCATCCATTCTCTTCGACAGGGTGCGAGCTTTTTTCTCGTTGCGAGTCGTGCAATCGCAACGGGTCAGCACATTGAGTTCATTCAGTAAGTCACCGGCGTCTCTCACGTATCGGCGCACCGCCGAGTCGCTCCAACCGAGGCGATAGGTGTGAAAGCGCAGATGAAGGACGACGAGTTCGGTGATCGCCTCAACATCGTCATTCGAAAATCGCAATGCGCTCAAGCGTTTTCTCGTCATCTTTGCGCCGACCACATCGTGATGGTGGAAGGTGGTGCCTTTGCCTTTTTGGAATCCACGCGTACGAGGCTTCCCAATGTCGTGGAACAGGGCAGCCAGCCGAACAATACGGAAATCAAAATTGCACAACCCGTCAGCGAGTTCATCGTGTGGCCGAACGTTCTCGACAACTGCAAACGTATGCGTCAACACATCCTTGTGCCGATGAATCGGGTCGTGCTCTAAACGCATTGCCGGAAGTTCCGGCAAGAAGAGTTCTGCAAGCCCTGTCTCGACAAGAAACCACAGCCCCGCCGTCGGGTGGGGAGTGCAGATGATCTTTTCGAATTCGTCGCGAATTCGCTCGGCCGAGACGATCTCAAGTCTGGGCGCCATCTCGGAGACCGCAGCGAGCAACCCCTCTTCAGGAACGAGTTCTAACTTGGTAACGAATCGAGCCGCTCGAAGCATTCGTAACGGGTCATCACTAAAACTCTCCTGCGGTGACAACGGTGTCCGAAGCACTCTCTGCAGCAGGTCAACGGCACCGTTATGAGGATCGACGAGCGCCGGTGTGTCATTCGTCAATTCGAGAGCCATTGCGTTGACCGTGAAATCTCGTCGAGAGAGATCGGTCTCGACATCATCGGCGTATACGACGTGTGGTTTCCGAGAATCGTCGGTGTATGACTCGGCGCGAAACGTGGTGATCTCAAGCACTCGATCTCCGAGTCGCGCCCCCACAGTGCCGAACTTCTCGCCCTGATTCCAGACTGCATCAGCCCACCCGTCAAGGCACGCATGGATTTCGTCCGGACGAGCAGACGTCGTCAGGTCAATGTCGTCAGATACCCCGAATGATTCATCGCCAAGCAACAAATCTCTCACTGTGCCGCCAACGACATATAAACGATGGCCCGCGCTTCTGAAACGCTCCGCCAGTGGAGAAAGTTCTTGAAGCACGGGTTCAAACCGGGCGGGGATCACCCATGCGAGGCTACCGCCGACACCGTCGCCAGAAAGTCACCGATGGCGGCTACCGTCAAAGACGATGCAACCTGAGCGCTCCCAACCTGTTGACGATGCACATCGTCGACACGCGTTCACTATGGCCTCGGCATCGCCAACCCTGCATCTCAACGAGTGGCCCTTTGACCCAACGATCGCCATGTTGGTGCAGGCCGACCACACGATCGATATCAATTCTGATGAACTCGTATCACTCACTGATCAGGCGTCGTCGATGGGGGTGCGAAAAATTCGCACCGGTGCACTTCGCGCGACCTCCGCTGAGCGGGTCATCTCGCATGGGTTTCATGTCATCGATGAACTCGCGTTGATGAAGTTCGACTTTGCAGCCCCACTTCCACAATTGAGGCCTAAAAGTGAGTTGCGTCACCTTCGCCGGCGGCACCTTCGCAACGCTGAGGCAGTTGACCTTGATGCGTTCGGTCCGAAATGGGGACAACACCGTGAGGCGTTGCGCGAGACACAACGAGCGACCCTGCATTCGCGCAGTCGCCGTTGCGGCGACGATAAAGATGCGGTTATTGGGTTCGCGCTATCGGGTTACACCAATAATGTCGGCTACCTACAGCGCCTTGCCGTCGCACAACGCCATCAGGGGCGTGGCATCGGATTTTCACTGTCGTGTGACGCCTTGCATTGGATGCACCAACGAGGTTGTGATCACGCGCTCGTCAACACCTCACTGCAGAATGACAACGCGTTAGCGCTTTACAAACAGATCGGATTCTCTCAACTCTCCGAGCGACTCACGATCGCAGAACTCGATATGGGTAGAGCGTCATGACCTTGCGTGTGTCTCGATACGGTGCCGGGGTCTGCATTGCCTCTCTCGGACTTATTGCGTTAGTCGCACCAGCAGTAGCGGAACCGTCTCAACGTGACGCGTCAATCACCCAAGACGCTGAAGCATCAGGATTGCGACTGACCACATCGCAATTCTTCGCCGACAGCACGATCAAACTCTCGTACAATCTCACCACACGGGCGCCGGAGATCACTGAACCAACTGTTGTCACCACCGTTCCTTCACCCATTACCCCAATCGAGCAGGTTGACTCCGACTCGTCTTCGGGCACAGATGCCAGCGAAACAACTACGTCGTCAGATAGTGAAGAGCCCGTTCCGATCGTCATTGCCGTACCTGGGGTCAAAGAACCGGCACTCCTGTTGCGGGTTGCGATTCACCGACCACTCAATGGACAACCGCTCACCGATGTCGTCGATGGTGACCCCGGTGATGTCATCGACGTCATCAGTGGGCCTCTCAACCAGTTCGGCACAAGAGATGCTGCAACAGAAGAGATAACCGTCAACATCGATGTTCCTCTGCAGCAACGGTTGAGTTATCGCGCTCACCTCGACGATGTCCTCGAATATGTCGATACAGGTATTACTCCAGTGTCGGTTTCAGTGATTCGCGGAACAGCAGTAATCGCTCATGACGTCACACTCATCGATGTCGGCTGGCAACAAGCCAACCCTTCGCCCCTCTCGGTTGCGATGACCACGCACATTGCTAGTCGATCACAGTTGACCATCCCCGGAGGTCATTCTCTGGCCGCCGGCGACGGTTCACGGGCGGCGCAAGAATTTGAGTTGCTTGTTGACCTCCTCGAACGCAGCCAAATCCCGCTCTCTGTTGCTCTCTCACCTGAACTTGCTGAATCGCTGGCGAATGAAACACTTCCAACCGGAGTCACTACTCGCGACATTGATCGTCTCATCTCCACAAATGGAGGAGAAGTTCTTTCGCTGCCGTATCGATCGGTTGATCCGTTCGCAGCGGGAGCAGCAGGGCTCGAAGAGCGATTTATCTCCGAACTCGACGCTGGAGACGTAGCAATGCGAGCGGCATTTCCTTCGTTGACGCCGGTTCGTTCTGTGTGGCTCGCCGATGACGCCATCACCTCGTCCGCGATCACCACCGAAGGTGTCGACCTTCTCAAGTCCGAGGGCGTAGAGCGCCTCATCATGACCGATGACAGTTACGTCGGGGGCGCGCCTCATGACCGTATTGATGACACCCAGCCCGGTCTCTTTGCCGTTGAGGCCACTTCTCTGCCGGTGATCATCACAGGAGCGATCGGCGAAATTTCTCCTCGCCTCGACGTCGCGTTAGAAGACCAAACTGTTCTCTTCGTTGCGCGCATCATGCAACTCCGGCGCGAACAGCCAGAACTTGCGCGCTCTGTGGTGTTCTCCGCACCCGACCTCGCCATCCCTGACGTTGAGACCGTTCAGGCGATCGAGCGGCTTCTGTCAAGCGATCCGACGGTGGAGTTCATGCGGGTTTCAGAACTGCCCGACCAGATCGCCGCCAACCGGGCGATCGTTACGCCATCGGTGCCACAAGTTGATCTTGCTCAACGCCAACTCACAGCCGATGCGCTGCAAGTTCTCATTGATGACACTGGTTCAATGCTGAATGAAACTCATGAATCTGTGGCTCAGTGGAACGAGCTCATCAACGATCTCTTCGATCAGCGCGGCAACGGGCAATATGTTGTCGACACCATTGATGTCGTCACCAATGAGACGTCTGCAGTTCGACAGTGGGTGTCAGTACCAATGAGCGGCACGGTCAATCTCACCGGTCGTGATACACCACTTCCTCTTGTTGTCGAAAACACCGGGCCTGAACCTCTGCAGGTGCTCATCCGTCTCAACGCTCCTCGTCTCGTTGTCCCCGATGAGCCGCTTGCGGTAACACTTCCTCCTGGAGTGAGCAGCGTTCAGGTGCCCGTCGAGGCCCGATCAAACGGCTCATTTGATGTTGAAGTGGAAGTGCTCTCTCCCGCCGGAACACCTGTCGTCAGTGGCGTCACGATTGTTGCCAAAGCAATGACGCTGTCGGGTTTTGGACGCCTCGTCGGCTTTGGTCTCATCCTTGTTCTGGTCTCGTGGTGGGTGAGTCACATTCGTCGCCAGCGCCAACGCAAGGTCGCAGCCACTCCTGTTGAGACACAGATGCCGGCGTCTGAGGGTTCATGAAATATGACCGTGTGTTGAGATTCCCAAATCACGGGTGGCTCTGGCACTAGCGTTCCTGTTGTTCATGACCTCCTTCGATGACTCCCACGGCGCACAAGGCCAGCTCGACAACGCCCAAGTGCTCGCTGGTCGTTATCGCCTCGACCGTCGCATTGGCCAAGGTGGAATGGCCGAAGTCTGGGTGGCGATCGACGAGCAACTTGATCGCCGGGTTGCGGTGAAATGGTTGAAATCCAATCTCGCGACCGATGCCGTTGTCGCAGAGCGTTTCCGCCGTGAGGCAATCGCTGTGGCGCGTCTCAATCACCCGAACATCGTGTCGGTCCACGACGTGTTCGAACATGACGGTCGTCAGGCAGTTGTCATGCAATTGGTGGAGGGACGAAGTCTGCGTCAAGTCCTCGATAGCCAAAAACGTCTCGGGCCCGAACTCACCATTCACATCGGTGCGTCTGTGGCAGCGGCTCTTGATGCTGCCCACGCTGCGGGCTTCGTTCACCGCGATGTCAAACCCGGCAACATCCTCGTCACCGAAGATGGCAGAGTTTTGCTCACCGACTTCGGAATTGCGAAGGGTCTTGACGGGGTTGATGAAGACCTCACCAGTGACAACGTCATGATGGGTACCGCTAAGTACCTCTCTCCGGAGCAGGTCAGGGGTCACAAACTTGACGGTCGCGCCGATCTCTACTCTCTTGCGTTGGTTCTCTATGAATGTCTCGCTGGTCGGGTTCCATTCCTTGGCCAATCAGATGCCGACACCGCTCTCGCTCGTCTGCAGCGTGACCCGACCGACCTCGCGCATCTTCGGCCAACACTGCCGATCAATTTGGTGAATCTCATTCACCGGACGCTTGCAAGGAATCCCGCGCATCGCCCAGCGACAGGCGGCGAGTTACGTCAAGAATTAATGAGCGTTGATACGACGCCACCCCAAATTGATGGGACTCCCACCGAACCTCCTGCACCCCGGACGCAACCAGTGCGACCAGGTGAATCAGGTCGACTGCCTCGTGTGACTGCGACGGTGACGCCACCACCGGTTGAAGCAACCGCGCCACCTCAACTGTTTGATGATCCGTCTCTCGCAAGCGCTCGGCCGGTTCGTCGACCTTGGCTTCCGATTGGACTCGCAGCATCGGTGGTGGTGCTCCTCATCGGTGCGCTCATCGTGTCAAACCGAGATACCGACTCGTCGTCGAATGTCTCTCCGTTGCCCGCAGTTACCTCGGCTCCAGCTATCGAGCGAGATAGTGATGCCCCCATCATCCTCGAAGACGTCGAAGACTCTCTGTCACCCGAAACCCAAGTGGTGATGAGCTCGACATCAATCGACGTTCGTGCCTGGGATCCGTATGGAGACAACGGATCAGAAAATGACGCGCAGGCTCCGCTTGCAATTGCCGATGGAAGTCGAGACACTGCGTGGTCAACCGAGTGCTACAGCGATCAGTACTTGGGTGCCAAGCCCGGAGTGGGACTCGTCATCTCACTTCCCGAACTTTCAATTGGGCGACTTGAATTTGAAACGCTAAACGCCCCCTTCCAGATCGAGGTATATCGAACTGACGCCGTGGAACCTCCGCTTTCGCTGGAGTCGTGGACTCAGGTCGGATCGATGAGTTACGGAGTTGATCCGGGTGCTGTTGCGGTGCCCGTTAATGAGGCCTCAACCCATCTTGCGGTGTGGCTGAAAGAGCTCGGTCCAGATGACGCATGTTCTTCGGCGAATCCTTATCGCGGACGAATCGGTGAGCTGCAATGGCTCATGAACTCCTGAGCGATTCTCAACTCTTACTACGAGCCCAACAGGGTGATTACGATGCGATCAGCAAGGTTCTCGGCGAGCAGTACCAACGAGTGTTTGCTGTATGCCTGCGGATGATGGGGTCGCGGTCCGCTGCCGAAGACCAAACCCAAGAGGCTCTTCTGCGAATCGCTCGAGGCCTCTCCTCCTTTGAAGGTAAATCTGCATTCGGTACCTGGTGCCATCGGGTTGCGACCACGACCTGCCTCGATGAACTTCGTCGGCAGCGTCGGCGGCCAACAACCACGACACTCACCAACACCGACGGGACTGACGCTGAACCCGTCGACGATGTCGACATCACCGCAGGTATTGAGTGGAGTGACGTGCGAGCCGACATTCGTGAAGCACTTGACGCGGTGCCCGTCGAATTCGCCCGCGCTGTTGTTCTACGTGATGTCCTCGAGTTGGAGTACCAAGAGATCGCCGATCTCACCGGTGTGGCGACGGGAACGGTGAAGTCAAGAATTTCTCGTGGCCGAGCACTGCTCGCCGAGCAGCTTCGCGGGAACCGAAACGACCATGTTGAACGTCTAACCAACGGAGACAACGAATGAGTAATGACGACGTCAACCGGTTGACGCCAGATGATGGCGATCTCGACGAGGCTGTCGTTGCGCGTCTTCGCTCGGCTCTTCTCGATGACGTGGCCGTCAACGACACCGAGCGAGATCACACCATTGCATCAGTGCTCGCAGCCCTCGACAACGAATCCCAGGCACCTGTCGTCAACATCGAGTCGCGACGCCGATTCCGATCAAACACGATTCTCCAGTTTGCGGCTGCCGTCCTCACTGTCGCCATCGGCGCTGGAGCGTTATTCCAGCTTCGCGGCGGTCAGAGTGATACGGCGGAACTTTCCATCCAAGAAACTTCCCGAGAACGATCAGAAGAGAATGTCCCACCTGAATCTGAAATATTTGCGTTTGCGGAAGAGTCAGCATTAGAGGAATCTGCGGTCGAAGCCGCGCCTGAAGTTGAGTCAATGGGCGACACGGCGCTGGGTTCTGACCTCTCGGGTACCGAAGATGAGATGGTTGCAGATGAGATGGTTGCAGACGACATGGTCGCAGTTGCCGAATCAGCGACTGAGGAAATGGCCGGAGACATCTACGAACTGGAATCGATCAGTGTCGACGAGTTGCCGAATTTCATCCGCAATGCTCTCGAGCAGGGTGCGACGACACTGCCCAGCGCAGCATTCTGCGAGTTCGACAAAGTTGAACTGCTCACAGAGGTCATGCTCGACGAGATCATCGTCGTGTTGGCAAGAATGACGGGGCTCAATCAATACCTCGCCATTGATGTCGCAACCTGTGAAGTTCTTGCCAAGACCGATCTTGGCAACGAGTAGTTTCGTCGACACCCTCTCAGCGAGGGCCTGTGTCAGTCAATCGAAGAAGAATCGCACCGATTTCTTTGCGCAGGGCGAGGAATGCCCAAAGATTTCACTACAGTCCACTGGGTGATCGGAAATCCGTTCTCCAACGATGACTGGGCGGTCGATACCGCTGATCGTGTCGAACAGGTCGTTGGGACAGTTCGCGACCGAGTCACCAACAACATTGTCAAGCTTGTTCGAGGCATCGTCTTTGGCCTCATTGGCTTCATCATTGGAGTCGCCCTCATTGCGATCGCCCTCATCATGTTCACTCGAGGGTTGCAATCACTCATCAGTCTCGCAACGGGAAACACCGGCATTGACCACAGTCGCTCGGTGTATATGAGTTATCTCATCTCAGGCCTGTTGATGTTGACTCTTGGCGGCCTTGTAATGCGTCGTCGTCGGTCACCCGACACCTAATTCTTGAGATCATCGGATTGGAGAAATCATGGAACCCACCCGCGAACGCGTCATCATCATCGGCTCAGGTCCAGCTGGTCTCACCGCAGCGATCTACACCGCCCGAGCAAGTCTTGAGCCACTTGTGATTGAAGGTGAACCTTCATCAACAAGTGACCAACCTGGCGGCCAGTTGATGCTAACAACTGAGGTAGAAAACTTCCCTGGCTTCCCCGACGGCATCATGGGACCAGAACTCATGATGAACTTCCGCTCACAAGCCGAACGCTTTGGCGCAAAGTTTCTCACCGAGAAGGTCACCAACATTGATTTCTCCTCTCGCCCGTTCAAGGTGTGGGTGCGTGACACTGAGTATCACGCCGACTCCATCATCGTTTCTACAGGTGCCCGGTCACTGATGTTGGGGCTTGAGGAGGAGCAACGTTTGATTGGTCACGGTCTTTCAACGTGCGCAACCTGTGATGGTTTCTTCTTCCGTGATCAACATATTGCGGTCGTCGGCGGTGGTGACTCAGCAATCGAAGAGGCATCCTTCCTCACGAAATTTGCATCAAAAGTCACCTTGATTCACCGGCGCGATGAATTCCGAGCGTCAAAGATCATGCAAGATCGTGCCTTTGCTAACCCAAAAATCGACGTGCTGTGGAATCACACGGTGACGAAGATCAATGGCGACGACAAGGTTGACGGTATTGAGGTGACAAACACTGTCGATGGGTCGATTTCGACAATGCCCGTCACTGGTCTCTTCGTTGCGATTGGCCATCGACCGAACACTGATCTCTTCGCTGGTGTGCTTGACATGGACGATGCCGGCTACCTCCAGACGCAACCTGATTCGTCGTACACCAATATCGAGGGTGTCTTCGCCTGCGGTGATGTGCAAGACCACACATACCGTCAGGCCATTACTGCTGCCGGCTCGGGTTGTATGGCTGCGATCGACTCAGAGCGCTGGCTCGAGGGCCAGCATTAACTCTTCATGCCAAACAAGACCGCATTCGTCGCGGTAGTCTCGGAACACGCTCGCTCAGTTCGCGGAACACAAAGGAAATGACATGGCATCAATCAATTTGACCACCAGCACGTTTGACGAAACCGTCGGAGCATCGAATGTTCCAGTTGTCGTTGATTTCTGGGCAGAGTGGTGCGGTCCGTGCAAAATGGTTGCTCCAATTCTCGACGAGATCGCAACGGAGAATGCCGATCAGATGACGATCGCGAAACTCAACGTGGATGAAAACCCTGATATCGCCATGCGATATCAGGTGATGAGTATCCCAACAATGATCGTGTTCAATGGCGGCGAGGCCATTCACCGAATTGTCGGAGCGAAGAGCAAATCAGCTCTCCTCGAGGAGTTCGGAACATTTCTGGGCAATTCCCACTAACCCACGGCGAGCGCAGCGAAGCCGTTAGGGATCTCCAACGGCGACTTATTCGATCGTCATATCCGATTCGGGCAACCGAAAGCGGTTGGTTTGGTGATTCGACGCAAGAGGCGGTCACCTCTTTTCAGGCATCGCAGGGTATTCCGCCTACCGGCAGTTGCGATGAACTCACCTGGTCGCTTCTCGTGGAGTCTGGCTGGGCACTTGGTGACCGGCTGCTCATGCTCACGGCTCCAAATCTTCGAGGCGAGGATGTCGCCGAACTACAACGAATTCTTGCCCGTTTAGGGTTCGATTGCGGACGAATCGACGGCATTTTCGGGCCTGATACCACAGCCGCTCTCCAAGATCTCCAGCGAAACTCAGGGCTCCCCGATGATGGAGTCTGTGGTCCTGACACGGTCTCAGCGCTTGATGTGCTGTCTCGAAATACCGGCTCCGGACCCGGAATCGTCATGGTTCGCGAGGTTGCTGCCGTGACTTCTGGGCGTCGCTCGCTGGGCCACCTGAGAATCGTGATCGGTGAATATGGCGGCCTCGGTGCGCTTGCCCGGCAGGTCACCACTGCTCTTCGTCAACATTCCGCATCAGCCACTGTCATTGGTGACCCTGATGCATCAACTCATGCAGCACTTGCGAATCGCTACCGAGCAGATGTGTACATCGGATTCGAAGCCGCAAACGAGCCGGTATCGCTCATCCAGTATTACGCCGTACCTGGTTTTGAATCTGCTACGGGTCGCTCGCTCAGTGAGCAACTCGCTCATGATGTTCAGTATCCGCTCAGGCGGGAAGATATTGAAGTGATTGGAGCACGCCTTCCAGTCCTAAGGGAAACTCGTATGCCGGCCATCTTGTGGCGTCTCGGCCCTACCTCAGACATTGTTGCCCAGACGCCGACAATTGTTCGGGGTGTGGTTCTCGCGGTCGAACGGTGGGTTCACGACCTAAATGAATAATATTCATTTATACGACTGAAACAGTATATAAGCATTGCTTTATTGCTTAAAATGAATTATCCACAGTATATTCAGGTTCTTGTGGATGTGGTGATGCTCAGCAAGAGGTTGAGGTTAAAACCCTCAAGACGCACTTGAGTGTTCACCCCCAAACACGATTCGGTGGATGCGTCGAAGGTCATCAAGATCGGCGAAATCGATTGCAATTCGCCCCTTCGATGCTCCGAGTGACACGCGAACACGGGTGTCTAGCCACCGCGCAAGTGCTTCTTCAACCTCGATAACACCCGCCTCGCGCAACCGCGTTCCTTCGACAAGCCCTGCCCCATCTGCGGGTTGCGGTGGCTGCGTCACTGGTTGTTGAGAACTTTGACCTGAAATCAGTGCTTCCAGCTCCCGCACCGTCAACTCATTGCTCACCGCTTCATGCGCAAACCGAAGTTGTGTTTCTGTATCGTCGATAGACAGCAACGACCTCGCATGTCGGGCAGTGAGACGGCCATCACCGAGATACTGCTGAATCTCAGTGGGCAATGCCATCAGCCGCAAGGCGTTGGAGATTGCCGATCTGCTCTTTCCCACTCGTTCTGCGACCTGCTCGTGAGTGAAGCCAAAGTCTTCAATGAGTTGGTGATATGCGGCCGCTTCTTCAAGAGGTGTGAGATCTGCGCGATGGAGATTCTCAACAAGTGCTTGTTCCATCGATGACATGTCATCGGTCGTTCGAACAATCGCCGGAATCACCTCAAGGGCGGCGATTCCCGCTGCTCGCCAACGCCGCTCACCAGCAATGAGTTCATACCCGTTATCTGCAGGGCGAACAAGAATGGGTTGCAGCACGCCGATCTGGGTAATGGAAGCTGCCAGTTCCTGAAGGCCGTCTTCATCAAACAAACGCCTGGGCTGGTGTGGATTCGGCCTGATGGATTGAAGTGGAATATCGCGGAGAGCAGGAGCATCATCACTCCGCCCGAATACTTCATCCATCCCGCCTGGAATAAGTGAACTTAGACCTCTACCCTGCCGTTGGTTACGAGCCATTGTGCACCTCCCGTGCGACGTCGGTATACGCAATTGCGCCACGAGACATTGGATCGTATGTGATGATCGGCATCCCGTATTTTGGCGACTCAGAGAGTTTGATGTTGCGTGGGACCACTGTCTTGAGAACAGTTGAACCAAAGTGTTGGCGAATTTCATCGACCACTTCTTCACCGAGATTTGTTCGTGCGTCGTACATCACGCAGACGATTGACGACACCTCGAGGGTGGGGTTCAGGCCACTTCGGCGAATACGAAGCACGTTTTCGAGCAATTGCCCTACGCCTTCGAGCGCAAAATATTCGCATTGAATCGGAATTAATACTTCTCGAGCAGCGCATAGCGCGTTGAGTGTCAGCAATCCCAATGATGGTGGGCAGTCAATGATGATGTAGTCGAATTGGTCGACAACAGCATCAACTGCGTTCTTCAGTCGTGTTTCACGTGCCAACATCGAATACATCGTCATTTCTGCGTCTGCAAGACGAAGGTTCGATGGAGCCACTTGCAACCCTTCAATTTCGGTGGTGCAGAGGCATTTTGCCAGTGGGGCATCATCAATTAAGACGTCGAGGACCGAGTTGTCGAGAGACCGAACATCGATACCTAGGCCGCTTGTTGCATTCGCCTGTGGATCAATATCGATGAGGAGCACCCGTAGACCCAATTGAGCAAGTGCGGCAGCCGTGTTAATCGAGGTAGTGGTCTTGCCTACGCCGCCCTTTTGGTTCGCAACTGCAATCACTCGAGGCAGGTTGCGTGCTGGCGTCTGCGAAGGTGTTGACGACGGTGAGATTTCGCTCATCAACGACACTTTGCCTCGTATTGCCCAATTACGCAACCCATTGCATGCGGAATTGTTTCCCGGGAAACAATTTTTGATTCAACCTCAAGTTGAGGCGCGCAGTTCCATCTATGAAATTTCAACAGTGTTATCCACAGCCTGTGGTTTCCCGGGAAACACTGGTCTTATCGGGTAATGACAGCGACCCTTCCTGCGTCTTGTGAAAACAGCTCCGCGGAGGCCGACATCTCGCTCGACAACGCCTCACACCAACGGGTTCCATCTGAGTGTGGTGGTTCTGACACCAGCAACCGCCCCACCGGTGTGAGCAAAGGAAGCGCACTCTCAACGACGACCTCAGGTGACCCAAAACTTCGAGCCGTAACCACGTCAAATGTGCGTTCACCCTGGAGGGTGCGGACATCTGCGCATATCACATCAATGGGAAGTCCAGGTTGGTGTCGGCGAAGGCGAGTGGCTTGACGTTGTAAAAGGTCGGTTCGTTTTTCGCGTCGGTCAATCAGTGTGACGTGGACATCGGGTCGGTCATAAGCGATCACAAGACCCGGCAAGCCGCCCCCTGAGCCAATGTCAAGTACGGCTGCGCCGCTTGGGCAGGTGCCAAGGGCGGCGACAAATACACGCGCTCGAGAGATTTCTTCTGAGAGATCCGTGTTGCCAATAACGCCAGCGTCTTGTGCGAGCTGCAACACGCTCAGGAGGTGCTCATCCATCGTCATTACAAGGCCGCCCGACACGGCGGAGTTCAACTTGGTGAAACAATGACCCGACGGTTCGGATCTTCACCCTTAGATGCTGTCATTACACCCTCTTCGCTGGCGAGAACATCATGAATGACCTTGCGATCAGGTGATGCCATCGGCTCGATTGCGAGGGCATTGCCAGACTCACGCACCTGCTGGGCAATCTTCCGGGCAAATGCTTCAAGTGACTCTTTCCTGCGCTTGCGGTATCCCGCAATATCAAGGCGGAGATGGGTGTCGTGGTCTCCAAGGCGACGCTGCGCAGCAACCCGTACAAGGTCTTGAACGGCGGTCAACGTGCGGCCTCCAGGCCCCACCAACAAACCAAGGTCGGAGCCGCTCATGGCTACCTCGATCTCAGTGTCTTCTCGCTCAACAACCACCGTGGCTTCAACGCCAAATGCGGTGGCCAGACCAGTCATGAACGTTTCTGCTGCCTCACCAACTGCCGCTGGGTCAACTGGATCACGTTGTTCATCATTCATTGGTTTCTCATTCTTTGCGTTGCGAGTATTTCGTTGTCCGCCATTCTTGCCCGATTGTGACGGCTTGCTGTTACCCGACGCATCAGATGCTTGACGTTCGCGCCGCTGTTGGCCACCGTTTTTGTTTCCACGTGAGCGGCGATTGTCGCGCTTGGGCCGCACTTCTGTTGGTCGAACCCGTCCCCGAACCTTCGCTTCACCGCGTGTACGTCCAAATAAACCACTTTTTGGCTCCTCTAAAACCTCAATGTCAGCTTCGTCAGCTGCAACACCGAGTTGATCAAGAGCTGCCTCTGTTGCGTCTTCAACGCTCCGACCTGTTGTTGTCACCCATTCCATGCAAAGTTCTCCTTCTGTACTAGTTTCAGCGCTTACGCTGCCCGCCAGGACGACCTAAATCGCGTCTCTGGCTATTCTTCGATGACTGTGGACGCCCCTTGTTGCTGTTCGAACCACCGTTAGTCCGAGAATTCGAACCTTTTGGAGAAGGGGGTGTTCCACCTGAATTTGTGCTCTTTTTCTCTGAAGATGCTCCGGTCGCATCTTCAAGTTCACGCTTTGCCCGAGCGATAAGACCGCCACCATCACTGTCTTTCTCAGAAAGTTCTCGAGCCTTCGCACTTGCGGCTTGGGCTTGGCGACCGAGTGATTCGTCGTCAGCGTAAAACCGTCGCGTGATGTAGAACTGCACAAAAATTCGGATGATCGACTGAATGATGTAGTAGATCACCAACGCGAGAAGGAAGAAGATCTGAAACACTGCAAAGACCACCGGCAGGTACTGCATGAGTTTCTGTTGTGATTCTGACATCGTTGGGCTGATCGAGGCCCTCGCAGCAACCATCCGTTGCTGGTAGAAGTACAACAAGCCGAGAACCACCACAAGGCCGGCATAAATGAGGCCTTGGCCGAAGTTGCTACCCAGCATGCTCGCCGGTGATTTTGAGAGGTCAAGTCCCCATGACGACATCTCAGTTTGGCGAGCGAGCGCCTGGTACATCTCTGAATCGACAGAAAGATACCGGGGGAGGAAGCCAATTGTTTCTTGACCCCGGCCCACCGATGTCAACACGGCCCGGGCAATGGCTTCATTACCGCCGACAGGGGTGTACGTTGCGTCATAAAGAATGCGAAACATAACAATGAACACTGGTGTTTGTGCAAGCAACGGAAGACATGAGGCCATTGGGTTGACCTTGTGCTCCTGGTAGAGCTTCATCATTTCTTCATTGAGTTTTTGACGGTCGGTCTTGTATTGCTGCTGAAGACGGCGCATTTCTGGCGCCAAGCGCTGCATCTCCAACATGCCCTTCGTGCTCTTCAGCGTGAGGGGGGTGACAATCGCCATCACGACAAATGCCGACAATGAAACAGCAATCAGGTAGCTGTCGGTGAGCATGTATAGCCAATTCAGTACAGATGCAGGAACTTCGAAAACTCCAGCAATCAGCGAAACTGTTGTCATTGGGACCTCATTGGTTCATGGTGGTGGGAGACTGGCGCGTGTGCGACATCTGGGACCGGGTCGTAACCCGATGGTCCAAATGGCCGACATCTCAACAGTCGTCGAATAGTGAGCCACAGCCCGCGAAGAGGGCCATGCGTGGAGATTGCTTCATGTGAATAGTGCGAACATGTCGGTGAGAAACGACACGGAGATGGACGCCATTGAAATGCCCGCTGATACCACTCAATTGCCCGTAGCATACGTTGCTGAAATCGCGACGTCGTCATTGTGTCGACAGCCCTTCGACTAGCTGCTGCACCTGTTGTGCCAGCATTTCTGGCGTCATATCGAACACATGTTCGCTTTTTGAACGGATGATTCCAACCATCAACGCTCCAGACGGCAGCAGGTTCAATTGCGCCTGCCTGCGAAGAAGTTCCCGTAAGCGCCGTCGTGCCAGATTTCGACGAACGGCGTGACCGTGGGCGCGGCCGATCGAAAACGCCACCCGAGGCGGCGACATCGCTGGATCGGCAAGAAATTTGCACCACAAGACATCAGTCCGCACCTGAATTCCTTCGGCATCGAGTCGAGAAAACTCGTGCGCAGTGCGGATTCGGTGAATCAAGCGGAAAGGCGAGCGCGGCCCTTTGCCCGGCGTGATTTCAACACGGCGCGGCCAGCGCGGGTACTCATTCGAGCTCGGAAGCCGTGCTTCTTCGCACGACGATGTTGATTTGGTTGAAAGGTTCGCTTCACTTCTTCGTCACTCCTCAATGGACCCGGTCTGATCGAGATACATGGTGACCACGATCGGGCAATCGGCTACACGACGGCTTCATTGATATGAAACCAGACTCCCAAAGACTACGGTTTGTCGCGAGCGGAGCCAACCACACTTGCACTTTTACACAATCGTCGGGTTTTCCACAGCTGGCTACGCGTGATAGCGTGCAATTTCCGTGCAGCGCGCCGAAATGACGTGTACCTACAACAAAATCTTCGTTTTCCACAGATGTGGATAAACATGTGGGTAGTTACATCGATGTAATGCACAAGCGAATCCCCAGTGTTTATCAGTAGATTTAGAGGACCAACTCAACATGGAACGTGAAGCGACTACCAACCTGTGGGAAACTGTCGTTCCACTTCTTCGAGATCAGCTCACTGAATCGGTGTGGTTCTCCACGTTCAATGACGCAGTAAACGTCGGCGACGAAAACGGAATCTTGCTTGAGGTATCAAACACCGTTGCCGGTGAACGAATCATGTCGCGTTACCGAGGAATGATCGATGACGCGCTGACCGAACTCGGTCACCCCGGTTTCGCGTTTGCTGTGCGTGTCGCGACGACCGATGACGCACCCGTTGACATCGAGCACGAAATGCCGACGTCTGTTTCTGAACACAACCCACCAGAGGCACCCCTTGGCGGGGACGAACCTGGCGGACTCAACCCTCGGTATGCATTTGAGACATTCGTGAAGGGGGCCTCGAATCAATTCGCGCTCGCCGCAGCCCAACGGGTGGCGGAAACACCGGCTCGCTCATATAACCCATTGTTTGTCTACGGCTCAGCTGGCCTCGGCAAAACCCACCTTCTGCACGCAATTGGGCACTATGTCGAATCTCACTACCAACATCACGTTGTGCGGTATGTCTCGACCGAATCGTTCATGAACGAATTTGTTGATGCGATCCGTTCAAACTCAATGGCCGGGCTTCGACGTCGGTATCGCGAAGTCGATGTCCTTCTCATCGATGACGTGCAATTTCTCGAAGGTCGGGAAGGCCTGCAGGAAGAGTTCTTCCATACGTTTAATGCCCTACATGGAGCGAATAAACAGATCGTCCTCTCTAGCGACCGAATGCCAGATGCGATACCAACCCTTGAAGAGCGTCTTCGTGGGCGTTTCAAGTGGGGTCTTATCACCGACATTCAGCCACCAGATTTAGAGACCCGCCTTGCCATCCTTCGCAACAAGAGTGAACGCGATCGAGTTGAAGTGCCCGCCGAGACCCTTGAATTCATTGCATCAAACATCACCTCAAATATTCGTGAGCTCGAAGGAGCGCTCATTCGTGTGACCGCCTACGCCTCACTCAATGGTGTGCCGATTACCACCGACCTTGCGAAATCTCAGTTGTCTGATTTGCTTTTGGACTCTGTCGCGAAGCCACGCACCGACATGGAGTTGTTGGTTGAAATGGCTGACATCCTCGGGTACGAAGTTGACGCATTGCGTGGCAAGAGTCGGCAGCGCCCATTGGTGACTGCTCGGCAGATCGCAATGTACGTCTTCCGTGAACTTACCGATCTCAGTTACCCGAGCATCGCGCGGCTCTTTGGAGGGCGAGACCACACCACCGTCATTCACGCTGTCGAGAAAATCCAGCGACAAATGGGCGAGCGGAAACAGATCTATGAGCAGGTCACCGACTTGCTGCAACGGTTGAAGTCATGATGGCTGTGGACCACGTAGTGGATGACATGTGGGCAAGCCGTGGAAATCTGTCGCACAAGGTGGACACATCCACCGAATCACATCTGTGTGATCATCGCGCGGTGGATACCGCTCGGAAATCTTGTGACGACAAATATGTGCCGTGTGCTGGGGTGATTCACTCTTTTCCCCAATCCACAGCACCTACTATCACTAACACTCTGTATTTACCCTCTATGGGGAAAAGGACCACGCTGTGAAATTTCGATGTGAACGTGAAATCTTGGCCACCGCATTAGCTACTGCTGGTCGAGGAGCAACAAACTCAACCGGTACCTCACCGGTGCTGTCAGGTGTTCGACTTGATGTCGCTGATGACACCCTGACCATCACCGGCACTGATCTTGAACTGACCATCAAGGCATCGGTCCCTGTTGGTATGGAAGAGCCAGGCTCAACTGTCATTCCTGCTCGTCTTACTGCTGACATCGTGAAGTCGCTTCCGGCTGGCAGTGTCGATGTTGAACTCACCGGCGACAACGTGTCAATCTCGGCGCAGCGGAGCCAGTTTGCAGTTCGCCCAATGGCGGTGGCTGATTTTCCTTCAATTGGTGCGCCGTCGAGCGAGCCATTTGTGTTGTCGGGTTCCACGATGTCAGCTGCGCTCGGTCAAGTGGTTCGTGCCGCAAGCACCGATGAAGCTCGTCAACAACTCACTGGTGTGCTCATCGTGTCGGAAGACGACGCTGTGCGCATGGTGGCGACCGATTCATATCGACTTGCTGTGCGTGATCTTGACGAAGGGGCGTTGCTTGGAGCCGGTCAGCAGGTGCTCGTTCCGGCGCGTGCACTCAATGAAGTGCAACGTCTCGTGAGTGGTGCAGAAGACCTCAAGGTGTATCTCGGAGACAACGACGTCGTGTTCGAAATTGGTGATGTGCACCTCACCACTCGCCTTATTGCTGCTGACTATCCGAACTATCGAAATCTCTTGCCAAGTTCGTATCCAAACGTTGCGACGATCGGTCGTGACGCGTTGCTCGACGCGTTGCGCCGTGTTCGCCTTCTCGCTCAGGGGGGTGCCACTCCGGTTCGATTGCAACTTGAATCCGATCACGTCATCCTTTCTGCGATCACCACAGATGTGGGCGAAGCGTCAGAGCAAATCGATGCCAGCTTTGAAGGCGAACCGATGACGGTTGCGTTTAACCCCGACTATCTCGCTGCAGGTGTTGATGCAGTTGATGGCGACGAAGTTCGACTCGCAGTCGTCGACCCAATGAAGCCAGCCGTACTCCGCGGAGTTGGCCACGACGAGTACCTGTACCTGTTGATGCCAGTTCGGGTGCCGTGATGTCACGTCATGCTCGTTGAGCATCTTGAACTTGTTGATTTCCGAAATTATCGGCAAGCAACGTTCGACCTTACGGCCGGCACCACTTGTGTCGTTGGTCAAAATGGCCAAGGAAAAACCAACCTTGCCGAAGCACTTGCGTACCTGTCGGGCCTGACATCATTTCGCCAAGCTCCCTCTGATGCGCTCATTCGGGTTGGCGCCGACGAGGCCATTATCCGAGCACAGATTGTTGAGTCCGACGGCCGTCAATCGTTAGTAGAGGTGGAAATCTCACGGGTCGGTCGCAGTCGAGTTCAAGTGAACCGACAGCGGTTACAACGCACAAGAGATCTACTTGGCACCGTGCGTACGTCTGTCTTCTCACCAGACGATCTCACGCTAGTGAAGGGCGGCCCCAGCGAGCGCCGGCGATTTCTTGATGACACCCTTGTTGCGTTGGCGACGAAGAACGATGCGCTTCGCCTTGAAGTTGATCGAGTGTTGAAACAACGCAACACCCTGTTACGTCAATGTGGCGGTCGACTCGATGATGATGCGTCAACGACGCTTGATGTGTGGGATTCTCGCCTTGTCGAAGTCGGCGATCGACTTGGCCGTGGACGCGCTGCGCTCGTCGAACGTCTTCAACCGTTAGTAGCCGAGGCGTATCAGCAACTCGCTGGTGAGAGCAACACCGTGTCGTTGTTCTATGACCCTCAATGGCGTCATGAGGGGTTGGCCGCTGCTCTCGCTGCCGCTCGTCGTGATGATGTTCGAAGGGGCGTGTCGACGGTTGGCCCGCATCGTGACGATGTCGACCTTTCGGTGAACGAGTTGCCGGCGCGGACCCATGCATCTCAAGGTGAACAACGCACTCTCGCATTGAGCCTTCGCCTCGGCGCACATCGGCTTGTGACCGATCATGTGGGGTCGAGTCCAATTCTCATCCTCGACGATGTCTTGTCGGAACTCGATAACGATCGGGCAACGGCGCTGTTGGGTGAACTGCCGGCAGGCCAAGTGGTCATTACAACTGCGGCACCGTTGCCACCTGCTGCCCAGCCCGAACGCGTCGTAAAAATCCACAGCGGTACGGTGATGTGTGATGAGTGACGATGACGAGATCATGTCGTTGTCAGACTCTCTTGACTCGGTGGTTCGTTCACTTCGCGGACCAAGTAGGGCAGAGGTTGGTGGCATTTTCGGCCGTTGGGAAGAAGCTGTCGGTGACTACGTGGCCCGACATGCCCGTCCATCACGCTTTGAAGACGGGCTTCTTGTCATCGATGTTGATGAACCAGCGTGGGTCACCGAGATTGAGTTCCGAACCGAAGAGATATCCCAACGGTTACGAGACGTCGCTCAGGTCACGATCAACAAGATTGAGGTCAGGGTGGCGCGTCGGCGCTAACGATTCCGGCATGATGTGGCATGGCTTCTCAACTCCTTGAGCAACTCCGAACCGACCTGAACACTGCGATGAAAGATCGCGATCAACTGAAGACGTCGACGATCAGGATGGTGTTGTCGGCAGTTCAGGTGGCGTCGGTCGCAGGAGACGAGGCCACAGAACTCACCGATGCAGAAATCACTGCAGTGTTGAGGTCGGAGGCAAAACGCCGAAGTGAGGCGGCCGAACTTTACGAGAATGCCGGACGAACCGAACAAGCTGCATCTGAACGAACCGAACTTGCAGTGATTGAGGCGTACCTTCCAGCGGCGATGGATGACGCAACGTTGCAGGGCATTGTTGACGAAGAAATCGCCACTGCCCGTGAGGCGGGAGCAGAAGGCCCGAAAGCGATGGGACAGGTCATCAAAGCGGTGAAAGATCGTGTCGGCGATGGTGCCGACGGCGGCCGAATTGCCGGCGTTGTGAAGGCCTCATTGGTCTAAATTCCTCCTGGTTGGCGGTATCCGTTGCCGCCGACTCGTACTCGTGTCGCAACCGGGCGTGACAGTTGTCGTTACCGGTCGGATTGACCGGTTCAGCGAACACCCGTTTGGTAGAATTTTCTAGTGCTCATGGGCATTTCAGCCTGTTTGCACGTGTGGGAAAAGCACGGTGCTTGACCCATATTGCGACGACAACAGATGAGGTACTGAGTGTCCAAAGACACCGAAAAATCCAAGAGTGAATACGGCGCGAAAGACATTCAAGTTCTTGAGGGGCTTGACCCCGTCCGTAAACGTCCCGGCATGTATATCGGTTCTACTGGTCTGGCCGGTCTGCACCACCTCATTTGGGAAGTTGTTGACAACTCAGTTGACGAGGCGATGGCTGGCCACTGCACAACAATTGGTGTGACGCTGCTTGCCGACGGTGGTTGCGAAGTAAGTGACAATGGGCGCGGCGTGCCCGTTGATCCGTACCCGTCAGGACCACATAAAGGAAAGAGCGCTGCTGAGGTGGTGCTCACTGTGTTGCACGCTGGTGGAAAGTTCGGCGGCGAGGGCTACAAAGTTTCAGGCGGACTACACGGTGTTGGTGTCAGCGTCGTAAACGCATTGTCAGAGCGTCTAATGATCGAGATTGATCGCGACGGAAAACGATATTCGCAGGAGTACCACAAGGGTGGTACGCCCAAGAACAAGTTGTCCTCAAAGGGAGAGACGCCCAAGCGGGGCCGATCTACTGGAACAACCGTTACGTTCTGGCCTGACCCCGTGATTTTCCACGCTGAGGGCACTGAATTTGTTGTTCGCACGGTGCTTGATCGCCTGCAAATCATGGCGTTCTTGAACCGTGGGCTCGAAATCTCTTTTACTGACCAACGGCCTGATCGTGAACAGGAGGTCACCTTCCAATACAAGGGAGGAATTATCGACTTCGTAAAGCATCTCAATCAGTCGAAAGACCCATTGTTTGCAAAGGTCTGCCATTTCGAAGACGACGATGGTGAAGGGCAAAACCTTGACATTGCCATGCAGTGGAACACTGGTTACCACGAAGGCATTCACGGATACGCAAACGGCATTTCCACTATCGAAGGCGGGATGCACGTCGAAGGCTTCAGAACAGCGTTGACCTCGGTGATGAACAAGTACGCCCGAGGCAAGAACTTGCTGAAAGAAAAAGACGACAACCTCACCGGTGAAGACATTCGTGAGGGCCTCACCGCAATCATTTCGGTGAAATTGCGCGAACCGCAGTTTGAGGGTCAGACAAAAGCAAAACTCGGCAATGTCCCCATGCGGTCATTCGTGCAGAAAGCAACCAATGAATGTCTCTCAGAGTGGTTTGACGAAAACCCGACCGAGGCGAACAAGATCGTCAAGAAAGCAATTGCTGCCCAACAGGCACGTGTAGCGGCGAAAAAAGCTCGTGAAACAGTGAGGCGTAAAACTGCTCTGTCTGGGGCAGGCATGCCTGACAAACTCCGTGACTGTTCATCGCGTAGCCCCGATGAATCAGAAATCTTTATCGTTGAGGGCGACTCGGCTGGCGGTACAGCAATTAACGCTCGAGACCCTCGAACCCAGGCGATCCTGCCGATCAGAGGAAAAATCCTCAATGTCGAACGCTCCCGAATCGACAAAATGTTGAAAAACAACGAGATTCAAGCGTTGATCACCGCAATCGGCGCTGGCGTCGGCGAAGATTTCAACGTCGAGAAAGCTCGCTATCACAAAGTGATTGCGCTGTGCGACGCTGACGTCGACGGCAGCCACATTCGCACCTTGTTGCTCACGTTCTTCTTCCGGCAGATGCGTGACCTCGTTGAAGCTGGATACATCTACATTGCGCAGCCTCCGCTCTACTCCACAGAGGTGGGCAAAGAAAAGGTCTATCTCAAAGACGACCTTGCGAAAGATCGGTTCCTCGCGGAGAAACCAAATCACCGTAAAGAGTTCCAACGATTGAAAGGTCTCGGTGAAATGGACTGGCAGGAACTCAGAGAGACAACCATTAACCCGGAGACCCGCACGCTGTTGCAGGTCACCGTTGAAGAGGCTGCTGAGGCCGACATGGTGATGAGCGTGCTCATGGGCGACGACGTTGAGAGTCGCCGCAACTTCATCACCACAAACGCCCGCGACGTGAGGAACCTTGATTTCTGATGAGTGACGATCAAACCCCAATTGAACCCGAAGAACAACACGTTCCAGTTCAACCGATAGCGCTCCAAGATGAGATGGAGAACTCCTTCTTGGAGTATGCGATGTCGGTCATCATGTCTCGTGCATTGCCCGACGTACGTGATGGGCTTAAGCCAGTTCACCGCCGCATCATCTGGGACATGGAGCAACAGGGTTTCCGCCCTGACCGCCCATTTGTGAAGTGCGCGCGTGTCTCGGGTGACACGATGGCTCGCTACCACCCACATGGTGACAGCGCGATTTACGACGCACTCGTTCGTCTCGCTCAGCCGTTCTCGGTGCGACACCCACTTATCGACTTCCACGGTAACTACGGTTCGCCCGATTTTGGTCCGGCAGCTAGCCGTTACACGGAGTGTCGTTTACACCCACTTGCAATGCAGTTACTCGCGGATATCGACGAAGACACCGTCGACATGGTGCCGAACTACGACGGCAGCACCGAACAACCATCGGTCTTGCCGGCACGATTCCCGAACCTCTTGGTGAACGGATCTCAAGGCATCGCTGTCGGAATGGCTACGAACATTCCACCGCACAACCTCGGCGAAGTCATCGACGCAACCGTGCATCTCATTGACAACCCTGAAGCGACCTCTGACGATCTCATGGAGTTCGTGAAAGGGCCAGACTTCCCGACCGGTGGCTCAATTCTCGGTCGTGCCGGCATTATCGATGCCTATCGCACTGGGCGCGGCTCAGTGAAGATGCGCGCGACTGCGACCATCGACGAGGGCAAGTCGGGGCGAATGGAAATCATTGTCACCGAACTGCCGTATCAAACGAGTTGTTCTGCGATTGCGGCTCGCATCACCGAATTGGTCGACAACGGAGATATCGAAGGAATTGCCGACATCAACGATGGGTCATCCGGTGGCGAGACCTCCTTGGTGATCACGTTGAAGCGTGACGCAAATGCAAACGTGGTGCTCAACAACCTCTTTAAGCTCACGCAGCTTCAAACCAGTTTTTCGATCAACATGGTTGCTCTCGTTGACGATGTGCCCCGCACGTTGAACTTGCGGGATGCGATCGATGGCTATGTTCGTCACCAGATTGAGGTCATCACCCGTCGTTCGAATTACCGTTTAGAAAAAGCGAAGCGGCGTGAACACATCCTCGATGGCCGCATTAAGGCGCTGAACGTCATCGACGAGATCATTGCGCTTATCCGCGGTAGCGAAGACGCGCAAGCCGCAAAAGCAGCGTTGATGGAGAAGCCCTATGAGTTCTCAGAGGCTCAGGCGGTTGACATCCTCGACATGCAACTTCGTCAGCTCACGCGTCTGAGCCGTATCGATATCGAGTCAGAACTCGAGAGCATCCGCGAGAAGATCAAAGAGCTCGAATCGATCTTGGCCGACGATAAGAAACTTCGCGGCGTGATTAAAGACGAACTCGGCTCTGTCCGCGATGACTTTGCGACTGACCGAGTCTGTGCGATCACCTATGACGAAGGCGAAATGAGTATCGAAGATCTCGTTGAAGATAAAGAACTCGTCGTTGTTATGACAGAGGCACAGTACGTGAAAGCGGTCTCTGCTTCGTCGTTTAAGACGCAGGGCCGTGGCGGCCGCGGTGTGTCGGGAGGCAAACTCAAACAAGATGACATCATCCGTCATGTCATCTTCACCACAGCCCACGCACATTTGCTGTTTTTCTCAAATCGTGGACGGGTGTATCGATTGCGTGCCCTCGACATTCCTGAACGTGAGCGCACCGCAAAGGGCATGCCGATTGTCAATTTGCTTCCCCTCCAAGCAGACGAATTCATTCAGGCGATCATCGACACTCGTGACTTTGCGGGAGAACGGTTCTTGTTCTTTGCAACACGAAAAGGAACCGTCAAGAAGACGGCGTTCGATGCCTACAGCTCGAGTCGACGCGACGGCCTTATTGCCATCAATTTGAACGACGATGATGAATTGGTGAAGGTGATTGAGACCAGCGGTACCGACGACATTTTTATGGTGGCGAAGTCAGGAATGACGATTCGCTTTAACGAAGGCGATGTTCGAGCGATGGGTCGCTCAGCGGCTGGTGTTCGCGGTATGAAGTTGAAGACCGGCGATGACGCAGTCGTTTCTTGTGATGTCGCCCGCGATGACACTGCGATTCTCCTCATGACCGAAGCAGGGTTTGGCAAGCGGACGCAACTCGACAAATTCAATACCCAGGGCCGTGGCGGTCAGGGCGTGCGTGGCATCAAACTCACCGGCAAGAAAGGCGTCGTTGCTGCGGCGTTCATGGTGGGAATCGAAGATGAGATCGTGGCAGTTTCGTCGGGTGGTGTGACCATTCGCATGGAAGTCCGCGAAATCTCTTCCCAAGGACGTGATGCCACCGGGGTTCGCGTCATGAACCTCGACGACGGTCAGACCGTTGCCTCCGTTGCCCCGATCATCGCCGGCGAATAGTCACATCTCTACCTGCTCACATCACGCAGATGGCGGTGGAGGGTTGGTGTTGAGTGCCGCGCTCATTGGGGTCATCGCTGTCGCATTGAGTGTGGTTGTTGGTGGACCTATGACCGTATTGGTTGAGCGCCAACAGGCGAGGGCGGCTGCTGATGCAAGCGCACTCGCCGTGTTGTGGTGGGGTGCGGCTGTTGCCGACGACGTTGCGCGACGGAATGGAGCGGTCGTCGTCGATCTTCGCGAACAATTCGCTGACGGAGGACGTCGTTCGATGGTGACGGTTCAAGTTGGCAGCGCACGTGCTCAGGCGGCAGCGAGTGATGCACTTGACGGCTGAACCGAACGATTGAGTCACGTTGCGTACACTCGATGACGTGGTCGAGCACACTCACGACGACGATGCTGAGGAACAGCCTGAGCGGGGTTCGCAGTCTGACGCTTCGCCGCGCACCACGCCTGTGCAGGTGCCAGAGAACTCCGATGAGGTGAGCGAACCAACAAGTGAGTTCGTCATGCCAGACATCGTGACTGCCCAACCATCGGGCGAGGTTCCACAAGTCGTTGAGGCTGAGAGTGCGACGGCAACAACCCACTCCTCTCCAGCATTTCTTGGAGTTCGCCGCCAGGTGGTGTTGCGGCGGGTTGGTGGTCGACCACGAGTGCGACGAGTGTCACGGGTACTCCGCCATATTGACCCATGGTCAACGTTCAAGGTGGCGGCGCTGTTTTCGCTGGTGTCATATGTGGTGCTATTGACCGCCGGTGTGATGTTGTGGAGGGTCGCCGATTCGACAGGAACGATTGCGAACGTCGAACGTTGGTTCACCCAGTTTGGTTGGGAGACCTTTGAGCTACATGGTGATGAGATTTTCAGTGCCGCGTGGGTGATCGGGCTCTTTCTTGTGGTTGCCACGACGGGGGCTGCGGTGCTGATGGCGACGATCTTCAACCTCATCAGCGACGTCGTTGGTGGCATACGGCTGTCTGTGCTGGAAGAAGAGGTCACTGAGCGCACGTTTGACCCGATTGAAGCATTTCGTCGTCGCCGGCCTGACTAGTCGAGGTTGAGGTTCGGGTTGGCGCCCCGATAGCGTTTCACCTCTGCCGGGGCTATAGCTCAGTCGGTTAGAGCGCATCCCTGATAAGGATGAGGTCACAAGTTCGATTCTTGTTAGCCCCACTACGGCGGCCCGATGGGCCGCCGTTTGTCGTTCTCGACGGGTATGAGTGCGGACGGTCTAAGATTTTGGTGTGTTGCGACGTCTGGCATGTGCGTTTTTCGTTGTTGGTGATTGTTGCGTGCTCTTCAAGCCCTGAGGTGTTGCCAGAGTTGCACTTCGACGCATGTTGCGGCGAGTAGTTTGATGATTGGTGAGGTTGGCTCACCAGATTGGGGAATATCATGCAAAAGATCTTGAACGCCCGTATTTCTCTGCTCGTGTTGGGTCTCATGATGACTCTTCTAGGGCTAGGCAACCTTGTGGGAGCTGAAGATTGGGCAAAAGACCAGTGGACCGGCGCTCAAGGACGTGAGCTCGATATTGCAACAAGCGTCGAGTTGGCGTGGGGCACCAAAATTGTCACGGTAGGGCTGACGATCTTGATTCTCAGTTTCATCTTGAGCGGGGTAGCGAGGGCACGATTCGGCGTCATTGCGATTGTGCTCTTTGTGGCCGGAGAGATCTTCACTGTGAGTTCGCTCTCAGCGAAGGGCTACGGCGAAGATGCATCGATCCCGGTGCTGTTCATTATCGTTCCACTGTTGATCACCCTGTGGGCATTGGTGTCATGTGCAACCGGCTGGAACGAGAAATCCGCCGAAGGCACCTGAAGCAACGCATCGACTGCACTCTCAGTGCTGCGAACAGCTGAGATCAGACTCAGGCGACGCATGAGATTGGCTTCGGCCGTCAATCGGCCGTCAAAAGAGTATTGAGCATTCGACAAGTTCTCTCAGGCAGACTGTGGCTATGCGTTTTGCTCGTCGAATCGTTTCGGCACTCATCATGACGATTGCTGCTGCTGGCGCCATCAGAGTGAAGGGTCGGGGAGGAACTCCGCCGCGCCACGGCGGGTGGCGACCGGTTCGCATTCCTCCAGATGACGGTGGCGCTGAATGACAGTCTGGCTCGCCGGCGCTGGTGTCGTCGCCCACCGACTTTCACAGCTCTGCGGTGACGACCAATTGAGCCCGTTTGATCCGCGACGCGACCCGTTCCCAGAACTCGCAGCAGGTGACATCGTTGTCCTTGCGATTCCTGGGCGCCATCGAGGACTCGTCGAACAGATTGGTCGCCACGGGGCGTCAGTCATCACCCTTGCTGACGATCTCGATGACACTCAGCAACTATTTGACTTGGGCACATTATTCTCCTCGAATGATGCTGCACTCGTGGTTGGAGCCGGCATGTCTCCCGGCCTTTCCGGGCTCCTCGCCAGACATCTCTCATCCCGCCTACATCGAGTAGATGAACTTCATGTTGCGATGCATGGCGCCGCCGGTCCGGCGTGTGCGCGAGTCCACCATCGTTCATTGAGTGGTCGGTCACCTGGCTACATCGACGGTGAATGGAAAGAGTTTCACGGCGGATCAGGCCGTGAGTTGTGCTGGTTTCCTGAACCTGTCGGAGCGGTCGACTGCTACCGAGCTGAGTCTCCACTCCCGATCTTGTTACACCGAGCATTTCCTGAAGCCCAACGTATTTCGTCACGCCGATCTGCCACCCGACGTGACCGTCTCACCGCTCGTCTTCCAATGTTGCGGCCACCACATGCTGAAGGTGGGGTGGGAGCGCTTCGCGTGGAGGTTCGAGGAGCATCACCCGATGGCGCCCGCGAAACATATGTGATGGGCGTCGCAGAACTTGTTGGATCGGTTGCGGCGGCCGTCATCGCAGCAATGATCACCGAGCTTGAGAGTTCTGGTCTGGCCACTGGCCTCGTGATTCCGGGGGTAACCGACCTACCCACCAACCGGCTGTTACATCACATCCAAGAGCACGGAATCAGGATTCAAGAATTTACCGGTCAGCCGTCAGACTGAACCGAATCGTGATGAGCCTGCTCATCGCTATTTCCCAATTGGGCTTCAAGTCGTTCAATTGCAGACGTTAAACCGGCAAGTTGTTCACGCAACTCTTCGCCGGTCACGACGTCGGCGAGTGCGAGACGTACACCGGCAATTTCTCTCGCGAGGAATTCCGTGTCGGCCTGAGTGCGTTCAGCAACCTGGCGATCAAGTTCAGCGGCCGCACGATCACGACGTTCTTGACGATTCTGCGCAAGCAAAATGAGTGGAGCGGCATACGACGCCTGTAGCGACAGCACCAACGTCAACAGAACAAGACCACGGCCCCACGGGTCAAACTGCCAGTCGGCGGGCGGCAAAATATTGAAGAGTAACCAGACGATGATGACGATCGTTTGCCACACGAGGTAGCGAGCGGTGCCGAGCAACATTGCGATTGACTCACTGAACTTGCCAAAGGCGTCGGCGTCATACGACACGTCGAGCCGGCGGCGACGGCGCGGCTGAGAGAGATCGTTACGGCGCTTCATGGCGTCACCATCGGTTGAACTGGGGTGGTGCGTCGACGCTGACGTGAACGCCAGTCAACTCCGAGCAGTCGGTCGACAACGTCGTCCACCGCAATTGCACCCAGCAGGCGTCCGGCCTCATCGAGGACCGGAAGTGCCATCAGGTTGTAATGGGCGAACTGTTCATGAACCTCTTGTTCGGGAGCATCAGGTGTGGTCGTCGGAATATTTCGAAGACAACGACCGAGCGCCATGCTCGGTGGCTCTCGCAGCAGGCGCTGCGCGTAGACAACACCGAGATAGCGGCCTGTCGGCGGCATGAATGGCCCCTGACAAATAAAGACTTGGCTTGCGACCGCCTGCGACCAGTTCGGATCACGTAATTGTGCAAGCGCTTCAGCGACAGTGTCATCTGGCCCAAGAATGATGACGTCCGGCGTCATCAGACCACCCGCGGTGCGCTCGTCGTAGGAGAGCAACCGAGTGAGCACCTCAGCGTCTTCGTCATCCATCGCTTCAAGGACAGCCTCGCGCTGTTGGTCAGGCATCTCGCCGAGCAAGTCGGTGAGGTCGTCGTATTCCATTTCTTCCAACACGCCGACAAGACGGTCAAGGTCGAGACCTTCAATGAGGCGAAGCTGTTCGTCTTCAGGTAACTCTTCGAGCAAGTCGGCAAGACGCTCGTCGTCCATTGCTTCTGCTAACTGCCGACGCTGAGATTGCGGAAGGGCGCGCACCACGACAGCAACATCGGAGGGGTGCATATCTCGAAGACGAGCTGCTTCTGCCGCCATTGCGGTGTGCGCGGCAAAGAGTTGCTGCACCTCTCGCCAGTCAACAAGTCGATAGCTCGGTCGTGGCTTCAGTACGTGCCGGCGAACGAGTCGAACTGTCGACACCTCCCACCAGTCGCTTACATCGTCAGATTTATGTTCGAGACCGACATCACTGACAGATTCCCCCGATGCGATCGACTGGTCGATGATCTCCGCCCCAATGAGGGTTTCGCCAGCACGACGACGGAATGGGTGAAGGTCAACGTCCCATGAGCGCAACTGAGCGCCGCCGCCATCAAGTTCGCCAATCCGAGCCCAATTCACGAAAATTCGACGGCGTTGACTGTTCGCGACAAAGCCAACGACACGTGGAGCCTTACCTGGGCGTCCAGGTACGACAACAATGTCTTCAATACGACCGATCTGCGCGCCACCCGCGTCAAGAAGCGGAAGCCGCGTCACTCGGAAGGCATAAATCACATCGCCCGCCATGGGCGCAGGTTACCCCTGTTTGGGGCTTAGAGCCTTGACACCTCAACCAACGTGTCATAGAACGCAACGCCGCCACCCCAGTCGGTGAGGGTGTCGCTGGTGAGACTATTTGCGACGCTGCCATCTCGGTGATGCTGTTCCCACCACCCCCATGGAACGACGACGACACCTGGACGCACCTTCGAGGAGATGCGAACGGGCAGTTCAAGAGAACCACGATCATTGAAGACACGCACTCGGTCTCCCTCGCTGAGAGACCGTGCGACAGCATCGTGTTCATCGATCTCAATGAACGGGCCGTCTTCGGCTCCGCCATGGGTGTCCATGTGGCTGTAGCCAGAATTCAAAAATCGAAGATGACGTTTTGACGTCATGAGCTGCAGCGGGAATCGATCGTGCAGTGGGCCACCAGGCCCTTCCTGTGGGGCAACGAAATCAGGCAGACGGGGTTGTCCCATTGCTTCTAGTCGTTCACTGACGAACTCAACCCGACCAGACGTGGTTGCAAACTCGCCTGCGCCGAATGGCCGACCATCTTCTGGGTATGGCACTCGTACATGGTGTTGAGCTCGCAATTCATCGAGATCAACATTCACCAAGATGTCGCGCAGCATCGTGAGATCGTCATCGAACAGCGATGGTTCGGTAAGACCCATCGCCGCGGAGAGCCGACGGAAAAACTCTGGGTTTGACACCGACTCGCCGAGCGGGTCGATCGCGGGCTCGTTCCAGCCGAGATAGAGATGCCCCCACGATGGGGTGATGTCGGCTGACTCGATTTGTGTCGTTGCCGGGAATACATAGTCGGCATATTTCGCCGTGTCGGTCATGAACTGTTCATGAACGATGGTGAGGAGGTCATCGCGGACCATCCCTCGTTTGATGAGTTCAGCATTCGGCACACTCACCAACGGGTTCACGTTCCACATGATGATTGCATGCACGGGAGGATCAGTGTCGGTGAGAATTTCACCGAGCCGGCTCATATTCAGGGTGCGTGGCGATCGACCTGCAAGTAGATCAGGACGCGTGAGTGCAGCCTCGTCAATCATCGAGTCTTGCCACATGCCAACGCTGCGAGCAATTCCGCCGCCGCGGTGCTTCCACGCACCGATGAGGGCAGGAAGGCAGGCGATGGTCCTGAAGAACATTCCGCCGTTTTCATGGTGCTCGGCACCAACGAGTGTTCGAATTACTGCTGGCCCGATCGTCGCGTAGTCACGAGCGAATCGTTCGATATCAGCGACACTGAGACCAGTGATCGCCGCCGCCCACTCCGGGGTGCGTGTCGCCACGTGCGTCGAGAGCTCATCAAAGCCAAGGGTGTGCTCGCTTACCCACTCATCATCAACAAGGTCGTCACGAGTGATGATGTGCATGACTGCGAGCATCAACGCAATGTCGGTCCCTGGAAGGGGCTGCAAGAAATAGTCGTCATCGCCGTCTGCAGCATCGGCGGTGATCGTCTTCACTGGATCAATCACGACGAGGCGTGCCCCAGCTGCACGTGCTTTTTCAATCGTGGGCCACAGGTGGCGGTTGGTGAGGCGGGTGTTGGTTCCCCACAGCACGATGAGACGAGAATGCTCGATTTCCATCGGGTCGAGACTTTTGCCGTTGCCATTGGTCATTGACAATCCGGCACCAACGGTGGGGCCACAGATATTTCTTAGGAGCCGACTCGCGCCGATGTGATTGAAGAAACGTGACGAGATGCCCTGCAGTGAGAGCACAGATTGATTACCGGCGTCACTAAATGGAAGGACACACTCACCTCCATGGGTGTTCACAAGATCGGTGAGGCGTTCACCTACGTCTCGAAGCGCAACTTCCCATGTCACTGGTTCGAACTCGCCGCTCCCTTTTGCTCCGACACGACGCAGCGGGGTGAGAATGCGATCGGGGTGGTACACCCGGTCGAGGAACCGGTTCACCTTCGGACATAGCTCACCGGCTGAGAATGGGTGGTCTTCGTCGCCACGCATTCGCACTGCAACACCTTTGTCGTCGGTCTCAACAACCCAGCCGCAGGTGTCGGGGCAGTCGTGATGACACACCCCATGAACGGTGCGGGAGCCGGTTGGTCGTTCCGTGATCGACATGGGCTCATCGTAGACGAGCGATTGCCAGTACTGTCGAAGAGGTGGGAAACCCCCGTTCGTCAGTGGTGAGCAACTGGGCTCGTAATCAGCGGTGTGTTCCCGATGCTGTTCACCAGCCCGCTTCGACCAATGAGGTTGCACGCATCGTTCGTCAAGCACACGAGACGGGCCAGCGAGTGAAGGTCATTGGCGCAGGCCATTCCTTTACTGCGACTGCAATGACCGATGGTGTCATGTTGCGACTCGACAACATGACACAGATTCTCAGCGTCGACCGCGAAGCCGGTCAGGTGCACGTGCAAGCAGGCGCCACCCTTCACGACTTCTGTCGTGAACTTCATAACTATGGCCTTGCGCTACCCAACCTCGGTGATATTGACGTCCAGAGCATTGCGGGAGCGATATCGACCGCAACGCACGGCACAGGATCTGGCCTTGGCAATCTCGCTACCAACGTCGTTGCGATGACGTTGGTGAATGGGAAGGGCGAAATTGTCGAACTCAATGAAGGCGATCCCCGAATTTCGATGGCCGCTGTTGGCGTTGGTGCGCTCGGCGTCGTCTGTGAGGTTGTGTTGCAGTGCGTGCCGTCGTTCCGACTGCACGCTTACGAGACGATCGAGTATCTCGACGATCTCCTCGATGACATCCCGTCATTCGCAGAGAGCGCAGACCATGCAGAGTTTTTCTGGATGCCAGGAGCCCGTCGGTGCCAGGTGAAACGAAACCAGCGCACCACTGAAGACATCCAACGACCAGGGAAAGTCGCGTATTTTCGTGACAAATATGTCGCGGAGAACCTCGCGTTTGGCACGGTGTGCCGTGTGGGACGGCGTTGGCCGAGCCTCGCGCCCCGCATTGCAAAACTGGTGTCGTCATCGGTGTCAGAGCGTGATCTCATCGATGATTCGTTCAGAGTGTTTGCGAGCCCTCGCCTCGTTCGGTTCGTCGAGATGGAATATGGCATTCCGCTCGAATGTCTGCCTGAGGCAGTTCAGCGAGTGCGAGAGGTGACGAAACACCTCAGCTTCCCCAGTCTGTTTCCAATCGAGGTCCGCGTTTCCGCCGCGGACGACATTGCGCTCTCCACCGGGTTTGGCCGGTTGAACGGTTGGGTTGCAGTTCACCAGTATGTCGGCGCACCGTATGAGTCATATTTTCAGCAAGTCGCCGACATCATGGATTCATACGGCGGGCGACCACATTGGGGAAAGATGCATTATCTCAATGCTGCGCAACTGTGCGAGAGGTATCCACGTTGGGGAGAGTTCCAAGAACTCCGAGTAGCACTTGACCCAGATGGCACCTTCCGCAACGAATACGTTGACCGTGTACTCGGCGTGCCCAACGCAAAGTGATCGCGCGCTGACGCGCGCTGGTCGCGTAGGGTTTTCGCGTGGCGGAACGCCGACGAACCTCAACCTCTGATTTCGGCGCTGGCCGCCGAGAATCTCATGATGCGTCAGGGTTTTACGGTCG
>JAKMEY010000061.1 GCA_022425725.1 Ilumatobacteraceae bacterium
CCATCTGACCCAGCACTCTCCGCATGGCGGGCCGCAAATTGTTTACGTGAGTTACGGGGTGATGTGCACTGGGCGATCTGTGCGGCTCACGATCTCAATGCTGTCGAGGTTGGGCTGCTTCATTCAGCGATGGTCGATCGCAACGAATATGGCGGTGAGGAATGGATTGCCCGTAGTCGCGGCTGGGATGACGACGCAATCGCCCACGGTTGGGAACGGCTCGCAAGGAAAGGCTGGGCTCTTCAGCAACAGATCACCGATGATGGGCGGGCAGCCCGCCATGCGATTGAACAACAGACAGATGAACTCGCCTCACCTGCGTGGATGGCAGTTGGCGAAAATTCCACACGTCGCTTTTGCGAAGCGATAGAAGTTCACGAGTCAGCGATTCTCCAATGTGTTAACGACACCGCTGGGCAGCGCTGGATGCCTGCAATTCGAACTACTCGCGCAACCTGACGGGGCTATCGACCGAAAAGCTCCCGAATGTTCACAGATCGAAATTGGGTGTAGCTACCGAGCCTGATCTTTGGGACGGCCATTTAACAGCCATCCGATCGGAGTTGGTCGAATCAGCCAGCGATACGAGATGAGCAGTACCACTGTGAGCGTTGACACGAGAAGGAGAAATTCAAGCCCTATCGGCCAGTTGACGTCTTGAAGCCATCGTTGCCCGATGAGCACGAGCGGGAGATGGGCGAGATACAACCAATACGCCGAATCGGAAACGAACCGAATCCATCGGCGAGATGTGTTGAGCAAGATAGATGCGAGGCTGATGACACCCGCAATCATGAGCCAGGTGTAGATGGTCTGGAGCACACCCGCCAATGTCTCATTAGGGGCATCTCCGTATGCAGCATCAAGAGCAGCCCACAACACGCCGCCTAATGCCACATTGAGCGCAACGCCTGGCACCCATGCCCTAGAGAGCTGCGACATCCAATTTTTGCCGCTGGCCCTGACCGAATACGACGCCACACCCACAGCGAAGAAGACGGCGTAGTAGGCGACTACACGCCCTGCGGGAATGAGCGACGTGCTGGTGTCGGGACCAAACGACCACATCGACATCTGCAGCCAGGCCGTCGCGATGAACGCGCTCGGTGCCACCACCCATACAGGAAGCGGTCGCCACGTTCGTGCTCCCCGAAGTTGAGTGAGTAGCAAATAGCCTCCTGCGATCAGCGTCAAGTGCCACAAAAACCACAGGTGGTGTAATCCGGTATTCCAAGGTTCAAGAGAACGATTGATGGTGCTGGGCGCAGATGGGTTCGGAACTGCTTGACGAACCGCTTCAATAATGGCCTTCGAATCGTTCTCCCCGTCCCCAAACCATGAGATCTTTTCCCAATTGCGTTTACCGTTTTCACGCGGAATGTCGTCGACTCCTTCTGATCCAGCGGTCGAGAAAATGAATTCCGCTATGTCGCTGTGACCTGCCCACACGGCAAGTGACAGCGGCATGGCACCATCAATGTTCGGCGTGCTGAGGTCTGCTCCCGCTTCATGAAGGGTTGCCACTACATCAATGTCGCCCACCATCACCGCGAAGAACGCCGGAAGACTTCCGTCTGAGCCCACTTCAGCTGGATCAGCTCCGTCGACAAGTGCGGCACTGACGACGCTCGCATCGCCGTACATCACTCCGGGCCATACGCTCGGTCGTTCGACCTCACCGGCACTGACCTCATCACCATCACTACTCGAAGCCCATGACCCGGTGAGCGTGGTGAGGGGAACGATCGTGACAGCACCAATTGCCAGTGGGATGGTGATGCGAAGCAACCGATTCTTTGCAGTTTGTGCAATGCCCCGGCGTTGCACGAGGAGCGCAGTGAAATACCCACTCAACAGGAAAAACAGTGGCATTCGGAAGCCATGAATTCCGATCAGCAACACCGCGAAGAACCCTGAATCAACCCCATCATTCACTGCCCATCCACTGTCGAAATACGAAAGTGAGGCATGAAGCACGATGCCGAGCAACATCGCAAATGCACGAACGGCATCTAGGTGATGTTGACGTTCGGTTGACGACACAAACGCACGGTAACGCGGAAGTTGACCGCGCTTCGACCAACGGGCAGACTTTCCGAATGTCGTCAAATCCATTTCTCCGCGGGAATATGGCACCCGTTGACCGTGAACTTACCGAGTTCGACCTGAAGGTCACTGGCCAACTTCCACCCGAACTCGATGGTGTCTACGTGCGCAATGGGCCCAACCCAGTTACCCCTCCCGACCCCGAGAAGTACCACTGGTTCACCGGCACCGGCATGGTTCACGGTCTACGTCTCGGAGGCGGCAAGGCCCAGTGGTACCGCAATCGTTGGGTTCGAAGCGCCGATGTTGCCAAAGTGCTCGGCGAAGACGCTCCACCTAACCCATGGCCAGATGACCACATGAGTTTCTCTGCGAACACGAACATCGTTGCGCATGCGGGCCAGTTATTGGCCTGTGTCGAAGCAGGTGCACCCCCAGTTGAGATGGATTCTGAACTCAACACGCTCGTCATCTCCAACCTCAACGGCACGCTTCCCTACGCATTTTCGGCCCATCCGAAGCGGGATCCGCTGTCGGGAGAGCTACACGTCATGACGTACTGGTGGGGTTGGGGCAACCAGGTGCAATATCTCGTCGTCGGCACCGACGGCAAGGTGCGACGTACTCGAGACATTGAGCTTCCTGGCGGGCCAATGATTCACGACATTGCAATTACCGAGCGTTATGCGCTCGTGTTTGACTTGCCGGTGCTCTTCGATATCGATGCTGCGATGGGTGGAGCGTCACTTCCCTATCGCTGGTTTGCTGATTACGACGCTCGAGTCGGGTTGGTCCCACGAGATGATGGGCCATGCGCCTCAGATGACATCACCTGGTTCTCGATCGATCCTTGTTACATCTTCCACCCAATGAATGCTTACGACGAGGTTGATGCCGACGGCAACGTTCGAGTGGTGCTTGATGCTGTTCGTCACCCCAAGATGTTTGACCGAGAGCGTCGGGGACCAAATGAGGGGGCGCCTCGCCTTGACCGCTGGGAATTCGATCTGACCTCAGGTATGGCAACCCAACGCACCCTTGATGACCACCCTCAGGAATTTCCACGAGTTCGTGAAGACCTCGTCGGCCGCCCGTATCAGTTTGGATATTCCGCCGGGCTCGGTTCGGGAATTGCACAGGACACGTTGTGCCGGATCGATATGCATTCAGGTGCTGTCACCCGTCGTACTGACAACGACGAGATGGGTTACGGAGAGCCGGTGTTCATTCCGCGCGAGAACTCAACCGCTGAAGATGACGGCTACGTAATGGCCCTCCGCCACAATCGATCGACCAACCTCTCTGACCTCTGCGTGTTCGACGCCGCGCAGATTGCCGATAACCCTGTCGCCGTGGTGCATCTTCCGGCCCGCGTGCCGAACGGGTTTCATGGCAACTGGGTGTCGATTGAAGAATTCAGCTGAACAACCGTAAAGTCAGCGCTCAAGAAGTCGCGGTAGTCCAATTCGCACCGGCACCCCCGGTGAGTACAACACGTGAGGTTCACCTGTCGGGTATGGCAGCCCAGCAGCGGCTACGACCCCGGCATCGAGTTCACTCACAGTTGCCGAGTGCAGCGGCCACGCCGGGTGGTCAACTGGCGCCCATACCGGCCGACCACGAAACGGGTTTGCAACAAGCCCCCAGCGGGCGGTGAGAAATCGCGAGAGGTCATCATCTGCGACAGTTTCACCGACTGTCACCGACATTTCTGCTGATCGGTACCGGGTTGACGGCCATTTTCGCTGCACCGATGACATCACTCGATCACCAATTCGCACATGTCGAACATCACCCACGCAATACGGAATGCGATAGCCAAGTCGGGCAATGAGAGCCGGGAGCCAACGGTCGATGTCGAGCGACATAAACCACACTCCTCGTTTACTCCCAGCTCGAACATAGGTGCGGACGTTCACCTCCGGAAATGAGCCGACATAGGGCAGCGGTGCAATTCCAGGAATACCTAAACCATCCATGTGAAACGGGATCAGGCCAACCCACGCTGAGCCGTCAAACGTGTCAACCTCAACACCAGCGGGAAGTAGTTGCTGCACGACCGAAGGGTCGTAGCGCCAGTGACAAAAGACGATGTCGGTCCAGTGCTGCACCATCACGGCCTTCTTCACGGCGCCAACCGGTGGCTCGGAAGTGTCAGGCGGATGGGGGGTCCAAAGTGACGGGTCGATAGTCATGATCGTTCTCTTGTTGAACGTATCGAAAGGCCAATGGCTCGTACCACTGGAGCCCGCATCATTCTCTTGTCTCAGTGCCCCACTGCTCTCAACGACCGTTTAGGTTCACTGATATGCAGGAAGTGGTAGGCATCTACAACGCAGATGGCACGATTGGAGGCGAACTCGCTTATGCGTTCTCCAAGCTGGCTCGACGAGGTTCATGTGAACTTTGTGATGTCACTCACGGCTGGAACCCGCTTGGCAAACGCTCATGGAAGGCCGCTGTCGATCAGTCTGATCTCAACTTCACGTTCATTCATCGAGATGAGGCGCTTCCAGAGCAGCTTGCGGCGGCGGGTCAACTTCCGGCTGTCGTGATGTCAAGCGATGACGGATGGCGGGTCATTATGACGAGCTCAGAGTTTGCCGAGTTTAAGTCTGACCCCGGCGCTCTCGTCGCTGAAACCGAGCGCAGAGCGGCCGCTCACACATAGGCCTCGGCGTCATCGATCAGCGTCGATTCCACGGGAGGGGTTATGAAATCACCCATTCGAAGTGTGGTGCTCCCCAGTCGAGTCGTTGAGTGACCGACAGCGTTCGATCTTCCATCGAAGCGAACCCTTCCCACAGCGCATTCCAGCCGTCGAACACGGCAGCGTTAACTGACGAAGGGTCGAACAGTCTCCACGAGTGAAGCCGAACATGTTCTGCGCCACCGACCTGCGCGACCTCACATCGATCTCCGTGCCCTGCGAAAAGGTACCCAAGACGGATCCCAAGGCCGCCATCAAACCCAACCGCATCCATCACAGCGGAGTGAAATTGCATACCGATCTGCCGACCGACCACCGACGCAACCGCACGAGTTGTTCCCGGGCCCAGTTCCTCGGTCATTGCCGGAAGAATCGTATGGATGTAGTTCATTGCATAGTTGCGCTCAACTTTCGCTAAGCGAACTGGGTCCCACGAGGGAGAGGGCAAATCGGCGGCAGGCCCCGGCGGGCGCTCCCCAGGACGAAACCTCACTCGGTCGTCGAGGTCAAGATCGTGGTCCTCTTCGATGTAATAGCCGACAAGACCGGGTTGACCGTCGGTGGTCTGCGACGTTGCAACGAAGCCAAGACGCGGGTTGCCAAGCGTCACGCCGTTATGACCGTGCCATCCGCGAAGCATCGCTCTACTGAGTTCTGTTGGAATGCCGCACACCGCTGTTCCATCGAAAATCCATCGTGGTGGCAGGTACCGCACCCATGACTTTGTTTCCGATTCAGGGATCCACTCCACGTGCACTCCACCGAGAGCGTTCGAGAGCACGTGATATTTTGCACAGGCAACTGCATCTGGTTCATCGGTGAGGCCAAGCTTTTCGAGCCCTGGCTTGAACGCTTCAAGATGCTGATTTCTGAAGGTTCGGAAGACGACGCGTGCAGCGGGTTCAACGCCGACTCGGGTCACCATTCCAAGCAACAGCCCGGTGAGAAATCGGTGATAGAGCTCGCCTAGCGCCGACCAGGCGGCTGGAGTGTCGTCTACGGTGCTCCACTCAACATCATTCGCTGATTCCACAGACATATTGTCGCAATCGTCCAACGATCGGAGAGAATTCTTCACTTCATGTCACGAAATGTTCCAAACTAATGACGTGCTCAACGAACATGCAAAGCAAGTAATCGAGTCGGCTCCGCTCGTACATATGGTGACGATTGATCCTGATGGCCGGCCTCAGGTCAGTCTGGTCTGGGTGGGGTTAGACGGCGATGACATTCTGGTCGCCCATCAGGCAGAACGTCGCAAAGTGTTCAACCTTCGACGCGATGACCGCGTCGCTCTTTCGATGCTCGGCGGCCGCAAGGACGAACGCGGTCTTGAGACGTATCTCGTTGTTCATGGCCGTGCAACGATTACTCCGGGCGGCGCGCCCGACCTACTTCGGCCACTCGCCCGCAAATACATGGGCCCTGATGTGGTCTTCCCTCCGGGTGACAACCCGCCTGAGGGGTTCATCACCCGGGTCGCAGTGGAACGAGTCGTTGGAATTGGCCCTTGGGGCACCGATTCGTAGCCAACCGACTTCGGTTACAGCACCTGTGAACCGTACATTTCGCCGAGTGGGTCGCTGATCAATTCAAGACGCTCGCCATCTGGGCCGACGAAGTACAGAGATGAGCCATCGACATGAGCCATCTCCACGCCGGCGGCCTCAAGGCGGTCTCGGGCGGCGTTCCATTCGTTGGGGGTCATCGAAATGGCAAGGTGATGATGCCCACCAAGTACTTCTTGGTACTCGCCGAGACCTAGCCCGGGCATGTCAAAAAAGGCGAGGCAATTGCCGTTGCCGATGTCGAAGAAGAAGTGCGTGCTTCCCGCGTAGTCGCGATTCTCAAAGAGTTCGGTGAGCGGAAAGCCAAGAAGCCCTTGATAAAAGTTGATGGTCTGCTCGACATCTGAACACAGCAGGGCTTGGTGATGAACACCACGAGCCGTGCTTGCTGGACGATCTCCCGCAGGGGCGAGGAACCGGTTGCGAAGGTCGTTCCATTCTTCGGTGCGGTCAATCTGGCTGCCGTGCCGGGACTCTGTACTCACAGCTTTCAGTCTGCCAGCATGCAACGCTTAACGTCCCAACTATGCGCAACCCCGTTCGATGTTCACGAGGAGGGAGACGCTTGGCGATGAGACCAGCAGAGGCCGGATTTCATCACGCTCGGAGCGTTACAACCATCGATTTCGCAGGGAGCTTTCCTTTTCGCGCCGCGTTCAAGGCTGGATGGAGAAAAATTCGGGGAGCCGAGAGTTGTCCAACGCTGCCAACCCTTCCATCGCATGCGGACTTTGTGCTGCCATTTCCACCTCGGCACATCGCCTGATCCGTAACTCGCCTTCGGTGGGCGCAGTCTGCGGCGGCTCTTAGTGCCAGGTTGCATGCGCCGACCCTACCTGCGTGATTCTTGATGTGCGTTGCTGCGACATACATTGGCGGGCCTTCCTCGCTTTGCAATGGACCGACCGAATTACCGCGCTATTCGACGCAAGTGCTGATCTCGCGAGCGCTCGGCAAAGTGAGTCGTCGATCACTGACCGGCACTGGCGGATGGCTTTGGAAGAATCAGCAACATGAGGGCCCCGATCGCAGCCGCAGTTCCCGCAATGAGTTGCGCAACCACGTAACCAGACGAGTCGATCAGCAGCCCAAGTGCCGGAGGGCCAACGAGACCACCGAGTCCGTTAGCGGTGTAGAGGGCTCCGAGAACGCCTCCCATGCCGAGGGTGCCGAAGAGGTGAGCGACCACTGCCGGCGAGATTGCGATAATGCCGCCATAAGAGACTCCCAACACGATCGAAAACATGATGAGGCCAACATACGACGAGCCAACTGCCGCCCAGACCCCAAAACTTGCCGAGAGACCGAGTGACGACAGTAGGTAGAGCCGCTGCACCCCCATGCGTGCCCCGAGCGCCCCTAACAGCAAGCGTCCGACAACTGATGAGATCCCGATGACCCCGAGCAAGACAGCGGCGGAACCGTCTACCGACTTTGATGACACAAAGTCGGCCATGAACACGAACGCCATGAAGAGAGAGCCTGACAATAGGAATCCTGAGCCATACAGAACCCAGAACTCACTTCGTCCACTGATCGTTGTGCGTAAGGGTTCAGGGGCGACGCCTGCATTCGGTGGACGATGAGCGAGCGCTGCAGCAAGGAGAAGCAGCACCCCCGATAACGCTGCGAGTATCTGGTATGCCGTTCTCCACCCGTATTCGCCGATAAGCCAATCTGAGAAGGGGACAACGACGAGGGTGCCAACTCCGATGCCGGAAACTGCGACGCCGAGAGCGAGCGTTCGTTGACGGACAAACCATCCACCGACTCCGGCCACTATCGGAACGAAGCAACAGGCAACTCCGAACCCGACGCCTGCGCCATAGGTGAGATACCCCATTTCAAGGGACGACACCTTTGATGTGAGGAACAGTCCTGCAACGATCGCAACTGCTCCTACCAACAACACTTTGCGTTGCCCCACACGATCGGCGAGGCGACCGGTGATGAGACCGAGTACGAAATACACGAAGGTCGTGATCGAAAAAAACATGGCGGTTTTCGAACGACTCGATCCGAACTCGTCTGCCATCGGTCCAAAAAACTCACCGAAGCTGTACACAACGCCGAAAACCGTAAACAAGGCAAGAAATGCGCCACCGGCGACACTCCAGGCACGCGCAGAATCAACGTCCGTATTAGCTGGCTCGGTCATTCCGCTCACTGATCAAACGTACATGACCGCAGGCGAAAACGATCAGTCCAAATTTCGAGAGGCCGTCAACCGCAATTTCGGGAGTACACCCGAGTGGGGTGCTCCCGAAATTCTTTAAGACTTATGGATCAATGCATCCACTAGTGAGTGTTCTTGGGTTTCCAAGATTTCCCACCAAGTTTTCCAAAGGCAGCTCCCTAAAAATCTCTCAGTGACCTTTATCTAGGTCGGGCTGCACTATCTGCGAGACAAAGCCAAAATGAAGGTGGAGCCATGACCCTCCTCGGACTCGACAGTCAGAGAGCCTCGATGCGCTTCGGCGATTGAGTGGGCAATCGCAAGTCCGAGTCCATTTCCCTGAGCTATGCCGTTGGCCTCCCTGTTAACACGATAAAAGCGATCGAACAGGCGGCTGAGATGCTCTCGCCCAATGCCAGGGCCGTGATCGATGACCCGAATCTTGACCACATCGCCGTCGGGCACGAGTTCAAGCCTGAGTGCACCCGATATCGGTGTGTGAATGAGAGCGTTGGTCACAAGAATGAACACGGCTTGTAGAAGCCGATCAGGATCGGCAAGTACCTCGATTTCATCCTGCGCGACCACCGTTATGACACGGTCAGGCTGTACGACGCGGGCATCGGCCGCTACGTCTTCCAAGAGTTGACCAACGTTCACCAGAACCGGATTGAGCGTGACAGTGCTTTCGTCAAGATCTGCCAACAAAAGAAGGTGGTCAACGATTTCAGACATTCGCCTCGCTTCACTATGAATTCGCCGCATCGCGTCATCAATTGACTCATCGGTGGTCAACATTCCTCGACGGTGAAGGTCGGTGTAACCGATGAGCGTTGTGAGGGGCGTGCGCAACTCGTGCGATGCGTCAGCGACGAATGAACGCAAGCGTGCTTCGCTCTCAGCGTTCGCATCGAGCATTAAGTTCATGGCCATACCGAGCACCTCGGCATCTGGGTTAGCAGCACTCAGCGATACTCTCGCGTCGCGGCGCCCGCATGCGATGTCACGAGCGACATCGGCGGCCTCACGAATTGGACGAATACTCAACCGGTTCACCCATACCCCAACAAGTAGTCCAAAGGAAGCAATTGCTGCGACTGCAACGAAGCCGGAAAGCCAAAGGTTGCTGAGTGCGTTCTCGATCATTTGAACGGATTGACCCACGATTAGGGTCCCTCGCTCCACGTCCTTGAGGAGCACCCGCATCTCGATCTCGTCGCTCGAAGTTCGGAGAGTGACAGCCTCGTCACGAGGCGCTCTCTGGAGCTCGTCAAGACTCGGGACAAGGGACGGAGTAGAGGCAGGGGCTGCAATTGTGAGCACTGCGTCGTCAATCACGGCACCGATGTAAAGCTCACCGTTATTACGAAGGTAAAGGTCACCGTTATTCCCAAAAGATGGTGGTCCGATCAGCGGGCTACGTTCGGCAAAACTTGATGCCGAATTAGCGACAACTGCTAACTGAGCATCGAGTTGCTCAAACAGGACTTGTTGCTGTCGGCGCTGTACACCGAGAAATGCGGCGATCACCACCAACAAGCACGCCCCAGCGGCAACGAGCAGACGATTTCGTAACGTCATCTCGGTTCCCTGACCGAGTACCCAACGCCCCTTACCGTGCGAATCAGTTCCTCTTCGCCGTTATCAACTTTCCGGCGCAACTGTGAGATAAATGTTTCAACAATCGCCGATTCACCATCGAACTGATACTCCCAGACACTGTCAAGTATCTGAGCGCGCGTGACGACACGACCGACGTTAGACAGCAGTAAGCGAAGCAGCTTGTACTCGGTGGGCGTGAGATGCACAGGCTCACCAGCCACCCGAACCTCGTGCGCATCATCGTCAAGAACTACATCGCCGACCTGTAGTTCGCGTCGCTCCAATTTTCCCGTTCGTCGGAGTGCCACCTGCACACGAGCCACCAGTTCCTCAAGTGCGAACGGCTTAGTGATGTAGTCGTCACCTCCCGTGGTGAGGCCACGAACACGATCCTCCGTGGCTCCACGGGCACTGAGAAATAACACCGGGCCCATCCAGCCACTGGCGCGGAGACGACGCACAACTTCAAATCCATCGATGTCTGGAAGATTGATGTCAAGTACTAGTGCATCAACGCGCTCTGTACGAACGTGGTGAAGGGCATCGGCGCCATTGCCGATGGCTGTGACCTCCAACTCGTGCACCGTTAACGCAGACCCAACGAGGAAGCGGATGTTCTCTTCATCGTCAACGACAAGAACCTTTGGTCGACTCACGACTAACAGCATGGCCGCTGAATCATTCGTTCACCTGTCCAAAACCTGAGGAATTCATGAAGGTTCCGCTGAGATCCACAGGTCTTTCAAAGAATCTCTCAAAAGGACTCCAAGGTTGAACCTGCATGCTTGTCCCATGCTCTTCACATCTCATTCCAACGAAGCCATCTTGGCCAAGCAAGTTGATGGGCCGGAAAATGCCATCAAATTTCTTCGATGCAAGACAGCGGCCTTCGCTGTATTTGCAGCGGCTCTAATTGTGAATTGTGGAGGGTCAAGCAGTGAGACTTCAAATGACACATCCGAACTCGCTTACAGCCCTGAGGTCGGCGAGCTTGTCATTGATGAAGATGCCGCCAGCGCCCCATCAGGCGGCGACACTTCGTCAATTCCTTCCTCCAGTGAGTCTGTTGACGTCTCGAGTGACCTTGATTCCGAAGAGGAGGAAACGGCCACGGCCGACGAGCTGACCGACGAGGATCGGGCCCTTTTGTTCGCGGAATGCATGCGTGATGAGGGCATTGACAATTGGCCAGATCCGGCAACGAATCCTGACGGAAGTGTCGACATAACCGGTGGCGGGGCTGTTGGTCCGGGACCGGCTAATGACGTTGCTCTCCAGTCCGATGAGGTCCGTGCCGCAATTCCGGTCTGCGGGCCGCTTATTGCCGGCGCAAGTTTCCTCCCAAATAATGGGCAGGGCGTCAGTATCGAGGCCCAAGACCAACTTGTGAACTTCGCTCAGTGTCTCCGAGATGAAGGCATTGATGTGTCAGACCCAGATCTCAGTGGTGGCGCCACCGGGCTACTTAACTGGGACTTTGACCCAGGGGATCCTGCAAACGCAGATGCGATGGAGGCCTGCCAAACACTATTCGCCGGCGGAAGTGGAGGCTGATCAGATGCCTGTTCTCTCAAACCCAGACAATTCTTCACCTAGCCAGGTGTCCGATTCCGGAGCAGACCCCAATATTTCAACGAACCGTCCTTGGCGACGCCACAGTTTCCGAGTAGCCCTAGCCATCGGAGTCGGTGGCGTCGCCGCTGCTGCGGTCATTTTTTACGGTGTTAACGACACCGTGATCGACGAGGAAGAAACCATTACGCGTGCTGTCGCCTCAGCTGAAGTGCGTGACCTTGTCGAGTTCAACGATCTCAGCGGGCGAATGGTCTATGCCGATGTCAAACCAATCGTCAGTAGCGAAGACGGCGTCATCACAGACCTACTCCAAAGCGGTGACACTATTGAGCGCGGAACAGTGCTGTACGCAATAAACGACTCACCTACTGCAGCCTTCTATGGCACATTTCCGCTCTACCGGAAGCTCAGTGAGGGAGCTGTGGGGGAAGACGTCATCGTGCTGAAGAAGAATCTGTCTGCGCTTGGATACCACAGTTTCGAAGAAGACGACGGGACAATGATTGACACAGGCTTCGTCGTTGACAATGTCTTTGACGACTCAACCACAGAAGCGGTCAAGCGTTGGCAGAAAGACCAGGGAGCCGAGGAATCCGGAGTCGTTTCACCGTCAGATGTCATCGTGCTCAACGGCCCCGCAGAAGTCGCAGATGTATCGACCGATGTTGGGCAGCGGGTCAACCTCGGCACCCGCATCATGGATCTGAACATGCTTGGAATCGTCGACACGGTTCACTACGAGCACTATGGACAGGTCGAGACGCTCGTGACAAGCGGTCAAGAGATCGCATCGGGAGATCTGTTGTACGCGATCGACGATCGCGCCGTGACCGCAATGATCAGCGAGGCCACATTCGACCGAGATATCGAAGAGGGTGTTAAATCCGGTGATGACGTGCTCGCAGTTGAGGAAATGCTGTTCTCTCTCGGCTACGACGCCAAAGGTGATTTAGACGTCGACGATGTGTTCGACAAAGACACCGAGCAGGCCATTATTGAGTGGCAAGAAGACCTCCAAAGAACGTTCGATGACGTTGTCGTTAACGGCGTCATTTCACTCAGCGATGTCGTGGTCTTCAAGCCCGGCACGGTTACCGGCGCAATTACCGACTACGACGACGGCACGATCGCTTCAGGTTCAGTGCTGTGGTCGTCGTCGACTGAGACCGCTACTCGAGTTATCGAGACATCAATCTCAGTCGCGGACCAAGACAAGCTTGCGATCGACAGCGTCGTCGATGTCGAATTCCCTGACGGCGGGATCACGCAGGGCACCGTCACCTCGGTAGCGACATCAACGACAGTCGACCCGATGGATCCAGAAGCCAACCCCTTAGTTGCCATCGAGCTCTCAGTCGCTCAAGTTCCGAACTCGGTACGCGATTTCAACAACGTCAATGTTCAGATCAAACTGGTCGAAAACATTGCAGCAGGCGCAACTGTTGTTCCAGTGAGCGCACTGGTCGCAACAGGTGATGGCAATTTCGCAGTTGAAGCCATCACAACAACCGGTACGACGTTTCTTCAGGTCAGCCCCGGAATGTTTAGCGATGGCTGGGTCGAAGTCGCGGGTATCCAACCGGGGACACAAGTGGTGGTCCCATCGTGAGTCGAGCGGCTGCACTCGAGATGCGAAACGTCGTTAAGGAGTACCCAGGCTTCCCGCCGGTACGAGCGCTTGATGATGTCTCAGTTCGGATCGATCACGGCGAACTCATCGCTGTTGTCGGACCCTCAGGAAGTGGGAAATCCACCCTGCTCAATGTCATGGGCACACTCGATCGGCCCACACGGGGCGTTGTGTCTATCGACGGCAACGACACGGCAACACTGAGCGATAGGCAGGTTGCCGGGGTGCGAGCACGGCGCATCGGCTTCGTATTCCAGCAGTTCTTTCTTCTCGATGGCATGTCAGCCATCGACAACGTCGCGAACGGACTCATCTACCAGGGAGTTGGCCTCAAAGAGCGTCGAGAACGCTCTGCTGAGACACTGAAACGAGTCGGTCTCGGACATCGACTCACACATCCGCCAAGCCACATGTCAGGTGGTGAGCGCCAGAGAGTCGCCGTCGCTCGAGCCCTCGTGCACGAGCCTGCATTTGTTCTAGCTGATGAACCAACCGGCAACCTGGATTCGAAATCAACAGGGGCTGTTATGGACCTGATCGCCGGGCTTCATGAAGAGGGAACAACAATCGCGGTGATCACACACGACACCAAGATCGCGACATCACTTCCACGGCAAGTCACTGTTTTCGACGGTCTCATTGAGTCAGACTCAGCATTGCAGAGCAGTCCGACATGACGGCGGCACCTCCGCTGCGCGCGCTTGGGAGTCGTCTTCGACCGAGCGACGTACTCCGAGTAGGAGCTTCAGGGCCACGTGCTCGCAAGATGCGCACAGCACTATCTGCTCTCGGCGTCTCCATCGGCATCGCTGCGATGGTAGGAGTTCTCGGCCTCAGTGAGTCGTCGAAATCGGCACTGCTTGATGAAATTTCCGCACTCGGCACCAACCTGCTCACTGTCGAATCAGGAGTGGGAATTGGAGGCGGCGATGGCGCATTCCCTGAGGAGGCGCTGGCAGCAATTAACCGAATCGAAACGGTGGAGGTTGCGACTGCGATTCATGATGTCGACGCCAGCATTTTGAAGACCGAATTCGTTCCCACTGGCCAAACCCGTGGGCTAAATGTGGTCGCTGCGAGTCGGTCGCTACTTGAAACGCTCAATGGATCGATTGCCGAGGGGTCGTGGCTGAACGATGCAACGAGCACCTACCCAGCGGTCGTACTTGGCTCGGTCGCAGCAGAACGGCTCGGCATCTCGACGTTGACGCAACCGACTTATGTCTACATCGGCGAGCAATATGTTGAGGTGGTCGGGACCCTTGAGGAGTTCCCACTCTCGGCCGACCTTGACCGATCCGCAATCATGGGGCAACCCGCGGCGGAAGCATTCTTTGAAAGTAACCCCGCCCCCGCAACCATTTTCGCTCGAGTCGAGAACGGAACAATCGACTCAAATCGAGAGCTCATCCCTGCGACCGCAGATCCGGAGAATCCTGAAGAGGTAACAGTGAGCCGGCCAAGTGACGCGTTAGAAGCGCAAGCTGCTGCCGATGACGCGTTAACTACCCTGTTTCTCGGCTTGGGAGCCGTTGCGCTGCTTGTCGGAGGCATCGGCATTGCGAACGTGATGGTCATCGCAGTTATCGAGCGGCGCGGTGAAATCGGCCTTCGGCGAGCACTCGGCGCAACGCGCGCCCACATTCGTCGCCAATTCCTCACCGAAGCAGTCATCCTGTCTGCTCTCGGGGGCGCAGTTGGCGTCGCGCTCGGCATCGGAGCGACATACCTCTACTCAAGCCTGCAAGGGTGGCGAGTCATCATCCCGAGCACCGCCGCCGCCGGCGGGTTCCTTGCCGCACTATTTATCGGCGCTGCCGCTGGCCTCTACCCAGCAATGCGAGCCGCCAGGCTCGCTCCGACCGAGGCGTTGCGGGCATGAAACACTCGAGCGGACTACCTCGACATTCAGGGGACACCGACAGAACAGAGTTGGGACTCTCGCCTCAGAGATCTGATCTGGCAGATGATTCGAGCCGTGAACTCACCGAGACGTTCGCTCATGCGGTGTCGTCCGGCGATGCCGAAAGCCTTCGTTCATTACTTGGCGACCGTGTGGTGTATCAGGTCCCCGGTCGCAGCTCCAGCGCCGGCCAACACCACGGACGTGAGCACGTTGTCGCTGCGCTGACTCAACCCGTCGCCTCCGGCGTCGTCGTAGATCACATATCAATTACAGAGACCATGAACGACGGCAACCGAGGTGTCGTCATAGTGTTCCTTCGAGGGAGCCGTGAAAGCGTTCCGTTCGATGCCGAAATTGCATTTCACCTTCAAACCGATTCCGAAACGATTATCGGTATCACCGAATACAGCGGCAACCAGTACCTCGTCGACTCTTTGATAAATGACTCTGCCGCCGCTGGCTACACACTCCCTTCGACGAGGCGCCGCCGGCTCAGGCGGTTTCGATAATTCATAATGGCAATGATCAGGAGACCATTTATCTATGCACTCAAAACCGCAGACCACCTCACGGAAACATTCGGTGACTTCATCGCCGTCGACACCAGAACATTGCAGTTACCCGAAGGCTGAGTCGTCGGGTTTGCTGGGCCAAATGGCTCAGGCAGGTCCAGAATTAGAGACGGAGTGTCTCATTGAGTGGACACGAGGTCCGGACTCCGCCGGGTGCATTGATACGAGAAGCGAGGGCGAGATATTTAAGCGAGGGAATGCAGATCGAGACCGAGCCCGCTTCGGAGTGCGGCTGTCGATCTCGCTCCTGGTCGCCGCGCTCATCGCCGTCGGTTGCGGTAGCAACGCCACCGACGAGCGATCGGTCGAGGACTACAGCGATACCGGTGCTACGGAAACAGATGAGCAACCAGACCCTGGATTACCTCCGGAGTCCTCGACGGCCGAGGACGAACTGACCGAAGAGGCCGACGAGGTGGTAGTCGACACTCCACGTCCGTCACTGCCGATCGGACCCGGCGCTGCAGGCCAAGATGCTGACGACTCCCCACCAGCGTTCTTCGACGACCGGATCATCGCTGCGGACCTATGGGGTGCTGAGTTGGCGATCCTGTCCGCGGGAATGGGGTTCGACGGGGTAATCGGCCTCCCCGACACGGACCTTGAGACCGTCCGCGCTGCCGGAGGCTCCTATTACTTGCCCGAGTGCGCCGACAACCCGATCGTCAGCGGGGCAACGGCAGCCGGGGTCAACACCTTCTACCGAGGCACGGCCGACGACTCCCCCGACTACGACGACGGTCTCCCGGTGGTGTTCACCTGGCCCGTGCTGGGTTCGACGGTGCATCCGGAGGACTTCTTGTTCACCTTGAACAATGGCGACCAGGTCGTGCCGAACTCTGCCGGCCTCATGCCGAACTGGGAACTCAACGAGCGCAACACGGTGGTCGTCTTCGGCGACTTCGGTAACCGAGGTGAGCCTGGAGAGGCCGACGCTGTCTACCCGGCCAAGCTCGAAGTCGTGGATGACGGCACCCCGCTGCGCTTCCTTGGGCCCAATGGCGAACAGAGCGGTGTAGGACTGACATGGGAAGCAGAGGGTGCAACGGGCTACGGCACCGGACCGCAACTCGTCGGGGCCAAGCTCAACCACGTCGGCGATGCCCCGGCCGGCGAAGGCGGCGTACCCCTCCTCGAACAGATGCTGTTGCCCAACGACGAGTTCGCTCTCTACGGGGGCGGTGACTTCCGCTTGCGGATGCTCACCTCGGGCGGCTTCACCCCAACCGGAATCACCGGGCTCACCCCCAACGCCTACGAACACCACTTCCGGGTTCATGCAACCGCAGAGGATGGTTCCACAGTCCTGCTGTCCAAGGTCGGTGTCGACTACGAGGTCGCCGGCGGCACGCTACGAGTCCTTGGTCTTGCGGACCTTGGCCAGCCACTCGAAGACAACGTTGTCTACGACGACTGCTACGCCGAGGACGTCGACAACCAGATCGACATCGTCCTGGAAGGTGACGATGCCGCTGCACGTTCGATCACCCACGTCGAGGTGCCATCGAGCGGCGACTATCTCCCGCTCTACAACCCCGGAGGTCCCGGTCCAGAGCCGTTCCCAAGTGTGCGCTACAGCTCGCCGAGCCCGTATGACCTCGAACCGGTCGTCATCGCCCTCGATGATCCACTTCGGGTGAGCAACGCACCGTAGCTCGTCCGTAGGTGACTACCTGTTCGACGGGATGGAAATCGCCGAACGCGAGCCTCGACCGAAATGCGGAAAAGAACCCTTTGCGAGTGGATTTCCTATCCACGGAATTTCGAGAGGCCATCAACCGCAATTTCGGGAGTACCCCCGAGTGGGGTGCTCCCGAAATTCTTTGAGCCTTATGGGTCAATGTGTTCGTTCGTGGGTGTTTTTGGTTTTCCAAGATTTCCAACCAAGTTTTCCAAAGGTCAAGCGCCTGAGTTTTGGACTTCATACCTGAACCTCTTCAGAGAATCGTTGTACTGGAGTTCGTGTTCATGAGTTGAGCTTTTCTGGTATGGGTCGTCACCGAAAATATGAATCAATTCAATTCTGCGGACAACCACACTGGATCAGTACTCATCCGGTCAACACTTGGCAGACAAGGCGCCAATCTGATCATCAAAACGAGAGGCCAAACCTCTTCTCTCGCTCCATCGCCCAACGTCAATCAATTGGCTGCGACCCAACGCTCGTTACGCTTTGGGAGTGGACAAAAACTCAACAGAAGATCTAGTTCGCATCTCAAATG
>JAKMEY010000070.1 GCA_022425725.1 Ilumatobacteraceae bacterium
TTTTCACCTCATCAAAAATCAAGAGCGTTCCATGACGTTCGGTGATGTCGCGAACCTTTTCGAGGTAGCCATCGTCGGGAAGGCAAATCCCGATGTTCTCCATCACTGGCTCAACAATGAAACAGGCAACATCACCTGGGGCGAGTGCGCATTCAAGAGCATCAGGGTCGTTGAACGGGACAACCTTCACATCTTCCACAACACCGTGAGGAATCCCGCCAGACTGCGGCACAGAGTGTGGCGCATGTGCGGGTCCCGCCTCATCGAGAGACGGCTTGTTCGAAATCATCACTTCGTCGTGGTGGCCGTGATACCCGCCTTCGACCTTGACGATTTTTTCTCGACCCGTAACACCACGAGCAAGTCGAATTGCATCCATCGTGGCTTCAGTTCCTGAATTCGTCGGACGCCACAGAGGAAATCCATAACGCTCAGCCAGCAGCTCACCGACTTCACCGTTGAGCTCACACGGAGTGACGTACAGCGTGCCCGAGTCGAGTTGCTCTTCGACAGCCCGGCGCACATGAGGGTTCATATGCCCGGCGAACAGTGCACCGAAACCCATGTCGTAGTCGATGTATTCGTTGTCGTCGACATCGATCATGCGGCTACCTGCGGCATGCGACACGACAATCGGATGCGGGTCGTACGCCTGGAAACTCGAGGGCACACCTGCTGGCATGACCTTTCGGGTTCGGTCGGTGGCACGCTGCGAGCCCACCGTGCGATCTGAATAGATCGCCATTTCTCGATCAGTGATCTCTCTCGCCCGTGCGGCCAATGCAGATTGGTCTGACGACGCCATGAACATTTCCCCTTGTGATGTCGAGCGAGCGATCAACTCGCTGCCATGTGATGCAGAGAACGTATCAGAGGCTTACGACCCCACCCGTTGCAAAGTTAGCTGCGGGGCACCTTTGACCATGGAAGGTCCTTATCGACACGGGGCTCACCAGGAAGGCCGAGCACCTGCTCGCCAATGATGTTCTTCAAAATCTCAGACGTACCGCCCTCGATCGAATTGGCCCGCACCCGCAAGAACGCATACTGAGCGCTCTTGCTTGCGCCAGTTGAATCAAGTTCGGTAGGCCGACGGAAGGTGTAGTCATAGTCAATGAGTCCGGCAGGGCCCATCAGGTCGATACAGAAGTCGTAGAGCTCTTTGTTGAGGTTTGCGAACTCAAGTTTTGAGACAGAGCCCTCCGGGCCCGGGTTGCCCACCTTGGCAGCTTCCGCCGCGCGGACATTCGTCAAACGGCCAACTTCGGCACGAACCCACAACTGCATGAGGCGATCACGACGAACGTCGCTCTTTTCAGACTCGTCAAGTGAGTTCCAAATCTTGACTGCGTCATTCGCAGCCGCGCCTTTTTGTGGTTTGCCGCCACCGGCTGATCCGCCACCAATTGCGGTGCGCTCGTTCATCAATGTCGTGAGAGCAGCACGCCAACCTTCGCCTTCAGCACCGATGCGCTGATCGTCAGGGATACGGGCGTCGGTGAAATAGACCTCGTTGAACTCAGCTTCACCCGTGATCTGTCGCAGTGGTCGAACCTCGACACCGTCAGAGTGCATGTCGATTGCGAAATACGTCATGCCCTTGTGCTTTGGTGCCTCAGGATCGGTTCGGGTGACGAGCATTCCCCAATCAGCGAGATGCGCAAGCGTGTTCCACACCTTTTGGCCGTTGACGATCCACTCTTCGCCGTCGCGGACCGCACGAGACGCGAGGCCGGCGAAGTCTGATCCGGCTCCTGGCTCTGAGAACAATTGGCACCATTTCTCTTCGCCGGTGAACATCGGACGGAGAAAGCGTTCACACTGCTCATCGGAGCCGTGGGTCAAAATGGTCGGGCCAGCAAGAGCCATGAAGAACGATGTCGGGTCGGCCGGTTCTGCCCCCGCCTCACGCATGCGGCGCTCAACCACTCGGTTGAGGTCTGGGCGCAGACCGAGCCCTCCGTTGCCCTCTGGGAAGTGCACCCACGCAAGACCATGATCGAAGCGTGCGCCCCGGAAGGCAATGTTGTCCATTGCCTTTGGATCATTCTCCGCAAGAAATGCATCAATAGCTGAATCAAGAACTGTTGCGTCGTTTGAACTCACCTCCATAGTTTCGCAGACCAAGGCTGGTCAGACCGCATCGACAGCACCCTGATGAGGCGTGACGAGATCGATCAATGAGTGTTCATTCAGAGTGTGGCGATTGGCAATCTTGCTGGCAGACTGAGGGGCACATGGTGGGCGTAGCTCAGGTGGTTAGAGCGTCAGGTTGTGGCCCTGAAGGCCGGGGGTTCAAGTCCCCTCGCTCACCCCAGTTCCCGGGCAGTTGGGCATCGGACTTTCGCTGCCTACACTGCCCGGGCTTTTACCGCCTCTAGCTCAACGGCAGAGCAGTGGACTCTTAATCCATTGGTTCTGGGTTCGAATCCCAGGGGGCGGACCATTTGGTCTTGGCACTGACCGAGGCGCAGGAAACATTCCGACCAAAATGCGATCCCTTGCGAATATTAAGTTGGGGGCATGGCGCCCGCATCCACCGACACATCGGGTCGAACTTCAATTACTACCCGACGAAGCACACTCGCCGGACGGTACCCGACATGGACCCCACTAACGATCGATGGGCTTCTAGACCGCGCCGCTCAAGAATTTCCAGAACGTCCATACCTGATCACTGACCAGCAGCAATGGACATACCAACAACTTCAGGAATGGTCGCAATGCATCGCCGCTGGCCTGCGTGAACTCGGTGTTCAGAAGGGCGACCACGTCGCAATAGTTATGGCGAATTTCCCAGAGTTTGTTGCTACGAAATACGCAATTGCTCGCGCTGGAGCAACATGCATCCCTATCAACTTCCTCAACCGGCGTGACGAGCTTGGATACGTGCTTCGCCAGTCAGACGCGAAAGTCCTCATCACGATGGACAAGTTCAGAGATCTCAACTACCTCAAAATGCTGGATGAACTCGCACCTCATTGGGAGGATACGGCAGGCGGTGAAGCATTCCCGATGCTCGAAAACGTCATCGTGTTCTCTCCAACAACTGAATATCGCGTTGGAGTCCGAACATTAGAGATGCTGTCATCGCACGACCCGTGGAAGGGCTACGAGAACCCAGACCCCAATTCGGTGTCAGACATTTTGTACACGTCGGGTACGACAGGGTCACCAAAGGGTGTCATGTTGACCCACGACCAGTACACAAGGGCCGCCTACGGGAGCGCATACTGCCGAGGTTTTGATGACGGTTGGCGAGTGACCTATTCGCTGCCCATGTACCACGTGTTTGGATACGCAGAAGGAATGCTCACGGTTCCATTTGTCGGAGGTGCAATCGTTCCTCAGCTCGTCTTCGACCCTGCTGCAACCCTGCGCTCAATTGAGCAGCACCAATGTGATGACATTTTGCTCGTGCCAACCATGACACGGCTGGTTCTTGACGAGTTGCAACGTACTCAACAGGATTACGACTTATCGTCGCTGCGGGCTGTCATTTCGTCTGGACAGCGATCCTCAGCGGGCACGTTTGAGCTCATTTTTGAACTCATGCAACCAGATGAAGTCACCACCGGTTATGGCATGACGGAAGTGACTGCAACCACGACATGCACACGTCCAGAAGATCCGAGGGATGTGCTTTACACGCAGGGAGTGATCCGCGAGGTCGGGTGCTCTGGGGACCAAAGCCTCGGAGGAATCCTCGTCGAATACCGAGTGGTCGACCCGCAAACCGGAGATGTGTTGGGTGCGGGCAACGTGGGAGAACTCCGAGCAAAAGGTCCCGGCGTCACACAGGGCTACTACAAAAAACCCGAAGAGAACGCTGCTGCGTTCGATGACGAAGGGTGGTTCTGCTCAGGTGACCTTGGGTCATTTGATGACAGGGGGTATCTCACGCTCTCAGGCCGCTTGAAGGAGACCTACCGAGTCGGCGGAGAGCAAGTCATGCCGACCGAAATTGAGGATCTCCTAAATCGCCATCCCGATATCGCGCAGGCACACGTGGTTCCAGTGCCCGATGATCGTATGGGAGAGGTTGGAGCTGCATGGATCGTTATACGCGAAGGGGCGTCTACAACAACAGATGAACTCCATTCACTCTGCGCTGAAAATCTTGCGAGATTCAAGGTACCTAAATATTTCTTGTTCATCGATGTGGATGACCTGCCGACGACACCGTCTGGCCGGGCGAGAAAATTCTTGTTGTCTGAACGGGCGATTAGCCAACTTGAACTGAAATAAGCAGAGACCACTAGCAGAAAAGGAAAACAACGACATGGCCATCGACAACTCATTCATTGATCTTGAATCGTTACGAATTACCACCGACACCCCGGTCGGTTTTGAACTCACCGGAGTGAAAAAGAAGGCACTCATCCAGCTGATGGGATCTCGACTGTGGGGACGCTTTAACCCAAACCACTGGGACCCGGTCTACGCAGCAGAAACAGGGCTCGACGCTCCAATCCAAACCGGAGAGATGTCGACTGCGTACATCGCCGAGATGTGCGTCAACCACATTGGCGCCGCATTTTTCAGAAATGCCCGAATGGAATGTAAGTACATCGCATCAATCCTCGCAAATGAGGTCATCGTGACCGGTGGAGTGGTCAGTAACAAAACTCCCAAAGGAAACGGAATGCGCTTCACGCTTGACGTATGGGCCGACAACGTTGACGGCGAAAGAAAGACCGTTGGAACTGTGGAGGTTGATATCGATGTCTGATTCAGCAACTAATGATCGCTCGCCAAAGACCGATGACCTACGCCCGATGACAGAGGTGCAAATGGCGCAGGAACGGGCATTTATCAAGAGTCTTGAAGAGGAATGTCAGACCTACTGGGACATGGTCGAGGTAGGGGACGAACTATCTCGCGTACTCGACCTCACACCCGAACTTGTCATTCTCTACGCCGATGCAGTTGAAGACTTCAACCCGTGGTTCGAGGGGTGGAAGATGAACACTTGGCGCATTGAGGGCACCTCACCTTTCGGTGGGGCGATCGTCCCACCGCTGCTCGTGTCACACTTTGTGCTCTCGGTTCAATTTGACCACACGAAACCGTTCGCAATCGGTTCAATTCATACGTATCACAACACCGAACTCATCGAACCAATCCCAGTCGGCACACAGGTACGGATCACCACGAAGGCAATCGACAAATACGAGAAGCGAGGCCGTAGATACGTGCGCCATGAAGTGCTCGTCACCGATGAGAACAATGGCACCTTATATATCCGTGAGGTTCGCGACATTCTCTCGCTCTGAGCGGTGACATCGAAACAACCTTGGCATTTGCGCGCTTGACCTGTTGTCAGACAAACACCATTCCACCGTCGACCATGATCGACTGTCCAGTCATCCCGCTCGATTCATCAGAAGCGAGATACACCGCGAGCCCTGCCATCTCATCGGGCTGCAAGTAACGACCCATCGCAATTCGGCTATGCAAGCCCGCCTTAATTGCGTCGGGCGTCGTGCCTAAAGCCTCTGCTTGTTCGCGTTCAAGCGAATCGGACATGTCGGTCTCAACCATTCCAGGGCACAGCGCATTGACCGTGACGCCTGTGCCTGCAACCTCGACGGCGACGCACCGCGTCATTCCGATAAGACCATGTTTGGACACGTTGTAGGCCGACTGATTCCGAGACGCCCACTTGCCGGCAGAGGAACCAATGTTGATGATCCTCCCCCACTTCTGACCCTTCATGTGAGGCAGCGCAGCCTGCGTGAGATGAAATGGACCATGAAGATTCACGTCAAGAATTTTGGTGAATTCTTCATGACTGAAGTCTTCAAATTGTCGCGAGGCATAGACGCCAGCACCATTGACGAGAACGTCAATTGATCCTGAATGCTGAACAACATATTCAACGGCTTCAAAGCATGCGTCACGATTTGGAACATCGAGTTGAATCGACCACACGTCTCCCGAACCGTTGAGTTCTGAAAGTTCAGCGACGGCGCGCACGTTCTTCTCCTCACTGGTACCTGCAATGGTGACATCTGCCCCCTCGGTGACGAAAGCGGCCGCAATTGCAAGGCCAATGCCGCTGTTGCCTCCAACAACGAATGCTGATTTTTGTTCAAGTCGTTTTTCCATGCTCATCCGCCATTCTTTGTCCCAGAGAGAACCTTTGTTGCCGTCCTGCTTGTTAGCTGCAAACGGTAATCGGGTGCACGGCCATAGGTGATGACACGGTCCCGCATGAAAGCAAATTCAACACATATGGAGGTCTGACCGGAGTAGATCGAGAGATGTATCTACAACCAAGGTTGCAAAGGTTGTTAGGCATGCTTAACATATGGCCATGGCTCGACTTCCCCTCACCACAACTCTCGCTGGAGCATGCACATTGGCCGTTGTCGTCGCCTCGTGTGGCGGAGACAACAACAGCCTCACCCTCTACTCCGGCCGAGGAGAAGACCTCGTACAACCCGCAATCGACCGGTGTGCCGACAGGCTCAACGTCGAGATCAACGTCCGATACGGCGACTCGGCGGAAATGTTGCTCCTCTTGCAAGAAGAGGGAGACAACACGCCGGCAGATCTCTACTACTCGCAGGGGGCGGGCTACCTCGGAATTCTCTCTGCCGACGGCGGGCTTCTCCCCCTCGATGAAAATCTCACATCCCAGGCGAGCGACGCCAACCTCGTTTCTCCAGCGAATGACTGGATCGGCATCACCGGCCGGGCGAGAACAATCGTCTACAACACCGAAGCGCTCTCTGAGAGCGACCTGCCCGAATCCTTCGTTGACTTCACCGATCCGAAATGGTCAGGCCGCATCGGATGGGCGCCGACAAATGCGTCGTTCCAAGACCACATCACAGCTCTTCGAGGGCTTCTCGGTAACGACGCCACGAGAGCATGGCTCACCGCAATCGTCGAGAATGAACCTGTTGCATATGAGAAGAACACCCCCATCCTCGAAGCAGTTGCCTCCGGCGAAGTCGATATCGGATTTGTCAACCACTACTACCTCTACCGTTTCCTCGCAGAAGATCCGGACTTCCCCGTCGCCAATCATTTCTTTGACGATGGCGACCCAGGGGCGCTCATCAACGTCGCAGGAGCAGGAGTAATCACTCACTCAAAGAATCCAGATGCAGCCCAAGAGGCCCTCGAATGCCTCCTTTCTGCCGACATCCAAGAATATTTCGCCTCAACAAATTACGAATTGCCAGTGGTTGCCGGCGCGGAACCGTGGTCGGACCTCCCGAGCATTAACTCACTCACGCTCCCAGAGTTCGACCTCAACCTTCTCGCCGATCTTGAAGGAACCGTCGACATGCTTGTCGACGTCGGCGCCCTCTAAATCAGTGGTCCGTCATGACACCTCGACAGCCTTCCGATGACAGAGCCCTGCGCATCGCGGCTCTTGCGGTCGGAGTCGCCGCCGCACTTCCCATTGGCTACCTCGTATGGCGCACCTTCGAATACGGCTTCAGCGCATCTGTCGATGTCGCTACCTCTGGTCGAACCCTCGGCCTGCTGTGGTCAACACTGAAACTTGCGGTAGCCGTCACTGCTAGCTCGGTCGTCATCGCAGTACCCATTGCGTGGCTCACCGTACGCACCGACCTTCCCGGTCGGCAGGTGTGGTCGATCGTGACCGTGCTCCCTCTTGCCATTCCCACCTACGTGGGCTCATGGGCATTCATCGGCGCTCTCGGACCTCGCGGAATGTTTGCAAATCTGCTCGGTATCGAGTCAATTCCTTCGATCTACGGCTTTTGGGGGGCATGGGCAAGCCTCACGCTCTTCTCCTACCCGTATGTCCTTCTCACCGTTCGCTCCGCTTGGATGCGTCTCGACCCCGGCCTCGAAGAGGCAAGCAGAATGCTCGGGCGATCATCGTGGCACACATTTCTCAAGGTTGTCTGGCCACAACTTCGACCAGCTGTGAGCAGCGGAGCCTTACTCGTCTCGCTCTACTCCTTGAGCGACTTTGGCGCTGTGGCCATGATGCGGTACGACACATTCACCCGAGAGATCTACCTCCAATATCGAGGAGCATTGGAACGAGGCGCAAGCGCCGTTCTCGGACTCATGCTCGTCGTGCTCACGGTTACTGTGCTCACAGGAGAACAACGACTCCGGCGACGAGAAGACCTCCACCGCCTCCACGGCTCAGGAGCCCGAACTCCACAACCGGTTGAACTCGGTCGCTTACGGGTTCCTGCGCTTGCGGGTCTCGGGCTTCTCACCGCACTCGCACTCGCAGTGCCGCTCGGAGTCATTTCGTACTGGCTCGTCCGAGGAGTACGTGCCGGCGAGCCTGTGTGGCCAGCTTGGAGTCTCATTTCAAACAGCCTCTTAGTTTCTTTGCTCGCCGCGGCCGTCGCAACGATCGCTGCACTTCCTGTGGCAATGATCATCCGGCGATCGCCAGGCCGCTTCGCCAACGTGATCGAGCGCCTTTCATGGTCTGGCTATGCGCTTCCCGGCATCGTGGTTGCGCTTGCACTCGTCTATTTCGGTGCAAATGCCGTTCCGTGGGCCTACCAAAGCGTGGCAATGCTCGTGTTCGCCTACTCCATTCTCTTTCTCCCACAGGCGATCGGCGCCGTGCGATCATCACTCCTTCAGGTCACTCCAAGTCTTGAAGAGGCGTCGCTCCTTCTTGGGGCACAGCGCACGACGACCTTTCGCAAAGTGCTTCTGCCACTCTTACGCCCTGGCCTCGGGGCCGGTGCCGGACTCGTCTTTCTCACCACAATGAAAGAACTACCGGCCACCCTGCTGCTCGCGCCGACCGGGTTCTCCACCCTCGCAACGAGAATCTGGAACTCCACAAGTGAGGGCTTTCTCGGCCGATCAGCCGGCCCTGCACTTGCGCTCGTCCTACTCTCGTCGGTGCCAATGGCGATTCTCTTGACACGAAGTCAGCGACAGGGCGCAAGGCGTATCGGGGCAGCCGGGCGTGATCAGCCTGCAGAAAACGCCAAGCAGGACGTCCCGTCCGAGGTGAGACTCACCCGTTGACCACGGTGCACACCGGGGTTACCCGAGATCCGTGCTGCGAGACGGCCACCCGCATCAATGTCGACCTGCACCATGTGGTCATGCCCGTAGTACTCCACGTTGCTGACAACACCGTTACCTGACTCGCTCTCGACAACGGTCATATGTTCGGGCCGCAACAGCACGTCAACCTCACCGACATGCGACTCTGATAGCGACACTTCACCGATCGGCGTCATCGCTGACATTCCGGTTGCATCCCCTCGTAAGAAATTTGCGTCGCCGACGAATTCAGCGACCCATGCCGACGACGGATGTTCGTAGATCTCCGACGGAGTGCCGAACTGCTCAATGCTCCCGTCACGCATCACTGCAACGCGATCACCGAGAATGAATGCCTCCTCTTGATCGTGGGTGACGAACACGGCCGTCACTCCGAGGCCACTCAGCAAGGCGTGCACCTCTGCACGAACCTGGACCCGCAGACCAGTATCAAGGTTCGAAAACGGTTCATCGAGCAGAAGAACCGACGGTTTGGGGGCGAGCGCGCGAGCTAGAGCGACACGTTGCTGCTGACCTCCAGACAACGTCGACGGCATCCGATGGCCGAGGCCATCAAGACCGACCAAGGTGAGCACCTCAGCAACTTGCTCATCTTTGTTGGCCGATCGTGACAGTCCGTAGGCAACATTTTCTTCAACTGTCATATGCGGAAAGAGCGCCCAGTCCTGAAAAACCATGCCCACCAATCGAGCCTCGGGGCGCACATGCTGACGGTTCGATGCGACCTCTTTCCCATTTAGTGAGATCGCGCCACCCGCAATGCGCTCAAGGCCAGCAATCGACCGCAGCAGCGTGGTCTTACCGCAACCGCTTGGCCCCAAGAGGGCAACGATCTCTCCCGGTGCGACATCAAAATTCACGCCGTACAACACATCGGTATCACCAAAAGCAACTCGGACGTCAGAGATCTCAACGCGCCCAGAACGCACGTCTTCCCCACTTCCCTTTGACTGCCAAGAGTGCATGCTGCTCTTGATGTTAAGCACGCTTCACATGCTACGAGCAGATCTACGCTCCGGTGCAATTCGGCAGCGCAGTTAGGTAGCTCAGTTATTCGCCATCGTTTCGACGATCTGCTCGACAACCGCAGGGCTTGTCGCAAAATTGAGGCGAACATGGCCCGAACCGTTCGCCCCGAATTGCAAACCTGGGCTCAGTTCAACCCCGCGAGACTGAAAGAGTTCGAACGGCCGATCACCGTCACCAAGCATCGAACAATCGATCCATGCGAGATAGGTCGCACTCGGAATCTGATACCTCGCTCCCGGCAAATGAGCTTCGACCAACTCAGCCAACCGATGCCGATTCTCATCGAGTACATCCATCACCGCTGCAAGCCACCCATCGCCCTCGGTCCACGCTGCCACCGCCGCCTCCACACCGAACAGGTTTGGCGAGCCAAACCAGTGCTTCGGATAACTCCGAATCATGGTGTCGAAACGCTCGATGCCGACATGCATCACCGCCCAACGGAGACCAGCCAAATTGAACGCCTTCGAAGTCGATGTCACGGTGATCGTTCGAGACTCGACTGCCGGGCTCAACGATGCGAATGGGACGTGGGTCTGTGGCGCGTAGACGAGATCGGAGTGAATTTCATCAGAGATGACGATGAGATCGAATTCTTCAACAATCTCCGCGATCGCCTCGAGCTGCGGGCGATCAAACACGTGCCCAGTCGGATTCTGTGGGTGACACAACAACAGCGCCGCCGGCTTCTCCGACGCAATCACCGACCGCAACTCATCGACATCAAAGGGTGCCTGAACAAGTCGTCGATCCATATCGGCCAACGACTGCAAAAACGGGTGGTACGCCGGAGTGTGCAATGCAATTGCAGCGCCGGGCTCAGTGAGCATGCCGATAGCAAGCCGAACGCCCTGCAGCACGTCAGCCAAGTCGTGCACCCGGTCGACGTCGATACTCCATCCGTATTTTGAGGCCATCCGATCAACAAAGACACGACCGGCCGGCGACGCCCCAGTGCCCCACTTCTGATACCCCGCCATTCCGCGGTCGATAATTGACTGCAGGCGATCAGTAATCGCTGGCGCCATCGGAAAATCCATGTCAGCGACCCATGCCGCGAGCCGGTCAGGATGCTGCTGCCACTTCACTCCCGGAGTTGACCGAAGTTGGTCAACCGTCAGCGAACGCAAGCCAAACGGGTCATGGTCTGTCACTGCGGATCCCCCACCTCAATTCCAAACTTCTCTGCACGCTCACGCATAAACACTGGCACACCCCACGACAGGCCAGACGCAGCTCTCGCATATGCCGGACCATCTTCTGCCCATTCGTGACAGGTATTCGTGTTCATCTTCCACGAGTCATCCTGGTCTGGCTTCGTGAACGTAAGCCGAAGCGATGGTTCATCTGTCTCTGGCTCTTCATAGGTCCGCATTGATAGTGATGACTGGATCGCAACGGGCCCCATAGCGAGCAAAAGAGCAGTCGTGTGCGTGCACCCGCGAGGACCACCGAATAACTCGCGCACCTTATTGGAGAACCCCCTCGCAATTGAGAGCCCTTCGAGTTTCTTGTAGTGGTCAGTGATCGAACCACACGTCAAGTGCGGGTATGACTCAAAGGTCACCTCTGCCCGAGCAATGGTAAAGCCAGGCAGCACAACTTCAAGCTCGACAACCATGTGGTGCACGGTGATCGGATCAGGGTCACGAGAGATATAAAGACCAGGCGGTTTCTGATCACGAATCGCTCCTCTCACCAGCATTCGATCCGCGGCGAGCCGGTAAGACCTGACTCGATACTCCCGATCGTGAATCGGCGTAAGTTCAGCATCGTCAGGGAGAATTGAGTCTGAGAGGAAGGGGTCAACACCGGTACTCATACGCCTTTGATGATCGCAGACTCCGCCTCGTCGTAGCGAATGAGAGCACTCACGTCAACAG
>JAKMEY010000072.1 GCA_022425725.1 Ilumatobacteraceae bacterium
ACGGGGGCGGGGATGGCCCGAAACGTGGTTCGAAATTCAGAAGCGACGCGTTGAGTTACCGGTGGTTGAGGTTAGCGGGGAAAGTTGAGGGCCTGAGGAGCGACTCGCAAGTGAGCCCGTCGTTTCAGCAAATTGACCGGTTGGCGCATTTGTTAGTTTCGAGATATGTCGCCTCCAACTGCATCGACCGCCTCCCGGACAGCACTGGCTGCTGAGGCAATTGCTGGAGTACTGCGCGAGCACGCCCTCGAGTCTGAGCAACTACGACAGTTAGCCCCAGCATCTGTAGAGGCCATGAAGCAAGCCGGACTATGGCGCATCTTGACCGCAGCCTCGCTCGGCGGTTCTGAAGCCGGCTTGCGAGCCCACGTCGACTCGTTGTTTGTGACCGCTGCCGCCGACCCAGCCGCCGGATGGGTGCAGATGGTCTCAAATGCGCACACCTGGATGGTTGGCAACTTTCCCGAGGAATGCCAACAAGAAGTGTTCGGTGATGATCCAGATATCTGCGTTCCGGGAACGCTTGCTTCTCAGGGCAAAGCAACCCGAGTTGATGGCGGTTGGCGCATCAACGGGCGCTGGCAGTTCGCTTCCGGCGTCGACCATGGCGACTGGCTCCTTATTGGCGCTATCGCCGACACACTCCCCGAAAGCCCAACGCGGCTGTTGCACGTGATTGTTCCCAAGTCAGATCTCGTCGTCGACGACACATGGTTCACTCTCGGCCTTCGAGGCACCGGCTCGAAAGATCTTGTCGCCGATGATGTCTTTGTTCCCGAACACCGCTCAGTTCCAACGAAACTGCTCTTCGATGGCGAAAGCCCTCATGGCGAGGGCGGCGAAACCTTCTTCAATCGTTTACCTGTGTTGGCCTGCCTGTCGGTGCAACTGGCTGCTGCGGTAATTGGCATTGCCGATGGCGCTCTAGCTCTTCACATCGAGCGCACTTCGGCACGCCGCGAGGTGTACACCGGGTCGTCAAAAGCTGAGAACCCAGGAGCTCAGATGCGTGTCGCCGAATCGACCACCGAACTCGACCTTGCCCGCCACCTCATCAGGGCTGCCGCCGACCGCTGCGACGAAGTCGCAAGTACTGGAAACCGTCTCACCGTCGACGAACGGGCCGAGATCAAATGGCATGCGGCCTACGCCGTTGAGCTAGCGCGGCGCGCCACCGATCGGGTGTTCGCCTCGGCTGGCGCCCATGGCATCTACGACGACAGCGTGCTGCAAAGCCGCTATCGAGATGTCAACACCGCCTGCCATCACGCCATCGTCGACTTCGACGGCAACGCTCAGATGTATGGCCGGACTCGCCTTGGGCTTGACCCCGGAACTCCCCTCGTCTGAACTCATACACCTGAAATTCGTCGAGATAGGCGCTCATCGCCATGTCGAATCGCTCTTTCTGAACCTGCGAATATCAACTCACAACAATCCCTATGGATCTCACCGCTGTTCTGCAGCCCGAACTCGTCGAATAAGACGGAGAAGGTTCTCTAGATCATCGAGTTCCGCCGATAGGTCAAACTCCTGCTTGCGCAATTGCTGTACGAACCGCTGGGTTGTTTTCCTGGGGCAACCAGTTTCCCACCATTCGACGGCTTATCAATGATGCGGCTGATCGCTACTGCGTTTCGGAGTCGGAGGAGACGGCTCGTGACGTGATTGCGATTTGGATCATGTTCGGTACCAACGTTGTCCCATTCCATTTCGATTCAGGTGGAGAACTTCTGTCGTTTCTCGAAGTTGGGCCCGGTGGAAAACGGCGCCGAAGGAGCACTCCTCAACTACGCGAAGTGGAGTCCTGGACGTGCGAATACTGTGGCAGAGTTTGCTCTCCAGGCTCGGCACCGGAAGAGGTGATGCCGTATCGACCCACGGACGAAGGCGATTACCGGTTGAGTAGTCAGGACAAAGGGATTCCCAGTCGATCGGAACGAACGATTCGCTCGCTTCCTGAGATGGCGTGGATCGCTGATTCATACATGTGTGCCTGTTGGCAAGAACGCGCCGGCATTCTTTGCCCCTCGTTCGCCCAAACATTGAAGTAGTTCTCAGGAAAAACGTTCCAGAAAACGAGAAAAGGCGTTCCACCGGCCCGATGCGAAGAGGCTAATCCACAGCAAGTACGACGTCTTCCGAGTTTCGAACCAGCCCCACGGGGGCGGGGATGGCCCGAAACGTGGTCCAAAATTCAGAAGCGACGCGTTGGGTTACCGATGGATGAGGATAGTGGGTAACCCTCGCCGACTCCCCTTGACCAACCTCGCCCGACAAGCGAACTGGCTACCAACCGCGAACGGGTGTCCGGCCTGTCGACTCCACTAAACGGCTCAGCGTGTCATCACCACACGCCGGATTGAACGCATAATCATCTGAGCGAACCAGATGGACGAGATGACCCGACCGCTCCGATGCTTCCAACGCTGTCTCTTCGTTAATACGGTGATCGATCGCCGCTCCGTCAGCAATGTCCCAGGCGTGGATCAGTGGGTCGTAGGCAAGCGACCCGTAAAAGTCATCGAACGATATTTCGCCAAATAGTGGGTGGGTGAACAGATCGTCGGGCTTCACCTGCGGCAGAGCCTCGAGAAGGCGAGCGAGGTGGTGTTGCGAGGACTCTGAAGGGTTGGATCCTGCCCAAGACCCGTCGTTTATGTCGACCACATCGGCCCCGATCGCGCGGGAACGGAAATTCACGAGAACTCCAATTGCGTGCGACGCACAATCTCGAACGCTCCAACCTTCGCAGCATGTCGGGGCCTCCCACGCAGACTCAGGTACCCGAGAAATGACATCGTCAAGTTTCGAAGCGCATCTCACGAGGTGGCGGATACCCGCACTGAACTCAGAATCACTCATGTCAGTTTGTACTCATTAACTATTCGGGGCGTTATACGAACCGCTCCCGCTTGCATCGAACTCCGCAGCAGTCATGATCACCTTCGTATCCTGCGCGACAACTGCCCCGGTCGGACTTACGGCCTTCTTCACTGCGGCCAGCGTGTCCGCGCCAGGTACGTCGATCATCAACATGAAGTCCCAATCGCCCCCAGGAAGCATGTAAAACGCATCCAGCGAGGCTCCAAGACTCTCAAACAATGCCCTCACCTGAGTCTCTCGCGCAGTAGCGCCTTGCTCCACTGCGCCCTTCCAGGCCTCTGGGCTGTACTTACCGAACATAACGGCTTTTGGCATGGTGATTCCCCCTGATGTGTTGGTCTGTTCTTCAACGTAGCACGAACGATCTGATCTAAATCTTGGGAG
>JAKMEY010000084.1 GCA_022425725.1 Ilumatobacteraceae bacterium
GAACATCAAGGGTTTCAAGTCCGGTGACAGCTACCGGCGAAGTGACGGTGGTGTCTCCATCAAGGTCAAGGATCTGCTCCTCAGCGAGATGCGTGACAGTCAGTTCACCAGCGAAATCTGTGGTGCGAGCAAAAGAGATGCCAGCCGCGGTTGGGGTTGTGGCAACAGAAACGGTGTAGCGGGTCTCCACCCAGTCAGAGCAGACGTCAAAGCCAACACAGTCCCGGATGTTGACGACAAGCTCTTGACGGCCAACAGCAGTGATTGTCCCGGTCACAGTTTCACCGTCGAGAGCCATCACGGCTTCGTCGGCGTTATGCGTGACAATGAGGTTGCCGGTATACGAATCGATGGCGTCGAAAACGATTGACGCTGCAGTTGGTTCGTCGGCTTGGGTGACGAGATAGTCCGAGTCAACCCACACAGAACAAATGTCGAAGCCCTCACAGTTACGGACGCGGACATCCAGAGTGGCACCGACATCAACACCCCATGACACGGCGCCAGAGGCAGCAAAGTCCGCGCCGTTGAAGGAGATTTCCAGTTCATCAGCATCATGAGAGATGTCAATGAACTCGTTGTTGTAGGTCAGTGCAGCGGCATCAGGAGTTGACGCAACAGAAACCGTGTGCTCGACAACAACCCATTCAGAGCAGGTCTCGGCGTCGAGACAGTTGCGGGCCTCAACGCGCAACGTTTCGCCACCAGTGACCGCAAAAGAGAACACCTCGACCGGCGTGCCGTTGAATGTAGCGACAATCTCGTCAGCGGTGACCGTGTAGCCCAAGGTGCCTGAGTATGGGCCCTCAGAAGAAAAGGAGATGTCGGCGGCATCAGGCGCAGCGTCAACAGACACCTCGTGAGTTGCCTCAATCCATTGCGAGCAGACATCAGCACCGGCGCAGTTGCGCGAACGAACCTTCAACATGTCACCGCCAACAACAGCGACCAAGCCAACTTCGACACGCTCGCCGTTCAACACCGCTTTATCTTCTTCAGCGAGCGAGCTGACCTCAAGCTGCCCCGTATAAGGGCTCAGCGACGTAAACATGATCTCCGCCGCCTCAGGCGATTCGGCGACCGTAACCTCATGTTCGCTGACCACCCATTCCGAGCACACATCAGCGCAATTGCGGGCCTGTGCGGTGATGACCTGGCCGCCGAAAACCAAATCGGGAAGCGACAACACCTGCTCACCGTCGACAAACAACTCAAGTTCGTCGTCACCGGAAACGACGGTCATCGTTCCGCTGTACGAGTCAACCGCCTCGAATGTCAGCTCCGGTGTGGCAGCGAGAGCGCCGACGGAAACCGTGTAGGTTGCTGTAACCCAGTCGGAGCAGACGTCAAGCCCGCGACAGTTGCGAGCCGAGACCACAAAAGTTTCGCCGCCAGTCGCGGTGACTGGGAGTTCAACGACAGGGTTGCCGTCGAGGAGAAACTCGAACTCTTCAGCGTCGGATGCAACATCAAGTTGAGCTGAGTAGTCATCGGTCTGGTCGAACGTAATCACAGGCGCATCAGGGGTGGGTGCGATGTTGACGGTGTACGACGAAAACACCCACCGTGAGCATGTGCTGACCGAACAGTTTCGAACCTGCACGGTCAACGTGTCGTCAACTGCAAGAGTGATCGGCTCAGCGAGGGAAGCAGTGATCCACTCGCCGTTCAAACGAAGCCACACCTGATCGGCGTTGTAATCAACCTTGACGGCGCCGTCGGCGTACGTGAGCCTTGCGGGCAATGGTGTTTCAATCGACTCGCTGCCGTCGACGACAACGAGGGGAGCCTCTGCCATTGGCGGAGCGGTTGATCCATCGGCAGCACGATCACCGAACGTTTTGATGGTGTGATCACCAAGTTCGATATCGACAGGTAGAACAAACTGGCCAGCGAATCGACCGCTGTCATCGGCTGTGGTCTCACCGATTAGTACGGGTTCAGAAAACACCCAGATTTCAACCGCGGTATTCGGTAGATACCCATCGCCTGACACAGAAACGGGTGCGCCCCGCTCAGCAACGACAACGGGAACCGCCTCGGGATCTGGATCAGGCCCGACGATCGACCCAAGCGAACTGCTGCTACCAAGACGAACATTGGGGCCAGACGTGCCATCATCGGCGCCGTCAGAGCGTTCATCGGTAGGCACGGCATCGTCAAGGGCAACGCCAAGGGTTGAGACGTCTTCACCTGTGTCGTCGCCGTCAACCACAAATGTCAACGGCCGAGACAACACCAACTCACCTTCAGCTGCGCGTGACTCGACATTTGACTCCATCGTCTCTGCCGACGGAAGACCGGCCGTGGAGGGGGCATCAGTTTCCGCAATGAGATCGTGAGGCGCAAGAACAATCGCAGGAACAAATGCAAGGGCGAGCACGAGCAGAACTGAGTAGCCAATCCAGCGATGACCACGCTTCATGCGTAATGCGCGATGCCTCAGAAAGAACATGACGCACCGTTCCGCAGGCAGCACAACGACATCATCGAGACGCGTTCATGACGCGTAAGCCCTCTGACATCGTCTTGAGACATGTCGTTCAGATTCGGTTAGATGTCGCTCAAATGGAGATGACAAATATCACGACGTGTTGCTTTAGGCACGCCAAGTTGTGATTGCGGACGTGGCGCATCGACGATCATGGCTGATCGGAAGCGGCCGGCTGAAGGGACGTCGGCGGCGGCACAGCTGTGATGCCAGGAGGTCGACCGCGGTCATGTCATGACTCGCCAGAAAAAGAGCAGGTGGGCCGCTCAATCTCGAGCGGCCCACCTCAACTCCTAAGGGGGAACACTACGTATGATCGGCACATCGCAGTAAATGTCGACATGACATTTGTCGTCAGTATCCGGCAGGCTTGCCGCCGCATGCGAAGAGCCTCACCGCAGGTGAGTTCCGGCCTTCTGCTGCGAGCCCCGAAAACGCTCAGCGTCTATGGCAGTTGCGGTGCAGCACTGAAGCGCGAGCGGCCAAGGTCATAACTGTGCAACACCAGCCCATAAAAATCGGAACGCTTCTCATACTGCTTGATCGAATAGTGCACCCCGTCGTACGCACGAACCACTCGGTGAGCCGTCTCATACGCAGACCAATCAACAACCGATACCCGCTGATGAGTTGAGGCAAGGTCTCGAAGCACCTCATTGAGATGAGCCCCCGACCGGGGAAGACCATCAGATACATCAACCCACACGACATCACGATCACCGATCACATTGAGCAGCCGTTCAGCATCTTCAGCAAATTGTTTGCGAGAACTCCACGTGTCATTGGTGCCAAGGCCCACAAGAACGACGGCATCTTCAGGAAGAACACCCCACGACGACACGACGTCAATCGCTTCAGCTGTCGTTCTTCCTACTTCAGCATCAAACCGCACGACATTCAGGCATCGACGTGCTGAGAGGTCGCTGAACCCCGCAAGGTCAACTCCGACCGTCAGGCTGTCGCCGACAACATACTTCGGGCGCGCAGGCTGTGGACGCTGCGCGCAGTTCGTATCGGTGTTGACAGTTGATGCGCTCGCTGAATCGGCAGCAGGGGAGCGGTCTTTGTCATTTGCCAGCGTTCCATTTTCGACAGCAGTTGTTTCGAGTTCTTCGTTACTTGCCTGGTCGCTGCTCGTTTTCAAAGACGGTACTGACAACACGGTGCTGTCAATCTCTGGCAACGAACGCGACTCGAGGTGAATCACCCACGACGATGCCTGCGCACGTGACGTCGTGTTCACGAGATCTGTTTCGACGTGTGCGGGGCTGACGTTTGCAGAGAACGCGAAGGAGCTGCTCCCGACTATCGAGAACAGCGAACAGCACAAAACCCGAGATACATAACCCACAACGTCATCGTTCGTCGGTCAACCGCGCAATTACCTACAACATTTGTCACCTCATTGGTCCCTGTCGTGTCGGCGTTCACGGTTGAACGTGCGCTGTTGAGATGTGGAGGGGAAGTTCTCGAGCTAGTTCACCAGCGTGAGTATCCGTGGTGGTTGGTGTTGGAGTCGTCGTTGGGCGGCAAAGATGACGACAGCGTTGAACACAATGACGAGAATCGCGTGAGTCGCAACAATCCACTTGCCAAACAGGCATGAATGGAGAAGCCACGCAGCCTGAGCAAGCGAAGAGATATTCAACGTTGCCGAAGAAAACCCGACAGGTATCGAGCTCATCACTGATGCGAGCGCTGTTGATCCAATAAGAAGACATGTTCCAATCACGACAATGGCTGAACCGATTTCACCCCCAAGAGCAACCGTGGCGACGCCAAGGCCAAGAGCGGTAACCGTCAAGCCGGCATGTGTTGCAGATATTCCGTGTGAACGATGGATGATGAACAGCACGCCGCATACCGCTGGCAGAGTGAGCGCAGCACTGACCTGCTGATAGCGGTCGCTGTGCTCGATGCCGTAGAGAGCCCAACTCGACATCGCAAAGAACAACATGAGCCACGAACTTCCAGAAACACCCTCAGCAGTGCGCAACCGGATGCCTCGAACCAGTTGCGGCCAGGGAAACACGATCGTGATGAGTGCGGCAAGAATTCCTGCACTGGAAGCAATGGATGGCTCAGCGGCACGTCCAGACACCAAAATGGTGATGACAACTGCAGCCAACGCAATAACGGGCCCAAGTGCCGCGGGTCCAAGACCGACAAAGTGACGATCGGCACCGACTTCGAGACGTGATGTGGTAGCGGGCCGAATGTTGTGAGCGCTAGAAAACGGGGTGGGTGAGTGCAATTCAGGCACCTCGGCTGAGGCCGGTGACGGCGTGTGAGAGCGATGCAGTAACGACGACTGCCGATGTATCGAACTCATCAGGCTGAGCCCAACATTGTGGTGGCATGGGCACGGAGTTGATCGTCTGGGCACTTGGTGTAGCTGCCAGCGACACCGAGAATATTGCCGATGCAGTGAGCCGCATGCTCGACGCCTGGCATCACACGCCCTTCAGATGTTTTGCCGGCGTCGGAGAGCCATCCGCCCTCACAGCGGCTGGTTGAAGCGTCGTATCCGAGGCAGAAGGCCCATGAGTCGGTCGCCATAGCGCCCCAGCTTTTCGCAACACGGAAGTGGACGTAGTGCCCGAGTTCGTGAGCGACGATCGAGTCAGAGACGCAGTCACGAATGGTGATTCCACCGCCGACGGTGTAGTAGGCCTTCGGTCCTGACGATGGGTCGAGATTGAATTCTGGAACTGGGATGCCGTGAGGCGCGAGGAGCGAAGTTGCTACTGAGATGGCGCTTTCCACACAGCTTGGGGCTGCTGGAGGTGGGGGAGGAGTGGTAATTGGAGTCGGTGCGACCGTGGTGGTTGGTGCTGCCTCCGGAGCCTCGGGCGCTGCAGGTGCGACGGTGGTGGTTGGTGCGGGGGCTGTGGTGGTTGGTGCTAGGGCCGTGGTGTTTGGCGCTGCTTCTGATGCCTCTGTTGCTGCAGGTGCCTCGGGTACTGCAGGTGCGACGGTGGTGGTTGGCTGTGCGTCGACCGCTTCAGCAGTATCTGCTGCGGGAGAAACCGTCACGGTGACCTCTTCGATCATCTGAGGTGGTTCTGGTTGAGCAGAGACCGGTACAAATCGAGCACTGCCAGTCGTGATGGTCTCCGACTCCACTTCGTTGCTGTTGGCACCTGAAATGAGGCTTGCAAAGGTGGGTGCACTGACGGCAAACGAAGCGGCGAAAACGGTTGCTGCTGCGGCGAGGATGAGGCGTGTTTTCATACCTCATGGCGTCGTCTTCGAAGCCGGTTAAGAGTTGGCTCAGATCAACACAAAAACGCGCAGATTTCAGTGGTGCGACACCCAGAAAGTGCTGAGAAGACAAGCAATTCTTGATTCCTGGGGCGGCACGAAAACCTTTGCGCTCGCGCAGAATTCACAGGTTCTGAGACCCACAAATAACCTCGAGAACGGCCGTTACCAGTTAACGATGTGGACAGAATTGACTAGATGTCCGGACATTTTGTCCTTGCGGTCATAAATGAAGCCGTTCAGCGAGTTAATATCGCCCCATGGGGGTACAGGAATCCGCAGAATCAAAGGTTGACGGTCGCTCATTACGCGCCGAACGGGTGCGGAAAGGCAACAAATCAGAAATTCTCAGCGCAACAGGTGAACTTCTTTCGACAACTCGCGGAAGCTCGATCACTGTGAGGATGATCGCAGAACGGGCAAAAGTGTCTATCGCGACCGTCTACAACCATTTTCCTGGCTCAACATCAGAAATTTTTATCGAAGTTGGCCATCGTGTCGTTGATGATGCCGCTGCAGCAACCCGAGAGGTTCTTGAGCGCGAAGGCGCCGTGGCTGCTGCAGAGTTTCTGCCGGTAGCAGTGTGTTCCGGGGTGGCATCGTTAGGCGCCGGAGCGTTCGATGTCATCACGAGTCGGCAAGTTGGTGGGTCGGCGTTTTTTGGTGATCCACCTCCCGAGGCCACGATGTTCGAATTTCTTGTTGCGGCAGGTCTTGATGCGGATGCGCGAACTCAAGATGCTGCCCGAACGATTGCGTACCTCATTCGTGGAGTGATCTTTTCGTTCGCGTCCCATGCCACAACCGAGTTTGCGTCAGAGATTGCGACAACCGAAGACGAACTCATGTCGGTTGCGGCATCAGCAGTTCGACAATCACTCGGGCTGCTGGGTATCCAATGGCCACCCTCGAGCTGACTGCGGTTAAGGGCTATCAACTTCGGTAGCAGTGAGCCGACACTAAGAGGGTGGCAGAACCCTCCCCAGATCCGACGTCACCGTCAGGCGCAAATGTCAACGTCACAGCCGTGCCACCAAGTCGACTGACCGACGTTGACTTCGAGTCGTTCGTCGCAAGCGATCTTCTCGACCCTGCTGACATGCAACGACTGCGTGATTTAGGGCTCACTGGCCGAGCGTATTACCGATACCTCAGTGCTCTTGACATCAGTAGTGAGCAATTCATGTCACAGCTCGCAGCCTGTGGCGTGTCGAGCTACACGTATGAAGCATTTCTCGAGATTGGCGTCACGGATGTCTTGAGGGTTTGCCGTCTTCATCTCGAAGGTTGGACCGCTGAGAGTTACAGCGCATTGTTACAAGACCTCAGAGAAACCTTTGGGCGCGCACTATACGAGCGTGCGTTGCGTTGCCACCATTCTCCGGAAGTGACTCTCTCGTATGTGAAATCTTCGGTCAAATTTGCTGACTGGCTGCTGTATCTCAGTGAAAAAGAGCTCGAGCCCGTGATTGCGAGGTGTGAAGCCGATGAACCCGGCGTTGCGCACTTTATTGAGGAATGAGACCTGCAGAGCTTGCCGTCAACTGCGATCTGAAACTGACTTGACGATTGACCGAAGAAGATCAGCCACTGCCTCTGAGTCGTCTGAAGTTTCTGAGCCGAAGTCGACGCCATCAGAAGTTACGTAATTTTTGGATCGGATCAATGCTCCGAGAAGCACATATGTGATCGTTCTTGACTTCTCACGCAACTCGTCAGTGTTGTCGGCTTCAGATTCAGAAAGGAGAAGGTGCACCGTTTCATACAGCTTTTCAATAATTTCCGGGTCGGCAAGAAAGACCCCAGGAATTGTTGATCTCGTTGCGGTGTCCTTCAATGATGAGAAGGCCTCGTGAAGGAGCGCAGGGAACATCTCAGAGGCTGCTCGTGAACCAGTGGACCGAACGATTGATAAAGCATCGGTTATCGATCGATCGACGAGTTCCTCAGTGATGGCCCTGAGGATTTCCTCGGGGCCTGCGAAGTGGTTGTAAACGGTAGCGACAGCAACTCCTGCATCATTTGCTAACACAGAGATATTCAGCGCCCTTCCATCTTCGAGAAGTTTGCGAGCGCTACGCAACAGAAGCTCCCTAGTACGCAGCCTCCGCTGCATTGCGTGCAGACTGCGCCCGTCGACGTCTGTCGCTGGTGAGAGATCTTCCTTCATCAGGTTCTACGCCGTGCTGCTTTCCCAAACAAGATTCCTGCGCTGAGAAGGAGCAAAGCGGCCCACGTGGTGGGCGACGGGAACGACTGGTTACCAGTTGCTGGAAGCGTCGGAGGTGCTGTTGTCGTCGTGTCTTCCTCTGCCGGGGTTGCAGGCAGAGTCGGAGGAGACGTTGTTGCTGGTGCAGTGGTCGTTGTCACAGGAGGCGTTGTCGTGGTTGTTGTCTCCGGCACTGTTGTCGTCGTTGTGGTTGTCGGTGGTGGTGTGCAGTCCGTGAGGGTCGCTGACACAGCGCTGGTGTCGTCGCCCGCTGACGCAGTCACCGTCACGGTTGAGTCGTTATCAATTGCACCGGTCAATGTTTCGGTGCCACCAGCGGCAACAACGACCGGGTCGCTGTCAACACCGTTAATGGAAACAACAACGTTCACATCCATGTCTGACGATGTGTTGTCAACTGTCGCAGAGTATGAACCGGTCCCGTCAGCAGAGCAGGCTGTTGAGACTGAGAGTGACGGTCCAAATACCTGGATCTGCACACAGCCGT
>JAKMEY010000003.1 GCA_022425725.1 Ilumatobacteraceae bacterium
TGGTTGTACCAACGTCGACGAGCCGTGCTCCCGATCGTTGCATCACATCCGGCACGCGAAAGCCACCGCCAATTTCGACACTTTCGCCACGTGAGACTGCCACCCCACGACCCTCAGCAAGCGCTGAAAGCACGAGAAGCACCGCTGATGCGTTGTTGTTGACGACAAGCGCATCCTCAGCTCCTGTCAATATCCGAAGTAGCGATGCAATTCCTGTATGACGCGAGCCCCGAACGCCGTCGAGAAGGTCGAATTCAACTGAGGTTGCCCGCGAACTCGGTTGAGTTGGATACGGCGCCCGTCCAAGGTTTGTATGCAACAGCACGCCGGTTGCATTAATGACCTCGCCGATGAGCGCTTTACTCAATTGCTCAGCGAGTTGCAGTGATGCGTGAGCAACATCAGTCGCACCGTCAGTGATTGCCCTTCTCGCGCAGTCGACGAGTATCGCGTGAGGGAGGTCAACCTCGTTCGCGAGGGAGCGCGCGAGTGCGTCCACCGAGGGTGGTCGCTGAGCGGGATCCCTTTCAACCATGCAACGATGCCAATGCGCTCAGACTTGCGATCAGGTGAGAACGAAGCCGTCGTAGTTATCCGCAACCGACTTCTCAAGTTTTTTGCGATATCGCGGCGCCCCACCGTTATAAATCACGTGACGCTTCACATCTCGGCCATCAACATTCGAGTTGTAGCCGGTGAACCATCCGCGGGCATTACGCAATAGGACCATTCCGTAGAGATTTTCGACTTCCTGGACCCAATCATCTTGTGCCTCTCGGGTGCACTCGATGGTCCGAAGGTCGTTATCGCGCATGTGGGAAATGAGATCCGCTGCCCAATCGACTGAGGTTTCGATCGCGCGCGGGAAGTTCGTCGACACCGAAGCGCCCTGTGGGCCGGCAAGCATGACGAGATTCGGAAAACCTTCCACTTGCACTCCGAGATAGGTGCGTGGTCCTTTCTCCCACTCGTCACGTAAGCGGCGACCATCCTTGCCAATGAACTCAATACGGTCGAAGGCGCCCGTGATCGCATCGAACCCTGTTGCATAAATGATGAGATCGAACTCATACGTATCGGCAGAGGTCTTGATTCCTTCAGCAACAATTCGATCGATCGGTTCTTCAGAAATATCGACAAGGGTGACGTTGTCTCGGTTGTACGCCTCGAAATAGTTGGTCTCCATTGGCACGCGCTGAACCCCAAAGCCGTGGTCTTTCGGGATGAGCTTCTCAGCAACAACCGGGTCGTTGACGCGCTCGCGAATTTTGTTTGCGATGAACGCCGACAATTCTGCGTTTGCATCCTCTTCCATGAGTACTTCTCGGAAGTTTGCCAACCAAATTCCGAAACCTGGCTGCTCGTACAACCATTCCCATAATTCAAGTCGTTCACTTACATCGGCATCATGAAACGAACGATCATCTGGTCCGTGAATAAATCCGCCTGGTGTTTCGGCGCAACGAGCGAAGATCTCGTCATAGCGGCTACGAATCTCAGCCATTTCGTCATCGCTAATCGGCCCGTTCCTCAGCGGGGCGCACCAGTTAGGGCGGCGTTGGAAGACGTGAAGCGACTTCACATTCTCTGCGATTGCGGGGATGATCTGAACACCCGTGGCTCCAGTGCCGACGACTGCCACCCGAAGTTCTGACATATCGATCGGGTCTTTGGGCCAGTGATAGGTGTGGAAGGACTGTCCCGTGAAGTCTTGCTGTCCTTCGTAGCGCGGGAGGGTAGGCGCCGAGAGTAACCCAATTGCGGGAAGAAGGAGGTCACAGGTCATGGTGTCGCCGCTACCCAACGACAGATGCCAGCGTCGTGTCTCGTCGTTCCATCCAGCCTTTTGGAGTTGCTGGTTAAAGCGCATGCCATTGCGAAGGCCAAATTTTTCAACGACATGTTGGAGGTAGCGAAGATTTTCAGGTTGGGGCGAGAACCGTTCCTTCCAGTGCCACTCCTCGAGAAGTTCTTCTGAGAAGGAGTACCCGTACGTGTAACTCTCAGAATCGAAGCGGCACCCCGGATAGCGATTCCAGAACCAGGTTCCACCCGCGTCTTCACCCGCCTCAAGAACAACAACGTCAACGCCAATCTCGCGCAGACGATGCAGCGCGTAGATTCCGGCAACGCCCGCTCCAATCACGATTACCTCGTGATGTTCCACGGCCTCCGAGCCAGACTGCTGTTCACCCAACGTGTCCCCCTTTTTCCTATACCGAACGCTAGACGGCGCATCACCTCTGACTTCAAACGGAGCATGCCAAAGTCACTCACGAAAGAACGCTTTGCTACCGTCTCGTTAGCAGTTCAGCTGAGGAGGATTAGTGGGGGAAGCCGTTCGTATAACTGATGATGCTGGAGTCAGGACCATGACGCTATGCCGTCCTGGTGAGTACAACACGATCACCCCACAGCTCCGAGATGAGCTCGGAGCTGCGATCGATTCAGCTCAGCATGATGACAATATTCGCGTGCTCCTACTCAACGCCGAGGGCCCAGCGTTTTGCGCCGGATACGACCTTGGCTGGGCGACGGGTGAGCAAGCAGATGATGAGCAGGCCGAGAACTCCCGGGTATGGGACTCGGCGTCTGACCTTCACATGATCGGCGAATTCGCAGCGACGTGGGCGAAGTTGCACGACTCTATTAAGCCCACGATTGCAGCCGTCAGTGGCTGGTGCATCGCTGGGGGTAGCAACATCGTCTTCAACGCCCACATGATCGTCGCAGCTGAATCAGCGCGATTTGGCTACCCACCATCTCGGGTTTGGGGAATCCCTGAAGCGCCGTGGACATGGGTTGCTCGAATGGGGCTGCAACAGGCGCGCCGCTTCATGCTCACCGGTGACGAGATCACCGCCCAAATGGCACTTGATATGGGTCTCGTCCTTCAGGTCTCAGCCGATGATGACCTCGCCGCCAACGCATGGGCACTCGCAACACGAATCGCTCAAGTGCCAACCAACCAACTCGAAATGATTACGAGATCGCTCAATGCGGTCGCTGACCATATGTATGACCCGCCGGCATCTCGACGGCTCGGAACTCTCTTTGATGGAGTCGCTCGGCACAGCCAAGAAGGAAAAGACTTCGTAGCTCGCTCAGAAGATGTCGGCTTTCGAGAAGCTGTTCGGGAGCGTGATCGACCATTCGGTGATTACGGCGAACGAGGATCATCTCGATAGACGATGACTGGCGATAACACCGAAAGGATGACTCCATGACAACTCCACCACTCACGATGAGCCACACCATTGGCCCGAGCGAGCCAGCAATCCTTGATCTCACGATTGGGGGCGTTCTTCGCCGCGCCGCTGCTGAGCGTCCCGACCAACCCGCACTGACTGCGTCAAACACAGGAGCGACATGGACGTTTGCCGAATTGCTCTCAGATGCAGAGGCTGTGGCTCGTGATCTGGTTGAACGGTTTGAACCAGGCAGCCGCATTGCGATCTGGGCACAGAATCTTCCTGAGTGGGTCATTGCCGAGTACGCAATCGCTCTCGCCGGAATGGTGATAGTTACTGTGAACCCAAATCTCCTTGAAGACGAAGCGGCGTACGTCTTCAACCAGTCGACATCGGTGGGTGTAATCGCATCGACCAGCTACCGCGGCCGCAATCTCATGAGCATTGCTGAGCAACTCATGGAACGGTGCCCGTCGGTTCGTGAGGTGTCTTCGTTGGGTGAGCTCACCTCTGTCGCTCAACATGCAAGGTCGTCAACAACACCGCTACCAAACCCCGACCCGGGTGACCTCGTCATGATTCAGTACACCTCGGGAACGACCGGCTTCCCGAAAGGGGCGAGCCTGCATCACAGAGGGATCGTTACCAATGCGCTGCACAGCACCCTTCGCAATGGGAGCGAGCCGGGCGACGTCATGTTGGGAGCGATGCCGCTCTTTCACACCGGTGGATCTGTGTTGGCCGTGCTCGCCGCTGGTACACGAATGCTGACGATTGTGATCATCGAGGAATTCGAGCCCGGCCACGTGCTCGATACGTTCGAAAAGTACGGCGTCACCCTCGGCGGTGGTGTCCCGACGATGCTCATCGCAATGATGGAGCACCCAACGTTCAAAGACCGTGACCTCTCCGCGTTGAAGACGATTACCTCGGGGGGATCTACAGTGCCCGCAGCCCTCGTCGAGCGTTTCGAACGCGAGGTCGGGGCGAAACTGACCATTGTCTTCGGCCAGACCGAGATGTCGCCGGTTGCAACGATGACGCGACCTGATGACGGCGTCGACGATAAGGCCAACAGTCTTGGGACTGCACTCCCCCACGTTGAAATCAAGATCGTCGATCCGGATGGGAATACTGTCCCCATCGGTGAGCCCGGAGAATTTTGTACTCGCGGATATCTCAACATGCTGGGCTATAACGACAATCCTGAAGCGACAGAAGAGACCATCGACTCTGACGGGTGGCTGCACTCAGGTGATATCTGTTCGATGGACGAGCGCGGGTATTGCTACATCGTTGGCCGAATCAAAGACATGATCATTCGCGGGGGCGAAAACATCTATCCGAAAGAGATTGAGGAGGTGTTGTTCCGTCACCCCTCGGTCGGTGAGGTCGCAGTGATCGGTCTTCCCGACGACAAATGGGGTGAAACCGTTGGTGCAGTTATACGACCAACCCCTGACGCGTCACCGTCGGTTGCTGAACTTCGAGCATGGGTACGCGAACACCTCGCACCTCACAAGACCCCAGCCAGTTGGTTTACGACCAGCGAGTTTCCTCTTACCGGATCGGGGAAAATCCAAAAGTTTCGTCTCGTCGAAATGTGGAACAACAACGAACTCGAACATCTCGAGTGACCGCCCACTCACGTCGGTAATGTGCGCAGGTGATCCGAGTTGCAATCGTGCTGTGCGACGACCTAGGTCGTCGAATTTCAACGGAGTACGCGCCGTACGAAACGCTGTATGCCGAGTTTCTCAACTTGGCCGCACCCGACGTTCT
>JAKMEY010000012.1 GCA_022425725.1 Ilumatobacteraceae bacterium
TGCCGCCGACTGAGACCGCTTCACCCAAACCGTGACGTCAGGCTGCGTTCCTGATGGGTTGATGGGGCCCTTCACCCAAATAATTGACGACGAGACTGATTCGTTTTCGGGTTCTGCAATTTCAGGCTGAACTTCTTCTGCCGACGAGGGCTGTGAAACCTCATCTTGTGGCGCTGGTTCGGGTTCTTCGATAAAGACTGGGGTTTCCGCTTCGTCATCGGTATCTGGTGGATTCAGATTGCTGCTGTCGGGCTCGTCTGCCGGCTGCTCATTGTTGGCGCCAGATGTTGGAGAGTCTGCCGGAAGTTCGTAGCCGGCGAGCACTGCGTGAACAATGATGCGTTGGCGGGTTGAGTATTTCGGGTGGCATGACACGAGGCTCAGGGTCGGGATTGTTGGCCATTGGGTTGAGATCTCTGAGTAGTCAGCGGGCCCAACGATTGCTGTGCCGACCGAGATGTAACGGTGTTCACCGGTTGGCGTTGTCAGGATGATCTCGTCACCGGGGTCGATTTCGTTGATGCGAGAAAACGGTGCGCCATGGGTGGTGCGATGCCCTGCAAGAGCCGTGTTGCCCTGCTCCCCCGGTAGTGGGGTGCCGGGGAAGTGACCGGGGCCGAGGCGAAGTTCGTCTGCACCGATGCCTGAGACAAATACCCATTCCGCGCCGATTGACGGGATGCTGAGTTGTCCGAGAGGGTCTCCAAGATCCACCGAGGGACGGTCGTATGACCCAGTCGCTCGGGTTGGCAGTGCTCGCCCCGCAGGAGCAGGCAGTTCTGTCGGAGACGCAGAGTCAAGCTCTTGCAGTAGCCGTCGTTGCTCAATGCGAGTTTCAATGCCCGTGCCATATAAGAGAAAGACCACGAATCCCGCCATCAGTGCACCGGATAGCAGCAGCACGGCGGCGACTGCGGAAAGCAAAGAGGTGAATGTTCGGGATTTCATTTGATGATTTTTCTCGGACTTGAAGGATTAGACCTAAATCTAATATAGTGTGATCTAGTCAATTCGACGAAGAGAAAGTTGTGGTTGCTCGCAATGAAGAAATTACTGGTTGTGTTGGGGATGGTCGGAGCCCTTTTTGGTTTTGCCGGCAACGTTCACGGGTTTGATGCAGACCCGGTGTTTGATCCAACTGTTTCGATCACATCGACATGCAACGCTGAGACTGGTCAGGTCGAGTGGACAGCGACTGTCGATAACTCTGGTTCGTTTGATCGGCCAGCAACTGTTGTCATCACTGTTGGCGATGAGGAGCAGCCCGCTCAAACAGTCATGGACATGGAGTCGGAGACGTTCACCGGTACGACGACAACCGGAGTGACGGTCACCATTGTGGTGTCGAACACCAACGAGACAAACGGAACGGTCACCGAATCAACCTCATACTCAGAAAGTTGTGAGGCGTTTAACCCGGTCGTGACGATTAATGTGGTGTGTTCACTGGTAACAGGTGATGTGACGTGGACAGCAACTGCGAATAACAGTTCGTCAACTGTTGCGGGCAGTGTGGTGATCACTGTTGGCGACACCGCTCAAGATGCAGTCGAGGTTGCTGCTGGCTCTTCTGAGACGTACACAGGTTCCACCTCAAGTGACGTGACTGTCACCATCACAATGTCAAACACCGGTTTCCCTGATGACACGGCGACCGCGTCAGATGTCCATACGGGTGACTGCACCCCCGTGTTTGAGCCAACGATCACAGTCGACGTGACGTGCACCGAAAGCAGCGGAACGGTGAACTGGGCCGCAACTATTTCGAACTCTGCGTCAACTGTCGACGGAACAGTTGTTGTTTCAGGTGCAGAGGGCACGACCATTCAGAACTCGACGGTCAGTGCATCTGGATCACGGAATTTGTCGGGTACTACTGAAGCTGGCGTGACCATCACGGTGACGGCGAGCGCAGAAGGCTTTGATGATGTCTCAGCCTCAGACATCTATGAAGGCACGTGCGACCCACCTGCAACCACGACAACGACAACAACGACGACTACGACAACAACGACAACAGTGGTTCCTTCGACGTTCCCTGCTACGGGTGTGGATGAGGCTCAAACACAAGGGTCGATGAACATTGCGGTGCTGTCAGTTGGTTTTGGTGCCCTTATCGGTGGCGTTGCAATGATTGCTCGCCGTCGTTCGAATGGAGGTCAGAAGTGAAAAAGATTCTTTTTGCAGCAGGTGTAACCGCTCTCACCGTTGGTCTCCATTCAGGGTCGACAGGGGCTGTGTCGAGCAGTGATGAATGGGCCAAGTTAGGCACAGAAAAGGTTCAATCGATCACCGGTGTCGTGAATGCCCATTGCCCCGGGTGCACGTTCTCATCCCCAGTTGATGGCAACAAGAACTCAGCAGATCCATTTGTTGCTGGCACATCCGCAGGCGGCAACATCGGAGGCTTCGTCGCCGAAGGCCCTGACGGCGAAAAACGCCTCGTGTTCTGCTCTGACGCGGTCACACCAACGACCACCACCGCTGGCGGTGTCGTGCAGCTGAACGTGAGCGGCAGCTTGCAGTATTTGCTGTGGAAGTACAGCGAATTTGACGGGTCGCTGGCCGCGAACACCGGCCCTGCCTTGCAGTCACTTGTCTGGATGTACGGCTCTGACGCTCAAAACCGTTCTGAGGTGTGGAAAGCGAACGGTACGTCGTTCACACCAGAAAACTGGGGTTCGAAAGATCCTTGGGCGACTGATAACCGTGTCGGGTTTGCGATGGCTGACCCTCAGTACCCGATTTCTTCGATCGTGACCGATGGCTCAACAGCGACACTGGTCACTGAAACACAGGATTTTGGTCATTCCTACACGATTGCCGTGGATGACACGGTGACCGTTGCAGGCTCAACGAACAGCAATGCCACCGATTT
>JAKMEY010000027.1 GCA_022425725.1 Ilumatobacteraceae bacterium
ACTCCGAACGTTTCGGGGCTGTTGTGATTCTTCGTGTCCGAGTATTGCAATGGATCGGCGCACGTTCGTATTCGCTGTATCTCTGGCATTGGCCGATACTCGTGCTGGCCGCTGCCACCCTCCAACGGTCACTGGCGTGGCATGAGACTGCGGTTGCTCTCCTCGCTGCTCTTGCCATCTCAGCACTCGGCTATCGCTGCATCGAACATCCGTTACGGCGATCGCAACGGCTCACCGGGCGGCCCAGGTTGAGCTATGTGCTTGGGGCAGGTCTTCTCGCCGCCACTGCGCTCACCGGGGTTGCCACCTCTCGCTACCAGCCCACCATTGCCACCGGTGTCATCGCCGAAGCGCCGTCGCTTGACACCCCGACCACAACCACGGTCGCCCCAACGACGACGACAATTTCTTCGTCGCCAACTGTCGCTGTGGTGTCGACGACCGAGGTGCCGACCACCACGACACTTCCCCCTCTCGTTGACAACCGAGATGCTCAACCGATCGCCGCTGTCGTTGAGGCACTCAGCAACCCGGTGCTTCCCGACAACGTTCGACCCAGTGTGTATGAGGCACCAAACGACACCAGCTCTCTTTATGACACCAACTGTCACCAATTCATGGCGTCCACGGTCGCAGATGGATGCGTGTTTGGAGACGTTGACAGCGAGTTCACCATTGGCCTCATCGGCGACAGCCATGCGGCCCAGTGGTTTGCCGCAGTCAACACCATTGCTACTGAACGCGGCTGGAGACTTATTGCGCATACGCAAGGTGGGTGCCCGCTTCTCGATGTTGTCACCTGGAACCGAGGTGCTGACGCCGTGTTCAACCACTGCGCTCCGTGGCGAGACTCCGTCATCGATGCACTCGAACGCGAGAAGGTGGAGGTGGTCATCATGTCGCAACACTGGGGTCTCTTAGAAGCCTCGACTCGAGAGGCGGTCCCCGCTGCAGTATGGGAGCGCGACCTTCCAGGGCTTTTCACCCGACTCAGAGATGCAGGGATGGAGCCGGTTCTTTTCCTTGACTCGCCTGACCCTTACGGGTCGGTGCCAGCGTGCGCCGCATCACACCAGACCGACCTCACCTCATGCGAACCAGGGGTATTACGAAACACCGAACGGGCCGTTCGAACTGTTGCCCTATCTATTGCTAGTGAGATGTCGGTCGGCCTCATCGACCCCCACGTGTGGCTCTGCGTCGATGCCACTCCCAACGACGAGGTCGACACCACTCGCTGCCCCGTGGTGATCGGCGACATTTTGGTGTACCGAGATAGTCATCACCTGTCGAACACATTTGTCGAGTGGTTTACACCGATCTTGGCTTCCGAACTCGTCGACTGGTTCACCGCGCAGTCAGACTTGTCGTAATTCAACAAGAGTCAACCGGGGGGTTCGCCATGTCAGATAAGGAAATGCATTGGTGGTCAACAACAGAAACTGCTCAGCGCATTGCAGCCAAGGAAGTGTCGAGTCGAGAGGTACTCGAACACATGGTCGACAGAGCAGATCGACTCGACGGTCAGATCAACGCAATCATCCAACGCGATCTTGATCGCGCTCGAGCAACGGCGAATGCGGCTGATGCTGCAATCGCCGCAGGTCAGCCCCTCGGACCTTTGCATGGCGTTCCTATGACGGTCAAAGACTCGTTCCAGACCGAGGGCTGCATCACCACCTCAGGGGCCCCAGAGCTTGCCGACTTTGTTCCTTCGGAGGATGCCGACCCGGTGGCGCGTGTGCGTGACGCCGGTGCGGTGATCTGGGGGAAGACCAATTTGCCGATTTGGGCTGGAGATATCCAGTCATACAACGAGGTCTATGGAACGACGCTGAACCCGTTTAACCCGGATCGCACCTGCGGTGGTTCGTCGGGCGGATCAGCCGCGTCGCTCGCTATGGGCTTCACTTCCCTGGAGATTGGTAGCGACATCGGCGGTTCGATTCGTGTGCCGGCGCACTACTCAGGGGTCGTCGGACATAAGCCGTCATTCGGCATTGTTCCTTCGCACGGGCAAATTCCTGGAATGCCGGGCACGTTCAGTCAGGCTGATATCGCGGTCACCGGCCCGATGGCTCGGCATGTCGAAGACCTTGAACTCGCGATGGACATCCTCATCGGGCCCGACCGATGGAACGCGCCGGGCTGGAGGGTTGACCTCCCAGCACCCCGTCAAGAGTCAGCCAGCGACCTGCGCGTCGCCGCGTGGATCGATGACGACGCATACCCAGTTGATGGCGACACCAACCGTGTGCTTACCGACCTCGTTCACACCTTGACGGGAGCCGGGGTATCGGTTGATACCGGTGCCCGGCCGGGCTTCACGCTTGAGAAAGCGGTCGATGTGTTCCAGCGCCTTCTCTACGCAGCGCTCTCGGGCGGTCACCCTCGCGAAAAACTTGACCATATGGCTGCAGATAGTTCTGACACACCACTCGGATACGTCAAGCGCAACACTGCAATGCGCCATCGTGACTGGCTCAGCAATCATGAGCGCCGGCTGCAGATTCGTAAGCAATGGGAAGAGTTCTTCCACGATTTCGACATCATGCTGATGCCGGTGCAACCACGAGATGCGATTGAACATGACCATTCAGAGCCACAGTTTGATCGCACCGTCATGATCGACGGAGTTCAGCGTCCGTATACCGACCTGTTCACTTGGGTCGGGCCGTCTGGTGTTGCCTTCCTCCCATCGACGGTGGTGCCGGTTGGAATGTCGTCAGCGGGTCTGCCCATCGGGGTTCAAATCGTCGCCCCGTATCTCGAAGACCGCACGGCGATGCATTTTGCCAAGTTGGTCAGCGCACTGTGCGGTGGGTGCCCAAGGCCGGCAGCCGCCGGCTAATCACCGCAGCGCCAACATCGCTTGTTTCGTCAAGCGACCTGAGTGATGATGACCGCAGCAATAACTGTTCGAGCGCTCCAACCAATGGTTCGAACCCAGTTCGACACCACTAACCGTCTAACGACCGAGTCGATCTCACCTTGCGTCAAAGGTGTTGCGAGTTGGGCGTGACGTGGCACCTGCAAAGCGATCGTGCTCAGCAAGACGATGGCAAGGAGCACTCCCCCAATGAATGGCAGCCAACGTGATACTCCATCGGGCGGGCTCAGGAACAGCGCAATTGCGGTGAGGCCCTCGACCAGCATCGGCAAACCAACGACATATGAGGTGCGCCGCTGATTCTCTTCGGCGTGGGCAGGCGATACCTCAGATGGGATTCGAGCGAAGAGCGGATAGTGCACAACCTGGGTGAACCAAATCACTCCGGTCATTACCGCAGCAGCAATGAGGTGAACGGTAGAGATGATCACAGTCCTGCACGATCTTTCATGAGGATTTAGCCTGCCCGACCATGGCCCGTTCGTCCACATCTGCGCCCGATCTGAAATGGTGCGCCCGGTGCGGACGCGAAATTGAGTGGCGCAAAAAGTGGGAACACAACTGGCACTCGGTGAAGTGGTGTTCGACCGCCTGTCGTCAGCGTGGTCTCACCGACCTCGACCGGTCTCTCGAAGCCATGATCATTCATTTGCTGCAACAACGATCTCGAACCGCAACGATCTGCCCAAGTGAAGCGGCACGCGCAGTTCGACCTGAGCAGTGGAGTGACCTCATGGACGACACGCGCTGCGCTGCCCGACGCCTTGTTGCCACGGGCGCAATCGACATCGTGCAGAAGGGAGACGTAGTTGACCCTTCAACCGCGAAAGGTCCGATCAGACTCCGGATTCGCTGACACTGACGTCAACGACTGAGGTCGCCAAACAGTGCGAGCTCGAGTACCGGGCGCATGAATTCTGATGCCGTTGTGCTCAGGTGGGTTGCGTCTCGGTACAGCAAAATGTCGCCCACCATCATCGGGCATGTGCGATCGGTGCAGAACCAGTCGGTGGTGTCGATGAACTCCAAACTGCGCTGAGTTGCAATCGAATATTCGATTTCGATTCGGTCTTGAACGATGGCTGCCTCTCTACTGTTTGAGCACACGCTCGCCGAAAACAAGTTGCTCGATAAACAATTCGAAGGAAGATCTCTTGCGTTCGGGTTATCACCGAGCATGACGAGACGGGAGGTCAGCGGAGCGACTCGATCAACCGTTTCCGCCATGCCAGCGCTCCACTCCACACCTGAGTTGGGGTACTCATGCGATGCCGTCATCACAATGAGATCTGGTTCAAGTTCATTCATTCTCTCAATTGCGGCGTCCCGCCATATTGGACACTGCTGAGCGAGGATGGCGGTCGGAATCGCAACACTGGCGGTCGGGCAACCACCTTTGGCGAGGACAACGAGTTCAATTTCTCGGTCAACTGCGATCTCTTCCAAGGCGGGGAACCAGTGGGCTGCATGCGAGTCGCCGTAGAGCACCATCGTGAATTCGCTTCCTTGTGATCCATAACGACAGTCATGCACTTCAGGGTCAACCCCGATGTTCACGCATCCGTCGTCGTAAATCTGCGCCTTGTCATCAACAGCTGCTGCTATCGATGGCCGCAGATTGTTCGGCACGGTGTCAACCGCTGCACCTTTTGCAAGTACCTCGTGTACCGAGGTAATGAGGTTGTCGAGTGTGAGCGGAACGGTTGTTGTTGAAGCCACCGTTGTCGCCACTGTCGGTGCGGTCTCATCGGGGCTGGCGTTCGGTTGGTCGGAAACCACGGGTTGTTGTGACACCTGCGGAACTGTCGTGGTCATTGCCGGTGGAACGGGGTCGAAGATCAATGTCGGAGCCGACGCGCTCACGCCCGTGTCGAGGCTTGGCAAGGCGACTCGGACAGCAAGGGCCAGCAACACGCTTGCTGCGATGATGCCGCCTCCCAACTGGAGGCCTCGGCGTGGAGTGCCTGCAACCCAACGCGAATGACGCACCGGATTCTCGATGATGCGAAGCGAGACTGACGACAGGCCGACTGCAACTGCGATCACGAGCGCAGTTTCGATGATCCCCAATGGCCCCCACCGCACTTGAGCGAGAACCAGTAATGGCCAATGCCACAGGTACAGTCCATATGAGCGTTCGCCAAGCCACTGCAAGGGACGAAAGCGAAGAAGTCGGGCAGCCGACCAGTAGCTCTGACGGCTCTCTCCCCCGACCACCACAAGCGCCGTTGCGAGTACAGGAATCATCGCGAGTACGCCCGGGAATGCGTACGACTCATCGATATCGATCGCAACGACGACGATCATCGCGAGGCCTACCCACGCACCCATCGTTCGAAGCCGCCTCGATGTCGCAGAAAACACCGGCGCCCAAATCGCAATCGCGGCCCCAACACCGAGCTCACCCATTCGAGCAGGCAGCAGGTAAAACGCCGCTGTCGGGTTGGTCTGGGTCAACACCACTGACAGCAGCACTGAGCACCCAATAACTGCGACCACGGCTCTTCCAGCAGCACTCCGAACATCGCCCCGACCTCGGGTCACCGCAATGAGGAGCACCGGCCATACGAGATAAAACTGCTCTTCAACAGCGAGTGACCAATAATGCAGTAGCGGCGATGGAGACGACGCAGCAAGCTGTGCTCCGAAGTAGTCGCCGAGTTGGAATGCGAACCTGAAGTTCACCATAAAGCCCGACGATGCAACTGCGTCCGTAATCACCGATCGAACTGCGAAGGGAGCGAGAATGAGCCACGACGCAACCACGGTGGCCACAATCACGACCGCAGAAATCGGAAGGAGGCGTCGGGCGCGCCGAGCCCAGAACGCAGGTAACGCAATTGAACCGGTGGCTTCGAGCTCATCGACGAGAAGTCGAGTAATGAGGTATCCCGACAGCACGAAGAAGACGTCGACACCGATGAAGCCACCCGGCATCCACGAGGGTCGGGCATGAAAGATGATGACGAGCAGAACTGCAAGGCCTCTTAGGCCTTCAATATCGGTTCGAAATGCCCTGGTTGCCGAGGGGTTGGGAGACGTCCTCGGGGCAGATTGCACGCTCTTACGGTACGCGAATCTGGTGCACCTGTGCCGCTTTCTCGACCGGCCCATCTTCAATTGTTAGCGATCAACATGCGAACATCGCAGGTATGAACCTCATCCACCTCCTCAAAGTCGCTCCGGTGGCCGTCCTCCTCGTTGCATGTGGTGGCGCTTCGGACACCTACACCTCTGAGATGGAGGCTGAGTACCTTGAGCTCTGCATTCAAGAGGCTGAGGCCAGTCTGATGAACGAGACCGAGATCGATGCCGATACTGCGAGCGATGTTGCGACCGATTACTGCGAGTGCACCTGGTCGGAAATCACATCGACTCTCGCCGTAGAGAACTTCAACGAAATGGATGCTGCAGTATCTGTTGGCGGAGCGATGCCAGCCGAGCTCAATGCCATCATTGAGACGTGCGCCGAGAGAGTATTCACCGCTCTCTAACGTCGTTAGGCGGCGCTACGGGTCAATGATGACGGCTCGAAGTGAATCCTCATCGATGTCGACGGCTAGCCAGAGCGGACGGTCATTTTCTGCGCGCTCCGGAATGGTTGTTGCGAACGTGAGGCTTCGAGCCTCGGCAACGTCAAGCAGAAACTCTTTGTGAAGCCTGAGATCGAACACGACTGCGAACGCTGCCGTGACCGGTCGAGAGAGTCGAACTCCAAGCACGACAACATCGCCCGTTTTCACCGCAGCAGTTGCGACATCACCAATTCCGTCGATCGCATGAACCCGCGGAAGGTCGGCAATCTCGGGGTGCTCTGATACATCAATCACCACCGTTGGAAGCGTTGCGCCGTCGTCTCCGATCGTGTGGCCGACCTCTTGCGCGATGAGCAATGGAGGTTCTGTTTCAGCACTGGGCATCGACTAGTTGTACTGGTGGGACAACAACGAGTGCTAGTCGTGCTCATCCTCGCTACGGGGCATGGTGTGCACGCTCGATGAGCCACAAGAGCCGCCCAACTTCCGTCGGTCGCTACTCTTCGTTTGTGGCCAGTATCTCTGATTTCCCTGACTTTGTGTGGTCGATTGGCGAGGAGGGTTCTGACCCGATCGTGATGCGCCAAGGCGAGCGTTTCAGGCAGGACCAGTTCGCTCAATCTGGCCACGACCAACTCATGGAAGACGACCTCGCCGCAATTGCTGGCCTCGGCGTCGGCATCGTTCGGTACGGAACTCCATGGAGGCTGGCTGAGCCACGCCCGGGAGTGTACGACTGGTCTCGTTGGGACAGGGCGTTCAGCGCATGCGATGACGCAGGGCTTGAGCCAATCGTCGAGTTTTTGCACTTTGGATTACCCGATCACTACTCAGGGTTCATTGAGTCCGATTGGGTCGACGGCTTCGTTTCCTACGTTGCGGCCTTTCTCGAGCGCTATGACACTCCGAAATGGTTCACCCCGATCAACGAGCCCGGCATCACTGCGCGACTTTCTGCTCGCTATGGAATCTGGAATGACATGGTGGCATCGGCTGAAGGCCATGCCCAGGCCTTGGCGAATGTCGTGCAGGCCAATCTTGAAGCCGTCGACCTCATTCGCAACGACCGCAATGGGCTCTGGATCGGTTCTGAAGGATTCGATATTCCGGTTGCCGTCATCGACACCCCGGATGCTGCTGCGGAAGTCGCTCGAGAACGGGCACTCGGGTGGCTCGTGTGGGATCTCCACTTCGGCGTTGATCCTGGGGTTGCTGGTTACTTCGACATGATTGATGCTCAGCAACTCGACCGAATTCGAACCCTCGCTGCTTCTGATGGGCTTGTTGCCGGGCTCGATATTTATCCGATCTCGGTGAATGCACTTGGTGGTGTGCGCCCCGATTGGTCTACCGAAGAACTCATTCACCTGGCCGAGGAAGAGATTGCACGCTGGCATGATCGCTACGACCAGCCGTTCTGGATTGCCGAGACGTCAAACTTGACGCTTCCCATCGACCAGCAAATTCCTTGGCTCGAAGCATTTACGTCGGCTCTTGGCCGGCTCCGTTCGAACGGGCGGCCCGCAAGAGGGCTTTGCTGGTATAGCCGCGGTGACCAATTTGATTGGCAGACCGCTCTCATTGAACCTTCCGGGGCAGTCACCGAAGTTGGTCTGTTTGACACCGAGCGGAATGCCCGTCCGGTAGCGGCGAGATTTCAAGAACTCGCGTCGGGTCCGCCGGAGATACTCTCTTTTTAGAAATGGTTCTCAGCGTCTGCGGGCGTCCTCAACGAATTGCCGCGTATCCGTCAGACGTTGTCACTAGCCAGAAATGGCGTGCTGTCTGCCGCCGGGAGGAGCTCATTGCCAAGAATGAGGTCGCTCGCCCGCTCGGCCACCATCATCGTCGGCGCGTAAATATTGCCGTTCGTGATGACCGGGAGCACGGAGGCATCGACCACGCGAAGACCTTCTGTGCCGTGGACACTCATCGATGACGGGTCGATGACCGCCATCTCGTCACGCCCCATTTTTGCGGTGCCCGCCGGATGAAGCGCCGTCTCTGCATCACGCGCCACCCAATCCATGATCTCCTCATCGGTTTGCACCCGATCACCTGGGGAGATTTCACCGCCGTTGAACGGAGTGAACGCCTCTTGATTCAAGATTGACCTTGTGAGCCGAATGGTTTCGATCCATTCACGCCGGTCACGCTCGGTTGACAGGTAGTTGAACCGAATCGCTGGTTTGTCCTTGGGGTTCCGAGAGGTGATGCGAACTGTTCCTTTGGACTCCGAGTACATCGGCCCCACATGCACCTGGTACCCGTGACCCGTCGGCATGTCACTTTTCGATGTGGAACCGTCATAGCGGATTGCCAACGGCAAGAAGTGATACATCAAATTTGGGTACGGCTCGCTCGGGTTTGACTTGATGAACGCTCCTGCTTCGAAATGGTTTGTCGCGGCCGGACCCTTGCGAGCCAGCCACTGCAGACCTATCCAGGGAGCCCGCCACTTTGCGAGGTGTGGTTGCATAGAAACCGGTTCTTTGCAGGCGTACTGAATGTAGACCTCAAGGTGATCTTGAAGATTTTCTCCGACACCGGGAAGCGCACTCACCACGGGAATGTCAAGTGAAGCAAGATGGTCAGGGTCGCCTATTCCTGATAGTTGCAACAGTTGGGGAGAATTAAACGCTCCGGCAGAAAGAATCACTTCTCCAGCGGTGACCTGGCGAATCTTGCGTCGATGTTGTAGCTCGAGGCCAGTACAGCGGTTACCGTCAAATGTGAGCCGATTAACCTGCGCTCGGGTGACAAGGTCAAGGTTTGGTCGTGAGAGAACTGGGTGAAGGTAGGCGCGTGCAGCACTCAGTCGTCGACCGCGGGAGACGTTTTTGTCAAAAGCCGCGAAGCCTTCCTGACGGAAGCCATTCACATCTTCTGTGATTCTGAAGCCCGCCTGCTGTCCTGCCTCCAACCATGCGCCAAATAGAGGATTGGTTGCAGGTCCGCGCTCAAGCACGAGCGGCCCATCGTCGCCTCTCCATTCATCTGGCCCAGCGAGACAGGTCTCCATTCGTTTGAAATACGGAAGGCAATGAGCGAAGTCCCAATCTTCAAGACCTGGTTGCGCTGCCCACTTCTCGTAATCTGCCGGATTGCCTCTTTGGAAGATCATTCCGTTGATGCTCGAACTTCCACCGAGCACCTTTCCACGGGCGTGGTAGACCTTTCGACCACCCATGAATTTCTCTGGCTCCGTTTCGTATTTCCAGTCGTAAAGACGGTTGCCGATCGGATACGAAAGAGCTGCCGGCATATGGATGAACACGTCCCATTTCCAGTCCATCCTCCCGGCTTCGACGACAAGCACTCGATTGGACGGGTCAGCACTGAGACGGTTCGCCAGGGCGCAACCCGCTGAACCACCACCAACGACCACGAAGTCATAACGTTCGTTCATTGGCCTCAAGGGTAGTTGAGGTGGGGATGTCGTCGAACGCGCCTTGAGCAAGATGCGGCGAAGAACCCCTTGCGAGCGGATTTCCGATCCACGGAATTTCGAGAGGCCATCGGCCGGAATTTCGGGAGGACCCCGGAGTGGAGCTAAGGGGAATTGAACCCCTGACCTCTTCCATGCCATGGAAGCGCTCTACCAACTGAGCTATAGCCCCGAAGCACTGTCACGCTAGCGACGCGCTATCCCTGTCGACAACCGCTATTGCGCATCCTCGAAGCCCGTCGGAATCACCGGGACGTCTTTATAGAGACGCTCGATGTCGTAGAACTCGCGAATCTCTTCCAAGAACACATGAACCACGACGTCGCCATAGTCGAGAAGCACCCATTGCTGCTCCCGAACGCCCTCGGCGCGCAAAGGAGTTCGACCCACTGCGTCGCGACACTGGACTTCAATCTCATCGACGAGAGTACGAACCAACCGCCGGTTTGATGCGCTCACAAGCACGAAATATTCGGTGACTCCGAGCACTTCACCCACCTGCAAGATGACGATATTGCTGCCCTTTTGTGCATCGGCAATCCGAGCCGCTTCAAGAGCAAGCTCACGTGATTCGTCAACTTCAGTTGTCACACAGTCCTCCATTGCGGTTATGGCCGGTCACAGCTACCACGGTATCGGCAAGATGAATCCCCACTATTTTGATGACCATGCTGGGAGATCTGCCGCTAACTGTCGGTCGAGGTCCGAGAGAAATGACGTCCCCAAAATGATGACGACGTCAACACCATCGACGACATAATCACCCTTGCGCGCGACCACCTCTCCGAGGATTTCGCTGAAAGAGGCAGCCGCTTCGGTCACCGACAACTCGTCGCCGGTCCACACTTCGGTCACCTCCTCGGCCTGAGCGACGTCATCGTTGATGCCTGTCGACACCGAAACAACGTTGAGCCCCACATCGCTCAGTCGGCGCACAGCCACCACCGCAACATCGCTCACGGAACGTTCGGTTCCTTCGAGATCATCATCCGTAAACGGAACGACTAGTCGAACAAGTGCGGAGGCGTAAGGAGCGGTCACTCGGTTCGGAGCAAGATGGCTTGCGACGAGCAATGTCTCAGCCCAGTCATAGAACACGAGCGCACCATCGCTGCCCTCAACTTCATACATATTGAGCGACCGCGTTTCGACGTCACCAGCAAATAATGCAGCAATCACCTCGTCGGCACTCTGAGGAGACACCCCACCAACTGCCGTCTGAGCGTCTTCGCTTCCGCTCAATTGGTTCACGATGCCGTTCCACACTGCGGCGTGCAGTTCTGCACCAAACTCAACAGGTGCGCCACCCCCAATCGCCAACAATTCGGTCGCTTCCTCGATGCTCACACTCGACCGGCCCTGCAACCACTGCACACCACTAGCGGACACCACCGACGGTGGGAGGTCGAGTGACACCGCACCAGCGCCCCCCAGCAGATCAGCGAGCTCTGAAACGGTGACGATCTCAACTACATCGAACGTGAGACCCGTTAACGATTCAGCATCGAGCGCAAAAAACGTGGCGTCGTCGGCATCAAGAGCATCACGTAACTGCATCACACTGTCGGCACGGCCGGCGGAAATATCTACCGCCGCCTCGAAGGGCACAACCGCTCCCCCAACTCCTGATGGGTTGAGCACAATCAGTGCTGCTGATTGCAGGGTCCCATCATCATCGACAACCCCAATAAACGCAGTTGTCGTCTCCGGCAAGGCGACGACCGTTTCACCTTGATCGCCTCCTGCCTCAGACCCGATCGTCGATGAGGCCAAAGTTCGAGCCCCAACGATGGCAAGAACAATCGCTAGAACGAACGACACACCGACCGCCACCGCTGCCTGTTGGGTATAACGGCGGCGAAGCTGAGCCGATGCGGTCACGCTGTTGCTCCTTGACCCCGATACATCAAGCGAGCCTCAATCTCTGCGAGCACCGAAGAGGTCACGAGAAAATCGAGCGGCCTACCGTCATTCACCCGATCTCGAAGGTCGCTACTCGAAACCTCAAGATGCGGAATTTCTACTCGGTGCCAACACCCAGTGGACGGGGTTGGCAGTGCACTTTCGACGCCTGGTCGGTCGACGACGACCAAGGTTGAGAGTTCAGACACCCGTTCGTGACGATGCCACGTCAACAGTCCGTTGGCTGCGTCTGCGCCAACGATGGTGAACAGTTCGAGATGCTCTTCCCTTGCGTGGAGGTGTTCAAGGGTGTCTGCGGTGTACGAAGGCCCACCCAATTCCAGTTCGAGGGAACCTGCGGTTAACCCAGGAATTCCATGAACCGCTGCCTCGACAAGAGCAAGACGGTCGATCGCAGGTGATATTTCACGCGTGCCCTGCTTCTGCCACGGATCGTTCGCCACCATGAGGATCACCTCATCGAGCTTCAACTCATGCAGCACGTTGACTGCAACAACGAGATGACCCAGATGCGGCGGGTCGAACGTCCCACCAAACACTCCGACACGTCGCGGATCTTTGGCTTGGACAGACATCGTCTTTGAGCCTAGGAGCCCCCTACCGCCGTTTCGCGGTATTCGCTTCGTTGGGACTTGACAAGTGTGTTACAGTCGATTCTCGGCCAAATAACGCAATGCGCATATGAGGCCTACGACATACCCCCCATCCATTTGCTCTCGTCATGTAATTGACACATCTGTGTCACTTCTCGGCCACACGCATGTGGATCCAGCCTGATTTCACGGATTTCCATGTCATTGGTCTGGGAATGTAAACGAAATCTAACAAGTTGGTAAAAGCACATGAATGATTCAATCGGTCTCTACTTAAATGACATCGGCAAGGTGCCGTTGCTCACCGCAGAAGATGAGCGTGAACTGTCTCGCCTCATCGAAGAAGGTCGTGAAGCCCAAGAGAAGCTTGACGCGGGCAAGCGAAGCGCTGACCTCAAGGCGAAAGTTGCGAAGGCTGCCCATGCAAAAGACCGTTTCATCCGGTCGAACCTCCGCCTCGTGGTGTCGATTGCACGCCGCTACCCACTTCCTCAGGGCATGGACCTCCTCGACCTCATCCAGGAAGGAAACCTTGGCCTCGAGCATGCGGTCGACAAGTTCGACTGGCGTCGCGGATTCAAGTTCTCCACCTACGCAACCTTCTGGATCCGACAGGCCATCGGTCGTGCCCTCGATCAGAAGGCAAGCCTGATTCGCATTCCCGGAGATCGTTCAGCAAGCCTGCGCGCTGCGCTCCGTCAGGCTTCCGGCGACGGCGAGACACTCGATCAAACAAACGCCGAATTGCACCGCCTCACCACCCCGGTCAGCCTTGACAAGACGGTAGGTGACGATGGCGATGCAACCCTCGGTGACTTGATGGCGAACGGTGATCCGACTCCTGAAGATGCCGTGATGGTTGGTGTAGAAAGCGACCTCCTCGGAGAATTGCTTGGCACCCTTGAGCCTCGGGCACGGTACGCCGTCGAAGCTCGTTTTGGGCTTCTCGACGGAGAGCGCAAGAGCTTCCGTGAAGTCGGTGAAAGCCTCGGCGTCACCGCTGAGGCTGCTCGTCGTCTCGTGAGCCGCGCAGTTGCCGGTCTTCGTGACGATGCCGGCGACATCCTCAGTGTCTGACATTTGTTGGCGCTGAGCGCCGAACTATCTGAAAGAAGCGGTCGGGTATGCCGGCCGCTTCTTCGCGTCAGGGCTCAACTCAATTCGACACCGATAGCATTTTTTATATGCCGCAACAGTGGAGCCCCTCGTCGTGGAAAGACCACCCGATCAAGCAGCAGCCTGCGTGGCCAGATGAGGCTGCCTACGACAACGCCCTCAAACACGTTGCGTCGATGCCACCACTTGTATTCGCTGGCGAAGCGCGGTCACTTCAAGCCAACCTTGCGAAAGTCGCAGCTGGAAATGCATTCCTGTTGCAAGCGGGCGACTGCGCTGAAAGCTTCGAGGAGTTCTCTGCCGACAATATTCGTGAGAAGTTGCGCGTCATTCTGCAGATGGCCGTGGTTCTCACTTATTCACTGGGGGTTCCTGTCGTCAAGGTTGGACGCATCGCAGGCCAATTCGCAAAACCCCGCTCTTCCGATACAGAGATCGTCGGAGATCTCGAATTGCCATCGTTCCGCGGCCACATCGTCAACCATCCGACCACTACCGAAGCCGCCCGACTCCCTGATCCCGACCGACTCGTACAGGCCTACCACCAATCAGCATCAACCTTGAATCTCGTTCGAGCATTCACCAAAGGCGGTTTCGCAGCCCTCGACCGGGTTCACGCATGGAACCAAGAGTTTGTTGCATCAAGTGAAGAGGGCCAGCGTTACGACAACATGGCAACCGAGATCGATCGGGCACTTCGCTTCATGAGCGCCATCGGCATGGATACCGACACCAACAGCAACCTCCGCGAGGTCGATGTGTGGACAAGCCACGAAGCGTTGCTGCTCGGTTACGAAGAGTCGCTCACGAGACGCGACTCAACAAGTGGCAACTGGTACGACTGCTCTGCACACATGCTCTGGATTGGCGAGCGCACTCGAGAGCTCGACGGGGCGCATGTCGAATTTCTTAGAGGCGTGAGCAACCCGATCGGCTGCAAAGTTGGCCCGACAATGACGGGCGATGAGGTCATTGCGCTCTGCGAAGCTCTCAACCCAGCAATGATTCCTGGCCGGCTCACCCTGATTAGTCGCATGGGTGCCGACATCGTCGAAGACTGTCTACGACCGCTATTGCGTGCAGTGAAAGATGCAGGGCACCCCGTTGTCTGGGCATGTGATCCGATGCACGGCAATACGTTCACCGCCGAGAACGGGCGAAAGACCCGTCACCTTGACGCCGTGATCGCAGAGATCGAAGGTTTTGTGCGAGCCCACCGCGCCGAAGGAACATGGCCCGGCGGAATTCACGTCGAGCTCACAGGTGATGATGTCACCGAATGCCTTGGCGGAGTCGACGCCATCGTCGACAGTGATCTCGACGACAGATACGAGACGATCTGCGACCCTCGCCTCAATGCCCGCCAGGGGCTCGAGCTCGCATTCCGCACCGCAGAATCCATCAGAGATTCGCTCAACACGTCGAACTCCTGATCGTTATGAGCGCGTTGGACCGAGTCACCTCGTGGCCGGTACCTCATAGCGCTGCTGCCATCGTTCGGTCATCTGACGAGTCACTTCCCGCCACCTACTCGACGATCGGAGAAACCGACCGCTCATTCCGACTTGCGTCGCTGACCAAGACGGTCACTGGCCTTACTGCGCTCATCGCATGCGAAGAAGGGTCGCTCAGGCTCGACGACGTCGTCGATCCTGTCATGTGTTCAGCCTCACTCCATGAAGGGACAACGCTTCGACATCTGCTAGCTCACGCAAGCGGACTCCCCTTCGACGGAGCCTCGCCGATCGCCACTCTCGGCCGGCGACGTATCTATTCAAATACCGGCATCGAGATGGTCGCCGAGCTCATCACCGCGTCGACAGGGATTGCCTTCGACGATTACCTGAGCGAAGCGGTCATCGAACCTCTCGGCATGACGTCAACCGAACTGCGTGGCTCGCCCGCCTTCGGTATGTGGTCAACGATCGGTGATATGGCTCTGCTCCTGAGTGAGTATCTCCAACCGTCGCTCATCAGCCCCGAAACTCACGCAGACTTCATCACCGAGCAGTTCGCAGGCATTGCCGGAACGATCCCAGGGCTCGGAAGGTTCGACCCGTGCCCTTGGGGTCTTGGTGTCGAACTTCGTGGCGCCAAGGATCCGCACTGGACCGGCACACAAAATGCGCCATCAACATTCGGCCATTTCGGAGGTGCCGGCACGATGATGTGGATCGATCCGAGTATTCGCACCGGCCTCGTTGCCCTCACCGACCACCCATTCGACGAATGGAGCGAACAAGTCATTTCACTGTGGTCGGAACTTTCCGACGCCACGATCGAAGAAATCCATGCATTTGAAGGCGCGTCATGACGACCATCGGACCGATCATGTTTCGCTCCGGCGATCGCATCTGTTGGAAGTCGACAGGAGAAGACGGCCTTCCAGTTCGCAAATACGGTTTCGTGAATGGCCGCCCACACAGCAACGGTCGAGTCGTCGTCATGTTCGATGGTGATCTCAAAGGAGAGACCACCGTTGCCACAACTGAACTCCAACCGGTCAGCATCATCACCATCGACCTCATCATCGATGATCTTGAGTTACTCAACGACCCAACACTTCGACAAGCCCTCGTCGGCCTCTGGGAATCTGAAGTCGACCTTGCGGGACTCGTGGTCGAAGACATCGTTCACCTCGGGACTGGTGTCCGCGATGTCACCGGTCTCGGATACGCCCTCGCCGAACTCCACTCCGCCGGTGAGCTCTATGTGCTTCGGGCGGTCATCGATGACGGTTACATCATCGTCAGCGCCGACATTCCTCGGCGCTTTGAACGACAACGCCGCTGACCGTTTGGCCAGCGGCGTTGTATTGCGAGTTCGAGAAGACTCAGAGCGTCAGGAAAGACGCTCAACGACCATGGCCATACCTTGGCCACCGCCGACGCACATGGTTTCCAGACCGTACTGCTTGTCAGTCGCCTGAAGTCCGTGAATCAGTGTCGTCATGATGCGAGCCCCAGTCATTCCGAACGGGTGACCGACTGCGATCGCTCCGCCTTGCACGTTCAACTTGTCGTGCGGAATTCCAAGATGCTTCGCTGACGGCACCACCTGGGCTGCAAACGCCTCGTTAATTTCAACAAGGTCAATGTCGTCGATCGACATTCCGGCGCGGCCAAGAGCTTGACGGCTTGCCTCGATCGGGCCAAGACCCATGATCTCAGGGTTGAGCCCCGAGACTCCTGACGACACAATCCGTGCAAGCGGGGTGAGCCCAAGCTCAGCAGCCTTACGATCGCTCATCACCATCACTGCGGCTGCACCGTCATTCAACGGGCACGAGTTACCGGCGGTGATCTCACCGTCTGGCCGGAACACTGGCTTCAAACCGGAAAGACCTTCAGCGGTGGTTCCGGCACGGGGACCGTCGTCAGCAGAGACCACGGTTCCGTCGGGAAGAGTGACCGGAGTGATCTCATCTGCCCAAAAACCATTTTCAACATTTGCAACTGCACGCTGCTGTGAGAGTGCTGCGAATTCGTCCATCTCTTGACGGCTGACGTTTTCAACCTCTCGCACATTTTCTGCTGTCTGACCCATGGCGATATACATATCAGGAAGGCCCGACGGGGGGCTCCACGAGCCTTGGCCGCCACCGGCTCGTGATGCAGTGCGCTCGCCAGCTGACGAGAACACGCTGTTTGGTGCGGTGTCGCTGGCGCCCGCTGCATAGCGACTCACGGTCTCAACACCTGCTGCGATAAAACAATCTCCTTCGCCAGCCTTAATGGCGTGGGCAGCCATACGAATGGTCTGCAACGATGATGAGCAATAGCGGTTGACCGTGACGCCGGGAGCTTCACCAAGTCCGGCAAGCACCGCTGTCACACGGGCAATATTGAACCCCGCCTCTCCCGCAGGTTGCCCACAACCCATGATGAGGTCTTCAACGTCGGATGCCGAGACACTCGGCACTTTCGCCATCAACGCCTTCACGATCTGCGCCGAAAGATCATCGGGGCGGATCGAAACGAGCGAGCCTTTCGCGGCACGGCCGATCGGGCTACGGGCGGTTGCAACAATTACTGCTTCAGTCATGCCGTCACCTTAGTGATCAACACCCTTCCCTACCACCATCGCAGCCACGTGACCAATCAGCAAACGGTCATCTTGTCGATGTCGTCGCTATCGGGTATCGACGACAGTGAACGCCTCGGCAAACGCATCTGCGCCGAAGCCTGCAACTTGAGCCGTCTCGGCATTCCATTCGCGAACTCGATCCATCATCCCCGATGGGTCACGGTGCTGGCTCTCATGACAGAGCAATGCAGAAATTTTCCGCTCTATCTGTGGGGTGATCTCAACGAATTCATCAGGCTCCGGGTGACCCATCACCCAAATTTCGTCGACAGCCCACGGCTCTAACCCGTCGGTGATGAGATCGGTGAACGCATACGGATTGCGAGCATCTGGGTAGACCGCAGCGATCGCTGATTGAGCAACAGCAATGTGGTCGGGATGACTCGCATAGATCCTGCGAAGGTTGAGTGCAGGAGACTGAGTAAGCACTACCTGAGGCCGATATTCACGAATGACTCGCGAAAGGTCATGTCGAAGTTCGAGCCCTGATTCGACTTCTCCATCCATCCAACCGAGGAACACAAGGTCAGAGACCCCAACCTTGCTCGCTGCCTTTGTTTGCTCCTCCCGCCGAATTGATGCCATTTTCGGGCGCGGAATTGAGTCGTCAAAACCACCGGCTTGACCGTCGGTCACGATGCAATATGTGACTGTCGCACCTAGGTCGGTGAGGTTGGCGATGGTACCCGCAGCGCCAAAGTCGACATCATCAGGGTGAGCGGTAATGACTAACGCACGTTCGATCTCATCGAGGCTAAGCACGTCTCACAGACTAGAACCGATCTACGCTCCCGCCATGGACGAGGTCACCTTTCAACCACCGGCGGGGCTTCCCGACATTTCGCAGATGGAGTTCTGGACCGCTCCCCGATCAGAGCGTCTTGATGCATTCCGGATCCTTCGTGATACCGCAGGTCTTCCAAAGTACCCCGAACGTTTCCTCGAGGGTTCGCCATTTCCTCCGGGGCCCGGTTACTTCGCAGTCACTCGTCATGAAGATGTCTGGGCCGCAAGCCGTAACCCAGAACTCTTCTGCTCTGGGCTTGGCTCAAACATCACCGACCTACCCCAAGAACTGAATGAGTTTTATGGGTCGATGATCAACATGGATGATCCGAAGCACTTTCGGCTCCGGTCGATCGTGTCGAAGGGTTTCACTCCACGGCATGTCACCGATCTCGAAGACATCATCAGAGCGAAAGCAATAGAAATCATTGACCGGATGGTTGCTGCAAACCCAGACGGCACGGCAGATTTCGTCGAGCAGTTCGCCGGACCTCTCCCCCTCGAAATCATTTGCTCAATGATGGGCATCCCAGAATCTGACTACGCATCAGTCTTCGAATGGACAAACACCATCCTCGGAGCCAGCGACCCAGAGTTTGGTGGAACCTACGAGCGACTCATGGAGGTCTCTCTTGAGATCTTCGCGTATGCCCAAGAACTCGGTGAGCGCAGTCGCGCCAACCCAAGCGACGACATCACTTCGTCATTGATGGCTGCCGAAGTTGATGGTGATCGACTTAGCCCTCAAGAGTTTGGATCGTTCTTCATTCTTCTTGTCGTTGCCGGCAACGAAACGACAAGGAACGCTCTCACTCACGGTCTGCACGCCCTGACTCACAACCCTGACCAGCGCGACCTCTGGTTTGGCGACTTCGATACCTATGCGAAGACTGCGGTAGAAGAGATCGTCCGGCATGCAACGCCGGTCGTTCATTTTCGTCGCACGGTGACCGCTGACACCGAACTTGGAGGTGAGCGACTCTCGGCCGGCGACAAAGTCGTGTTGTTCTACTCGAGCGCCAACCGTGATGAACGGGTGTTTGATGAGCCCGACCAGTTCAACGTCGCTCGCCCTATGCAGCCCACGCAGGTTGGCTTCGGTGCTGGCGGTCCACATTTCTGCCTCGGTGCAAACCTCGCCCGACGAGAACTTATTGTTGCGTTCGAGGAACTCCATCAGCGTCTTCCGCTCCTTCGCAGCACCGCTGAACCCGACTACCTTCAGAGCAACTTCATCAACGGAATCAAAAGACTCCCCTGCACATGGAATTAGACGACAACACCGCGGGCACCACGCTTACCCACCCCACCCGAATTCGGTGGGTAGATGCACTCACCACCGCTGGGTGGTGCTTGTGGCTTGCGTATCTTGCCCTCGTCGCAATTGAACTTCGGCGCGCATTCGCCATGACCACCTCGCGTTTTGAAGATGGAGTGTGGGGCCAACGAGTCGAAACGATCTCGTTCGTTGCCATTCCACAGAACAGCATCGTGCTCCTCATCGGGGCGCTCTGTGTTGCGCTCGCGAGCATCGTGTGGATGAGTATCCACCCAGACGATCAGCCACCACGTCGCTCCCTCCAGCGTCTCGCCACCATGATCGGCGGCATCTCAATCGTGGTCATCGGGCTCGCCTTGCTTGGCATCGGGGGAATCCCGTTTCGCTACGCCGATCCGCTCGCTGACCTCGGTGCACTTGTTGGCCGCATCGCCGGCATCGCAGTTGCCGCAGCGTCTCTGCGACTCACTCGGCTTGCCGCCGACAACTAACCGCGTTCACACGCCAAGATCGCCGGCAATGAAGTGACGACGGCACAACAGATCATACCGAACGACGTCGCCAAACATTTTTTGTTCGCCCGGTGCCACCGTGTCACCGACCACAACGGTCTCACCTTCATACACGATGAAATCATTCACTACACGGGCGTTGTGGGTGGCCCGACTTCCACACCAGCAGCGCGCCTCAACCTGCAGAGGCACCCGTTCATCGGCGACTTCGAGCATTCGTTTCGTTCCGTCGAACAACAAGCCTCGGAAATCGGTGATGAGGCCAAAGGCGTACACGTCGACCTCCATCTCATCAACAATTCTTGCCAATTGGTCAATTTGCTCAACGGTGTAGAACTGCACCTCATCACAGACCAAGTAGTGCAATGGCCATTGTTTGAGCGCAAGCTCGTGAATGTTGAGCTCTGGAGACACGTGAATGGCAGGAGCCGATACTCCGAGCCGGCTCGAGACCTGCTGGCCTTCACGATCGAGACATGTCAACAGCAGTCCAAACAGTTCGCGGGTCGCAAGGTTGTGATGGATCTGCAAAGCCAGGGTGCTTTTCCCTGACCCCATCGTCCCAAAGCTGAAGCGCAGCGTCCCCATCGCCTCGAAGACTAGTGGTCACATGTGGCAATCAAACCACGGTGCAGCCGAGACGAAATTCCCCGGTCAGCTGCTTGCGTTATGACATGCTCATAAGGCGTCGAAAACCCTAAGAAATTACGGGTCTGGCACGACCCAGACGACACTCGATGACTAGCGTTTAATGAAAGACATGACACCGGTCAACGCTGACCGGAGGGGGATGGAAATGACCGACACGATTGACCAGGCCGAATCGGCTGAGGTACTTGACCGACTCGTCATCCGATTCGCTGGTGACTCCGGTGACGGAATGCAGCTCACTGGGGACCGATTCACTTCGGTGAGTGCCTCTTTCGGTAACGACCTTTCGACGTTCCCTGACTTTCCTGCTGAAATTCGTGCTCCTGCTGGAACCGTCAATGGTGTATCGAGCTTCCAGGTACAGATCTCTGACCACGACATCACCACCCCTGGCGATGAGCCGACTGTGCTCATCGCTATGAACCCGGCTGCACTCAAGGCCGACCTGCATCGGCTCGAGCAGGGCGGAACTCTCATCGTCAACACTGACGCATTCGATGAGCGGAACCTCGAAAAAGCCGAGTACGCATCAAACCCACTGGATGACGGCACGGTGACCGGCTACCGAGTGCTCCGCGTGCCAATGACATCGCTCACGAAAGACGCCTGCAAACCCCACGGTGTCAAGACTCGCGACGCTGAGCGGTCAAAGAACTTCTTCGCGCTCGGTCTCGTATCGTTCATGTACTCACGGCCAACAGAACCCACCCTCGAATGGATTTCTGAGAAGTTCGCAAAGAACGAACAGGTCGTTGCTGCGAACACTGCGGCGTTTAAGGCAGGCTTCAACTTCGGCGAAACAACCGAGATGGTTGGACAACGCTATGAGGTCAAGCCAGCGACCCTTCCATCTGGCGAATACACGTCAATTACCGGTAACACCGCTCTTTCGTGGGGTCTGATCGCAGCCGGCCAACTCGCAGATTTGCCGGTCACCCTCGGGTCATACCCGATCACCCCAGCGAGTGACATTTTGCATGAACTCTCGAAGCACAAGAACTTTGGTGTCAGAACCGTTCAAGCAGAGGATGAAATCGCAGCTGTCGGCGTTGCCCTCGGTGCATCGTTTGCCGGGCATCTCGGGGTCACGACGACCTCAGGCCCCGGTGTCGCACTGAAGAGCGAAACCATCTCACTTGCGGTCTCGATCGAACTTCCAATGATCATCATTGATATCCAGCGAGGCGGGCCATCGACTGGCCTTCCAACGAAGACCGAGGCCTCCGACCTCAACCTTGCAATCTACGGCCGTCACGGTGAGGCTCCTCTGCCGGTGGTTGCCGCAAAAAGTCCGGCTGACTGCTTTGATGCAGCTATCGAAGCCGCTCGTATTGCGTTGAAGTACCGCACACCCGTCATCTTGCTGTCGGACGGATACATCGCTAACGGCTCTGAGCCGTGGAAACTTCCCGACATCTCGAACTACGAAAAAATCACCGTTCCGTTTGCGACAGAAACCAACGGCACCGACTCCGAAGGCCGAGACGTCTTCCACCCGTACCTGCGTGACCCGGAGACCCTCGCCCGCCCTTGGGCAATTCCTGGAACACCCGGTCTGATGCACCGCGTAGGAGGGCTCGAGAAGCAAGACGTGACCGGCAACGTGAACTACACCCCTGAAAACCATGCACTCATGGGCGACCTTCGGGCTGACAAGGTGGCCGGCGTCGCACGCGACTATGAGCCAACCCAAATCATGGGCGACGAAGACGCCGACGTGTGCATCGTTGGTTGGGGGTCAACGTGGGCAGCGATCGACTCCGCAGTTCAGCGTTGTCGCCGAAACGACCAAAAAGTTGCGTGGGTGCACATCCGAAATGTGTTCCCCCTACCGAACGATCTCGGTGACATTCTTCGCCGATATGAACGGGTGATCGTCCCAGAACTCAACCGAGGCCAGCTGTGCAACATGTTGCGAGCCAACTACCTCGTCGATGCCCAGCCGCTCTCCAAAGTGGCGGGGCTTCCATTTTCCGCCAGAGAAATACAACACTTCGTCACAGAAGGAGGCCAGTCATGAGCGATACCGCAGTGACTCTCACCACAAAGAAAGACTGGTCAAGCGACCAAGAAGTTCGCTGGTGCCCAGGATGCGGTGATTACGGCATCCTCCAAGCCGTCCAGCAGGTCATGCCCGAACTCGGAGTCGCCCCCGAAAACACGGTGTTCGTCTCAGGCATTGGCTGCTCGAGCCGCTTCCCGTACTACATGAACACGTATGGCATGCACTCCATCCATGGCCGCGCACCGGCTATTGCGACAGGGGTCGCAACCGCTCGCCCCGACCTTGATGTCTGGGTGATCACTGGAGATGGTGACGGACTCTCGATCGGTGGAAACCACCTCATTCATGCCCTGCGACGCAACGTCAACCTCACCATCTTGCTGTTCAACAACCGCATCTACGGCCTCACCAAAGGCCAGTACTCTCCAACTTCCTACGTGGGCAAGGTGACGAAGTCGACACCATTTGGCTCGATCGACCCACCATTCAACCCTCTTTCAGTTGCCCTCGGGGCCGAAGCGTCATTCGTCGCTCGCACCCACGACCTTGACCGCCAACACATGATGGAAACCTTCAAGGCCGCTCATGCTCATCGTGGCTCATCGTTTGTCGAGATCTACCAGAACTGCAACGTCTTCAACGACGGTCAGTTTAACGAAATCACCAAGCGGTCAGTCCGCGACGACATGATGATTAACCTCGTGCACGGAGAGCCGATCACGTTCGGTTCAGATGTTGCCAAGGGAGTCACCATGGGTGACGATGGAACCTTGAAAATTGTCAACGTGGACGACGTCGGCATCGACAAGATCCTCGTGCATGACAAGAACCATCACTCGCCGTCTCTCGCATTCGCGCTTGCCCGTCTCAACCAAGATGACAATTCACCGACACCGTTTGGCATCTTCCGGTCGGTCGAGCGTGCAGAGTACGCAAGTGAGGTTTCCGCACAGGTCGCGCTGGCATCAGAGAAATCGGGTGCTCCCGACATGACCGCTCTCCTGCGTTCGAACGGCACCTGGATAGTCGACTAAGTCGGTTGACCATCTCGACGTCTAACCGCGTCTCACGGACACACAGGCCGTAGATCAGTTACGAAGAACTCATCGCCTCGTGCCGCTGACGTAGCCGCGCGCCAGCCCCGAAGAGCCAGCAACTGCCGAGCGCGGTCACAATCGCAATACCGGCGAGAATTGGTACGAACGAATCAACCGCCTTATTCACAGTGCTCACGAGAAGTGGGTTCATCATGCCCACATACGCCACCGCATAAAACGACCCGGTAAGGGCTCCCCTGTCTTCGGGGAGACAAATGATGTCAACGAAACGCAGCCCTGATGTCATTGCGAAGCCTGATGCAGACCCCATCAGCACAGCTGCGCCAATCACCAGCCCCCACGTATCGGTTGCAAATGCGATGGCCCCGAGGGTGGTTCCAGTCGCTCCGCATGCGAGGGCGAGCGGAGCCCCTCGATAAGGGCCGATACGGCCAACAAGCGCCTGGGCAGGGAGCGTCGACCATGTCACCATAAAGCCAAGCACGCCTGAGATCAGCACTGCGATTCCTGGCATCGCTGGCTTCAGCAAGACCGGAAACAGGCCAAACACGAGCGACGGCATACCAAAGACACCTAGCGCAGTCGGTGCAATCACCATGGCGAAATCGCGCCCGGTTCCCTTCGGCATACCGAGATTTGGTCGGATCTTCCTCGTGACATCGCGTGTCACGGTCTCTGGGGCTCCCATGACCAGCCACATCCCGATCACGATCAACAAGACGTGGATCAGATAGGGAATCACCAGTGGCGCCGGACCCCACTGCCCAATCACTCCTGCAACAACCGGGCCTGCACCGAAACCCACAAACATCACAGCCGCGATCTGTCGCGTCGTCAACATTGGGTTACTGCTTCCGACCTCCTGAGTCCACGCGCTCGCGACGACGAACACGATTCCTGAGACGACCCCGAGCAGGAACCTTCCCAGATACAACATGCCCACCGTGCCGCCTCCGAACATCATCACCAGGCTTGCTACTCCAGACAGTGCCACCCCTGGAAGAATCACCACTCGACGCCCGAGCACGTCTGATGCGGGCCCTGAAAAGATGAGAGCGGGGGTGAGACCGATTGGGTAAATCGCGAACAGCGCGGTAAGGGTCCACGTGCTCAACCCGAGGCGGTCTTCGTAAATGAGAAACAGTGGCGTTGCAATATTTGTACCGAAGCCAACGGCAAACAGCGTGAACAAGATTCGGAACTTCGCTGATGGCACACGACAAACCTAGACACGCCACCTCCGCCGGATTGCACTGGAGTAACTTCGTTGTGACGCCCACGTCGAAGAAGTCGCGACACCCCACAGCATGATGATCTCCAACGCTCGACCACAGGTGCTTGGCACTCTGGCCATCGTCACCTCACTCGGTATTGCCACCGTTGTTTCAGCGGAGCCCGCCGATGATGCACAACACGTTGCTATCCCTGCGCCACCGGTCATCGACTACACAACTAATGATCCGTGGGAGCACCCTGTGCGGCCCCCGGTCTGCAACGAGGCTCAACTCGAAATGGGCGATGTACGAGCGTGTGTCGTCCGCACCTACGGTGGCCCCACAGAACATGGATGGGCAACTCCCCCTGCGCCGGGCGTAGGTGAAGCCACCGAATGGGTCTGGAATGGATACAGCTACCGAGGATCTCCAGCACTGGCCGAATGGGAAGCCGAGCAGATCACGTCAAATGAACAACGAATCGGCAAGGTGTATGCCGGAGATTTCGAGTCACACGTGGGAATCGCCGCGATCTTCGAAAACTTCCTCGTTGAGATCACTGCACGTGGCTACGAGCTTCGTAACGCCCACGGGTACGACTTCCGCTGCACGAATGCGACGGGCGGGTGGTCGTGCCCGAACGGCAGCGTCAACGACCTCTCGTTTCATGCTTGGGGTCTTGCACTCGACATGAATGCCGACGCCAACCCAATCGAGGTGTACCAACACCCGTCAGGGGGTGACGCCTGCGAGGTTGCGATGGAAACCGACATGCCGCAGTGGGTTATCCAGACCGCTGAGAAATGGGGGCTCTACTGGGGTGGCTACGGCTGGGGTGATGGCTGCGCGAGCCCGTCAACCTCTGCGTATCGAGATCCACCGCATTTTGAATTCCGAGGCACTCAAGAGATGGCGGAGCAAATTCTCAGGTTCAATCTTCGAAACGATCCAGACCTCGGTTGTTACGACATTGTCGATCTTGATGGCACAGAGCGCATGATCTGCAATCGTGAGTTTGTCGTCGAAGCAGGTTGGCGGGTCGCAATCGGCCCCGATGCCCCGGCGGGAGCGACTGCAGCAATCGTCAATCTCACTGCAACCGCAGCCTCCGAGGATGGGTTTTTCTCTCTCGAATCATGTGCCGCCCGCGAAACGGCATATCCAGAAACCTCGAATGTCAATTTCGTGGAGGGACAAGATGTAGCAAATCTTGCGGTCATTCCACTCGATGCTGACGGTCGGTTCTGCCTCTTTCACTCGGTTGAGGCCCACGGGGTGATCGATGTCCTTGCGTTTCTCACATCGTCAACCGATGGCACCACGTATAGCGTTGCTCCACAAGCCCCAAGTCGAATCGTCGACACCCGATCTCAACCGTCATGCGATACGTCGTCAGAATGTGAAATTCGCCCCGTCGGCGATCAAGCAGCCATCGTGATCGAGGCCGCACCCGATGAGCCATATCTTGCGAATCTCACCGTCACACGGTCGTCTGCGCCAGGCTTCATCAGCGCTGGCGGTTGCGCCCAGATGGTGGCCGGTGGCGGCGTACCAACTTGGTCAAATCTCAACTACCGAGTCGATGAAGACCGTGCGAACCTTGCGATCATTCGGCCCGACTCGAACCTCACATCGTGCGCATATTCGTGGGGAGGAACTGATCTCATCGTCGATGTGCTCGGCACGCTCTCCAACACCGACCCATCAGGGCTCGCCTGGACGCTCACGCCACCTAAGCGCATTCTCGACACACGTCGTTGTGACGACCCCCGTTGCATATTCGGCATCGACAACGGCGAGGTGTTACGCATCCCTGTTGACAGCGATGCCCCGTTCGTGGCCATCAATGTCACGGCCACCGACGCGCTCGAATGGGGCTTTGTCACCATCGACGCGTGTTCAACCCTTGATGCCCTCACCGGTTCACCAACCACATCAACTGTCAACATCGATACGGGGGCGACCGCAGCCAATCTCACATTGGCAGCCGTTGAAAACGGGGAGATCTGTGCCTGGTCATACGGTGAAACACATCTCATCGTCGACGTGCAAGCCGAACTCAGTATCGATGGCAACCTCAGAATCGACCTAGACGAGCCTCTCCGCATCTATGACGGCCGCAAAGGCGGCACCGGCCTTGTCAATCAGTGACGGCAGCCGCCCGCTCGCGATAAAACTCATCAAGCTTTCGTTCACCGTCGTCACCGAAGAGCAACTGCGAAATTTCAGCGAGACCATCAGAGCCCACAAACTCGTCATCGGCAACAACAAGGTCAATCTTTGAACGACGGCGCATGAAGTCGTCAAGCTTGACGATCATCTCGTGATCAGCGGCATTATGGAGCTCAACTCGCAGGTAATCGGCCGACTCCATGACATCAGTTGCCATCGAGGGGTCATCGCGGATGTGTTCGAGCATGTCGAATGCTCGCCGGCCGTAGCGACGCCACAGTCGAACCGACAGCGGCTCGGTATCAGGCTTCGGCCGCATTTCATCGAGATGCATGAGGTGTGCCTGACGGAAGAACTCTGCCCTGCTCGCAGAATCAGGCTCCCCATACCAGTTTCGTTGGTCGGCCTCGAGACGTACACCTAACGACTCAATTTCAGAGGCGACTTCCGCTCCAACGTTGAGACAATCGGTAAGTTTCCCTCCAAACACGGTTACCACTGACCGTTGCGCATCACACTCGACCTCGTGACGGCGACTGAGCGAGGTCCACTCTTTTGATCGCCAATCGTCAGATCCTTCGCCTTCGACTTTCACTACGAGCGGACGCACACCACTGCGCTCCGCAATGACGTCTGAGGCCTCCAACGGCTTCTTAAGGTTCATTCGGGCGTTGATTTGTTCGAGCAGGAAGTTCCGATCTTCCTCGGTTACGGCAGTATGAGGATCGTCTACACGAGAGTCGGTCGTGCCGATGACCGACCTGCGCCCCATTGGAATCGCGTAAAACAGTCGCTGACTGTCATCGAAGAACGCAAGGACGCGGTCATGATCGGTCGTCGTGAGCCGAGGCACGACAAGGTGAATGCCCTTTGAGTACACGATGCGATGCGTGGTCGTCGTTCCCCATGATTCATTGAGCGCATCGACAAACGGGCCAGCTGCATTCACCAGCGTTTTCGCCGAGGCGGTCATTTCATCACCAGTGGCGACATCACGTAGGCGCAGGTGCCACCGATCGCTACGCCGTTCGGCATGAACAAGCTCAACGTAATTTGTCGTCACCGCTCCGGCCTCGAAGGCCGAGCGAATGAAAGAGAAGACGAAGCGTGAATCGTTATCGATGAGATAGGCGTCTTGATACTGAATCGCGCCCCGCGCAGTTGCGGTTGAAATTGCGGGTTCGGCCCGTGCCAACCGGCGCCGAGAAAACACTTTTGGAGGTTTGGTACCAAATCTCCCAATCGCCCAGTAGGCGGTTGCGCCGATGCCCGCAAACCACGGCCGGTATGGCCCAGTTTTGTCAAGGGTGGCAAGGAACCCGATCTCACGAACGTTGTCGGGGTACGACTTCATCAATTCGTTTCGCGAGCGGCACAGCCCGTAGACGAGGCCGAGTTCATAGTTTTCGAGATATTTAAAGCCACCCCAGACCAAGTTGGACGACTCTTGGGAGGTGAACGCCCCGAAGTCACCTCGATCGACAAGCGCTACCGAAGCACCACGACCGGCGAGCGCAGCAGCAGAAACTGCGCCGTTGATGCCTCCACCAATGACGAGTACGTCAAAGTCACCGCCATCGAGACGTCGGAGATTTTCTGAACGTTGCGCCACCCCCATAGCGTTCCACGCAAATTGCCCGAACCCAACACCAAGCCCATCCGATTCGACACAGACTCATCGGGGCAAGTAACGATGAGGTCGTGACAGACCTCTCACTTCTCGACGGGCTCGCAACCACACGGGCGATTCGCCGCTACACCGACGAGCCGATTCTCGAAGCAGATCTCAACAAAATGCTCTTTGCCGCGACGAGAGCGCCCTCTGGTTCGAACCGTCAGCCGTTTAGATTCATGGTGTTTACCGATAGCGAGCGATCGCAACACGTCAAGCAACTCATTGCCCAAGGCGCCCAATCGCTGTGGAATGCGAAGCGATCTGATGACGGATACGACCAAGGTTCGGGCATCGAAGACGATTCACCAAAAGCCCGGATGGCACGGACAATGCAGCATTACGTTGATCATTTCGCTGATGCGCCGGTGCTCGTTCTTGCCTGCCTGATTCGCTACCGCGAACCGTCGCCAACCGAAGGCGCGTCGGTGTACCCGGCATGTCAGAACCTGTTGCTCGCCGCTCGAGCACTGGGCTATGGAGGGGTCCTCACCGGGTTTCAAGGATTCGTCGAGGAAGAACTCCGCTCCTACCTTGAGATTCCCGAAGAGGTCGCACTCGCCGCAGCCATCACGCTCGGGGTTCCAGCCGGCTCACACGGCCCTGTACGGCGCAGACCCCTGTCGAACCTCGTCTTCGCCGACAGGTGGGGTGAAGCCGCACCGTGGGCTCACGACCCGCCAGGAACTGCCGTTTTGCAGAGCCGCTTTGGACCCGCGTAACGAGTCAGACGAAGAACGAGCCGACGAGGGCGCCAACCGACAACAGCGAGAGCAACGCCACCGCAATGAGTTGTTGACGCAATTGGGCATCGACAGATGTGCCCGACACCCGAAGTTTCTTTTCAGATCCATCGAGCGCCCCGCTGCGGAGCACGCCACGCACCCACACTCGATCTTGTTCTCGTAGGACGCGTTCTTCCACCCAGGTACGGCGGTCACCTGACGACAGACTGAATGTCGAGTTGCCTCCAAATGACATCTGCATACCGCGTTCGCTTGCCGTGCAAGTTTCAGGAAAGCCACTGATGTCAAAGTTGCTGCTCGACCGAACATCAATCGTTGAGCCGGCATCTTCGATGAACGCAAGCGAGCCTGAAGTTCCTAGATTTCTTGTGCGCCGCTGCTGTCGATTTGCGCCCTTGTTATCGCTGCTCGGTTCAGTCCACTCTGTGACTTCGTCAGCTTCAAAGAGCAAGCCTGACGCACCGGTGAACGGGCTTGAACTTGATTGTCCTCCCGCAAGACCGGTGATGACGACCTCTGTGCCGTCTGGTGCTGATCCGGCCACTTGCGGGCTCAGCTCTGGAAACTCTTGCAATTTCCCTCGTCGCCACCACACCAGAGCAGCGATGACCGCCAAAAGGACTGCACCGAGCAAGAGAAGTAGCTGTGTACTCGTGGGGTCACAGTAACAATGTCGACGCCCTTCACGCCCAGCAATTGTGCTGGAGGATCACCCCCGATCAACTGCGGGGTACGTCTTTCCAAGGTCGATCGCGATCGACGCGCACGTCACCAGGAAGGCCAAGAACTCGTTCACCGAGAATGTTTCGCATGATCTCAGCGGTGCCACCTTCGATCGTGTTCGCTCGACTCCGTAAAAAGGCAACCCGAGAGATCGAAGCAAGGCCAGAACCTTCGCCACCAGAGGCGTAGTCGTCATACAGCAGAGCTTGAGGGCCTAACAGGGCCATGCAGAACTCATACACCCGTTTGTTGTGCTCTGCACCTGCCATTTTGCCGATTGAGCCTTCGGGGCCCGGGCTGCCCATCCTGCGGTTTGCTGCAGCGCGGAGATTATTGAGGCGAATTGCTTCGGCCTCACACCACAGCTCCATCAAACGATTGCGGTAGAAAGGCTGTTGCGCATCGTCAAGCTCGTTGAACAATTCGACCGCCTGGGCGATTGGGCCGGCACCACGCGGCGGTGTCGAACCGCCGATAGCGGTTCGCTCGTTCATCAGCGTCGTTAAACTCACCCGCCATCCTTCGCCAGGGTTACCAAGCATCTCTGCGGCCGGCACGCGCACATCGGTGAAGTACACCTCGTTGAATTCGGCTCCGCCAGTCATCTGCCGCAACGGACGAATCTCGACTCCCGGAGCATGCATGTCAACAACGAAGGCAGTGATACCGCTGTGCTTCACTGCGGTTGGATCAGTGCGAACAATGACGAGCCCCCACTTCGCAATATGAGCAAGGGAGGTCCATACCTTTTGGCCGTTCAAGATCCATTCTTCGCCATCTTGCACCGCAGTCATCGACAAACCTGCAACATCTGAACCTGACCCTGGTTCTGAGAACAACTGACACCACATCTCATTCGCAGTGAAAAGAGGCCGCAAGTAACGGGAACGCTGATCATCGCTTCCCCACTCAACGACGGTCGGGCCGCACATGCCATAACCCATCGGGTTTAAGAAAAACGGATTTGCCGCTCCGGCCGCAAAAAGACGGCTGTTGATATGGGTTTGATGCTTGGGTGAAAGCCCAAGACCGCCGTGGCCAGTTGGGAAGTGCACCCAGGCAAGGCCTCGATCAAATTGGGCTCCGAGAAAGTCGGGCATCGGTGTTACCGGCAGTGGACATTCCGCCAACAGTTCATCGATCAGTGCATCAATGTGTGCGAGTTCATCGGTTGCAGCCATGGTTCTAAATTATGCGATGACGTGAATCACCACCCCATCCGACACCTTGTGCAGTGTGGTGAAAATTGATTGAGGGGCGTGCACTGCACGCCCCTCAATCATGAGATATCGGTAGGTGAACTGTCAGCTGCAACCAGAGGTGCTGCCGCATGACGGACATGCATGGCATGAACCCGCACGCACCATGTGAACCCCGCATTGCATGCACATTGGTGCATCAATCGGTGTGTTGATAACACCCCGGGCTGGTGTGTTGTCTTCGACGGTTGGCGCAATCGCTCCAGACTCGAGGCCTGCGACCAGTTCATCAACTGATGGCACCGACTTGGGGTCAGCGACCATTTCGGAGCCGGTTGATGACTCAACCGCCATTTCTTCCACACCTGGCAGAGTTGGCTGCGTGCGCTCAGCAACCGTGAAGATGCCGAGTTCGGCCCGATCGTCATATGACATGTACTCCAGGGCGAGACGCCGGAAGAGATAGTCCATGATGGAACCAGCAAAACGAACGTCTGGATCATCGGTCATGCCGGCTGGTTCAAACTTCATGTTGGTGAACGCCTCAACGTACGCCCGCAACGGAACTCCGTACTGCAAGCCATAGCTGACCGACTTGGCGAAGGCGTCCATGATGCCAGCAAGTGTTGAACCCTGCTTCGACACGGTGAGGAAGATCTCTCCTGGCTGGCCATGCGCATACTCACCAACCGTTGCGAAGCCCTTGCAATCAGCAACACGGAACTCAAACGTCTTTGAAGTGCGAGTGCGAGGCAACTTCTGACGGACAGGGCGATGAGCGATGGTCTCAACGACGTTGTCGGCAATCGATGCTGCTTCAGCAACCGAGTCATCAGCAGAATCGTCGTCTTTCTTCGCGGTAGACAACGGCTGGGCAACTTTGCAGTTATCGCGGTAAATCGCAACAGCCTTGAGGCCGAGTTCCCATGAGAGAAGGTGCAACGCCTCGATGTCTTCGACCGATGCCTCCTCTGGCATGTTGACAGTCTTCGAAATCGCTCCAGACAGGAACGGCTGCACTGCACCCATCATGCGAACATGACCTTCATAGTGAATGGTGTTGTCGCCCATTGAGCAGGCGAACACTGCCACATGGTCAGCCGAGAGGTGTGGCGCACCGAGAATCGACTTGTTCTCGTCGATATACGCAAGGATGTCGTCGACTTGCTGAGCCGTGTATCCGAGACGAGAAAGTGCTCGTGGGATCGTCTGGTTGACGATCTGCATCGTTCCGCCACCAACCAGTTTTTTCATCTTGACGAGTCCGAGGTCTGGCTCGATGCCGGTGGTGTCACAGTCCATCATGAGACCGATCGTGCCGGTAGGTGCGAGCACTGATGCTTGAGAGTTACGAACACCGTTGAGGGCTCCGTCGCGCACTGCTGCTTCCCAAGAGGCTTGTCCTGCAGCGACGAGATCGTTGGGAATAACCTCTGTCATCTCAATTTCGTAACTTGCGTCACGATGCATGCCGAGCACTCGGTTCATGTGCTCTGCATTCTGGGCATGACCCTCAAAGGCTCCGAGACGGGCTGCTGTGCGAGCACTTGTTGCGTACGCATGGCCAGTCATGAGCGAGGTGAGAGCAGCGGCCCATGCACGACCTTCTGGTGAGTCGTAGGCGTAGCCAAGAGCCATCAACAGTGCCCCGAGGTTTGCGTAGCCAAGACCGAGCTGACGGAACCGTCGGCTGTTCTCAGCGATCGGCTCGGTTGGGTAATCAGCCCGCCCGACGAGGATCTCTTGGGCGGTGAAGACCACTTCGACGGTGTGCCGGTAGGCATCAACATCGAAGGTGCCATCTGCATCGAGGTACTTCAAGAGATTGATCGATGCAAGGTTGCACGCTGAGTTGTCGATGTGCATGTACTCCGAGCAGGGGTTCGACCCGTTAATACGATCGGTTGTTGCTGCTGTATGCCAACGATTGATCGTGGTATCGAACTGGAGACCCGGGTCGGCGCATTCCCACGCAGCTTCTGCGATTTGACGCCACATATCGCGGGCTTTCATCGTCTTGATGACTTGACCTGTCACCACTCCTACGAGGCTCCAGTCGGCATCGTCAACAACTGCCTGCATGAATTCGTCGGAAACACGAACTGAGTTGTTCGCGTTTTGGTACTGGATCGAGAACGAGTCTGCGCCATCGAGGTCCATGTCGAAGCCGGCATCGCGAAGGACGCGCGCCTTGCGCTCTTCTTTCACCTTGCACCAGATGAACTCTTCGACGTCGGGGTGCTCAACATTGAGGATCGCCATTTTGGCTGCCCGGCGGGTTTTACCGCCAGACTTAATTGTTCCGGCAGATGCATCGGCGCCTCGCATGAAGCTCACCGGGCCCGAGGCGGTGCCGCCACCTTCCAACAGCTCGGCGCTGGAACGAATCTTCGACAGGTTGACACCTGAGCCGGAGCCACCTTTGAAAATGACGCCCTCTTCTCGGTACCAGTTGAGGATGGAGTTCATCGTGTCGTCAACCGACAAGATGAAACATGCGCTCGCCTGCTGGCGCACCCCTGGGACACCGATGTTGAACCACACAGGGCTGTTGAACGCTGCCCGCTGCGTGACGAGGATGTAGCGAAGTTCGTCAGCGAATGCAGCTTCTTCGGCATCATCTGCGAAGTATCCACCCTCTCGGCCCCAGGTGGTGATGGTGCGAACGACTCGCTCGATGACTTGGCGGAGTGATGTTTCGCGTTCGGGTGTGCCGAGCGTTCCTCTGAAGTACTTCTGCGCAACGATGTTCGTTGCGTTGACCGACCATGTTTCTGGGAACTCGACGTCGAGTTGCTCGAAGGCAACGCTGCCGTCTTTCCAGTTGGTGATGCGTGCGTCGCGTCGCTCCCACACCACTTCGTCGTAGGGGTTTACTCCTGGGGAAGTAAACAATCGAGAAATGCCAATAGTGCCATCAGGGGCTGCGAGTTCGGTGGTGTTCTCTGATGCCAATGACATGTTCTGCTCCTTGCGTTTCCTTAACCATTTTCGACCACCCGTTGACTTTGGAGATAGGACTACCGCCATGTCTGCGGTGTGGACTTCTCCCCTATTGGCTGGAAATCGACCCTGATTTCCAAACACAAGATCTTGGGTAACACTGACTTTTCAATTCACCGCTGACACAACTGGTTGTGTTGAAGGCGGTCTGCAATTACACCACTGTAGTTAGGCCCGTGTCAACGACCGCTCAAAGAAAGTCGAAAAATCTGGACGCATTCACCGATGTTGAACTCAGTACCGGTGCGCAGGTTCAGGGATTTTCACCCCAGATCAGAGAACCTCATGACCCCCCGACGTAGTCCTCCGCGCACCGGCACTGCGAACTGTTCTCACCCTAAATACTGAGCCCTGTGGAACGAAAGTGGACAACTAAGAAATCCTGTGGATGACGTGAAAACTTTTGGGGACAGTGTGGGGATGACCGGTCTCTTCGCTCAATCGAATGCCATGCTGGAGACGTGTCCGATGCGATGATCCCTCTCACCGATGACCAAGTCGCAACGCTGTACGAGCACCGACGGCAGAAACTGAGCAACGGGCGCGCGCCGATAGAGCTCTGCATGGTTGCGTCGCTTGACGGATCAATCTCTCTCGACGGACTTTCGGGGGGCCTTTCAAACACCGCTGACCGAAAGGTGCTCTCCACACTTCGTGTTGCGTCTGGCTGCGTGCTTGTCGCTGCCGGCACGGTTCAAAGCGAAGGATATGGAACTCCCGTCAGCCCCGACCTCACCGTTGCCGTTGTGACGAACTCAGGCTCACTCGACTGGGATACTCCGCTGTTTCAGTCTGGTCAAGCCGTGGTGATCACCCATCGGTCAGCCACACTCCCCGATGAAATTCGGTCGATACGCGCGGGCGAGACATCTGTCAACCTCATTGACGCAATCGATCAACTCCAAGCTCTGGTGCCGAACGACGGGTTTGTTCAGCTAGAGGGAGGTCCAACGTTGAACGCTTCTCTGCATCAACTCGACCTCATCGATGCGATCAACCTCACGGTCTCCCCTCAACTCATCGGGGGTGTCGGTCAACGAATGATTGAGTCAACGGATGAGCACGCCTACCGGTTCATGCTGCAACACGCCGTCACCGACGGAGACTGTCTCTTTACGAGATGGCTTCGGCGGTCTGAGGCTGCTTCGTAAGGAGTTCGATTTCGCGGTGAAAATCTGCCGCTCCATCAAACTCTTTGTACACCGACGCAAAGCGAAGGTACGCAACCTCATCAACCACTCGAAGTTGCTCGAGCACCGCAACACCGATCTGAGTAGCGGGGATAACCGAACCAGACACCCTGACCACTTCTTCAACGTCGCTCGCCATCGTGGCGATCACATCGTCGTCGATATTTCTTCCCTTTGCAGCTGCAGCGATTCCGCTTTCGACCTTCGATCGGTCAAACGATTCTTGACGACCGCATGACTTCACAACAGTCAGAGGCACTTCTTCAATTCGTTCAAACGTCGTAAACCGATGCCCGCAGCCACTGCAATGACGCCGACGCCGAATCGACGAGCCGTTTTCAGCCATACGCGAGTCAGCGACCCGCGTGTCATCTGTGTTGCAGGTTGGGCAACGCACGCCCACACAGTAGTCGTAGGCCGTCACCGATGTGGGGCAAATGGCGAAATGTGTCGGGCTCTCAAAACTTTCTCCGCAAGACACGAAATCGATACCAGGGCATACGGTGCATGGCCACCAGCCGGGGAAAGAGCCGTTCAGGTGGTCGTCAAGGAAGGACGACTGCCTGGCCAACCTGAATCGATGGGCCGCCGTTCAGCGTGATGAGCCGATCTAGATATCGGTCAAGGTCGATATCGCCGTGATGAACTCGCGCAATGGCCCACAACGTGTCGCCTGGCTGGGCGGTAACGGTTGAGCGAACGGGTGCTGCACCGGCGACTGCGGCGGAGGCGGTCACACCGCTTGCGCCAGCCAGCACCTCGTTCACTGCGAGCCCAGCGGAAACTGTCATGAACGCAAGGATTCCACCAACGACGAGGCGACGGCGACGATACGTCGCTGCCGTCGGCCGCCGTACCGGTAGCGCAATCTGGGCGGTGTGGCGGCGAACCGTGAGATCGGATGTTGGAATTGCGTATGTGCTCATGTCGTGTCTCCTCGAAACAGTCGAACTCTCGATACAACACACCGTAAAGAAGAGGTGTGACAGCAAGTTCGTATGTCAACTCAGGTGTTCGTATGACCCTCATATCGAACACCTGTTCGAGAACAGTGTATACGAACGTTTGTTCGTGTCAACCCCCAAAACGAACATTTGTTCGACGAACAGGTGTTTGACTATGCGATCGAACGCCTGTACGATGAGTGCATGACTGGAAAAGGCATGACAGCTCGCCAGCGGCAAATCCTTGAGTTCATTGAGGCCCAGATTCAAGACCATGGGTACCCGCCTTCGGTAAGAGAGATTGGCGACGCGGTCGGCCTGACCTCACCGTCAACCGTTCACACCCACCTCAATACCCTTACCCGCTTGGGGTACTTACGCCGAGACCCCACCAAACCTCGGGCGATCGAAGTCACGTGGGACCCATCCTCCGGAGTCGCAATGGAACGCCGACCCATGCGCCACGTCCCCCTTATCGGTGATGTCGCAGCCGGCACCGATGTGCTTGCGCAAGAAAATGTTGAAGAGGTGCACCCGATACCACTCGACTTCGCAGGCGATGGTGAGCTGTTCATGCTTCGTGTGCGCGGCGATTCGATGATCGATCTAGGCATTCTCGACGGCGACTTCATCATCGCCATGCAGCAAACCTCTGCCAACAACGGCGACATCGTTGTTGCTGGAATACCCGGCGATGAAGCCACCGTGAAGACCTACGAACAGCGGGGTTCGAACGTCGTGCTCATCCCAGCGAATTCAACGATGAGCGAAATGGAATTTCCAGCCGACGACGTGTCAGTTTTCGGGCGTGTCGTCACCGTGATGCGACGTCTCTAAGCCCAGCCTCACCCCAAACGATCTTTTGCGAGAGGTGCCGACCATTCGTTGGTTTCAGTGGCAACACCACGCTGACGAGAACGTGGGCGGACCACAAGCAGACATGCCACCGCCGCAATGAGGCAGCCAATCCCCCACCACCAACCCCGGGTTCGCACCCCTGATGGGTCAGCACCAATCGTGACAACCACATCTCCGGTGCCCACGACCTCAATCCCGTACTCCCCTGCGACATCGACCTCCACTACGCCCAGCGACGACCGCTGACCGCCAGCAACAATCCGGCTTGTCGCCGCCGCAACCGGAAACTCCGCCCTCGAACCTGTCGGCGACAGCATCCGAACCGATTCGAGTTCACCAGATCGCAAGCCTGCTGGAATCTCTCGGCAGGCTTGCTCCGCCGACAACGACAGCCCAGACTTCTCAACGCTCACGAGATATCGACCACTTGTCGGCAACTCAACGATCGATTCGCATCCGCTCACCACGCGCGCCGCCGCAACATCGGCATCGGTTGCCTGACGACTTGCGAGCAGCACCGAAAAGACCCCGAAGGCAAGCATTACTCCCGCCACGAACATCAGGAGAATGCCTCGACGAGGTGCTTGAGATGCCCCTGTTTCGTTCACGACACAGATCTTGAGAGACGGTCGGCAGCGAGCTGTATGCGCTCAGATGGTTGGACCACTGCAACCCTTACAAATTCCGAACCTGCTTCGCCGTAGAACTCTCCGGGGCTCACAAGTGCTCCCCCGTCGGTCATCAACCGTTCAACGAAAGCCCACGCATCGCCAACTGGTATCCATAAATAGAAACCGCCCTGCGGCATCGGCACGTCACACTTCGCCCACTCCGACAGAACATTGGCCATCAACGTCAACCGCTCGTGATAGCGCTCTCGCTGCTCCTCGACGTGAGCGTCATCTCCCAGCGCAGCAATCGCCGCAGACTGCGCCGGCCCGGGCACCATCATACCGACATGTTTACGCACCTCGCTGAGGTACCCAACAAGCTCCGGATCACCTGCGTAAAAGCCCACCCTTGCTCCGGCAAGATTTGAACGCTTTGACAGCGAATGCACGGCAACAACCCCATCGAGACCGTTCTCGAGAATCGTTCGGCGACGACCATCCCAGGTGAACTCGACATAACACTCATCGGAAAACACTGGGACGCCATGCGTTCGCCCCCACATCGCCGCTGCGTCCAAGTCGTCGAGCTGTCCGCTTGGATTTGACGGTGAGTTCACCCATAACAGGAGGGCCCTCTCAATGTCGTAAGGGTCAATTGAATCCAACTGCAGTTTGCCAGAGGCATCAACTGCGATAGGAACAGCCCGGCACCCTGCGAGTGTTGCTCCCATTGCATACGTCGGATACGAAATCGCTGGGTACAGCACCGTGTCACGGGTTGGGTTTCGAAGCCGCATCCATTGGGGCAGCGTCCCAACAAACTCCTTCGTGCCGATGCATGCCGCTATAGACGAAGTCGCAACATCGATCGAGAATCGCCGATCGATCCAGGCTGATACCGCCTCACGAAGTGGCGCCGAACCAATTGAAGCCGGGTACCCGCGCTCGGCCCCCGAGGAACCGAAGGCGTTAATGACCGATGCAGGCGGCGGATCAAACGGTGTGCCAATCGACAGGTCAACAACGCCACCGTCATGGTGATCAGCAAGCGGCGCTAGGCGGTCGAGCCGATCGTACGGATATGGAGGTGGGACGAACGGTTCAGTCATTTGAACCCCCGTCCCTCCGTCGACTGCTGTGCATTGACTCATCTTGCTTGACGGCAACTTCAGTTGCAGTGTTGCTCGCTGCCTCCGGCGATTTTGACACCAGCCACTCGTCTAATCGACCCGCAGATGCGTCAGAAAGGCGGGCGCGAATGGTCATTCCATGTTCGCCTTCAACGGTCGAGACGACCTGGCCTTCGCGATGAATTGATGCGATGACATCGCCACGATCCCACGGCACGAGCAGTTCAACCACCGTGTCGAGAGACCGCAAACGGTCACCGAGCGTCGCCAACATGTGGTCGATGCCCTCACCGGTCACTGCGCTCACCGCAACCGACCCTGAATAATCGGCAAGCAGATCATCTGCGACGTCTCGCGCGAGGTCTGACTTGTTGAAGACGATGAATTCTGGGACATCATCGGCTGAAATTTCAGCCAGCACCTCACGGACTGCGGTGATCTGTCCATCTGGATCGGGTGCAGATGAGTCGACCACATGAACGAGAAGATCGGCGGTTACCGCAGTTTCGAGCGTGCCCTTAAAGGCCTCGATAAGACCGTGCGGAAGGCGGCGAACAAATCCGACGGTGTCGGTAAGCAGCACTGGCTCACCACCCGGCAGGGACAAACGGCGAGTGGTTGGGTCAAGCGTTGCGAACAGTCGATCTTGGGCGAGTACCCCTGCGTCGGTGAGACGATTCAGCAAGGTCGACTTACCTGCATTGGTATAGCCAACGATGGTGACCTCGGCGAGACCGCTTCGATCACGACGTTTCCGCTGGAGTGAACGAGTCTCAGCGAGCTGCCGCAATTCGGTCTCGAGGGCTCGAATTCGACGATTGATCTGCCGACGGTCGGTTTCTAGTTTGGTTTCACCACCGCCGAAACGTGCACCAACACCACCGCGCTGCTGTGAAAGTTTGGCTCCCTTTCCTCGGCGAAGACGCGGCAGTCGGTATCGCATGAGGGCGAGTTCGACCTGCGCCTTACCTTCTGGGGTCCGGGCGTTTTGACCGAAAATGTCGAGGATGACAGCCGTGCGATCGATCGCCGTTCGTCCAAGCAACTTCTCGAGTTGGAATTGTTGAGCGGGGTGAAGTTCATTATCAAACACCACGGTGTCGGCATCAACTGCGAGGCACAGCATCTTCAATTCTTGAGCCTTGCCTTGACCGATAAACCACGTGTGGTCGGGGGCCGTTCGTCGCTGCGTCATCCGTCCCACAACGTCGGCTCCTGCGGTGTCGACGAGCAGTTCAAGTTCGTCGAGACCGGCCTCGGTGTCATCTTCTGTTGAACCGGGCAGTGTTACGCCGACGAGCACGATTTTTTCACGAAATGTGCGGTCGATCAGCGTCGACCCAAGCGCCTCCCCGTACGGGTTGCTCACAAAGTCACCATCACTTCACCAGTGAACACTGCGGGCCCGGTGAGTATCGCCTCGGTGGTGTCACGATTAACGTGCACGACGGCATCTCCGCCCGGCATATGGACGGTGACCGCGTCGGCACTCTGCGCAACGAGCCCCCACGTGAGCGCTGCTTCTGCAGCTGCGCATGCACCGGTGCCGCAGGCCTGAGTCAAGCCAACACCACGCTCGTGCACCCTCATCGTGATCGCGTCAGGCTCAGGTCCCGGAGACACGATTTCAAGATTGATGTGAGGTACCCGTTCACCGAGATCGCGCAGGTCGACGGCATCAACGTCGTCAACCCCGACGACCGAATGGGGATTGCCGAGCGATAGGTGTCGCACTGGACGATCGGGATGACATTCGAGTCGGTCCCAGTGCTCGGGCTCGTGGAGAGGCGAGACCAACCCCATCGAGACCGAAAGCATGACCGAGTGGTCGTCGAGTGACTCGACGAGGTGCACAGTACGAGGACCTGCATCGGTTACGACATCCACTGTGGGAAACTCAGCATTCTCTGCCATGAATCCGGCTTGTACGAGGCAACGAATTCCGTTCCCGCTCATCTCTGCAGGTGAACCGTCGGCATTGATAAGTCGCATCGTCATGTTCGGCCCCGCGCCGCCGAGCAGCAACAGGCCATCTGCACCTCGTCCGCCGCTCGAGTTACACCACGAAATTGCCGCCGACACCCAATCGATCGACATCTGTTCGAGCGCGACACCGTCGACAACCTGGCGAATGTCGACGACAAGGAACTCGTTACCGAGGCCATGATGACGGGTGATCCTGATATCCATTACTCCCTCAACACTACGGCAGATACTTCCTGATGGCTGGAGCGACCTCGACGACGGGATCGCTCTCGATATCAATCCATTCGATTCGGGGATCTCGTCGAAACCAGCGTTCCTGCTTCACTGCGAACTGACGGGTTCGTGTCACCGTTGCGACGATCGCCTCATCGAGGGAGCACCGTCCCTCTAGATGGTCGATAAGTTCCCGATAACCGAGGGCTTGTTGCGCGGTTCGGGACGGTTTCAGAGTGAGCAATTGCTCAACTTCGTGAAGAAAACCATCGGCCATCATGCGATGGACTCGTTCCTCAATTCGCGTCGCGAGCACCTCGCGAGGCCAGCGAAGACCGACTTGGTGGACTTCGCTTTTTGGATACTCGTCAAGCCCACGACCAAATGATGAGAATAACTCTCCTGAACCTTCGATGACTTCGAGCGCCCTCACTACCCGTCGAGTGTTGGTCGGTTCCATCCGGCTCGCTGCGACTGGGTCAAGCTTGACCAACCGGTGATGTAACGAGGGTGTGCCCTCCGCATCTGCTTCGGCTTCGAGTTGCTGCCTGATCTCTGGCCACGACCCCGCCAAGTCAAGACCATCGATTGCGGCGCGATGATAAAGACCGGTACCGCCGACCAGTAGGCCACAACGAGACGCCATCGCAATTGAACTCAACGCCTGTTCAAGGTGCTGTTGGAAGATCGCAACCGTGAATTCATCGGAGGGCTCAACGATGTCGATGAGGTGATGTCGCACGCTCTGTTGCTCTTCAACCGTTGGCTTCGCTGTGCCGATACTCATGTGCCGGTATACCTGCATTGAATCGACTGAAACGATGTCGGTGTCATCTCGCTCGGCCGCAACCGCCATTGCTACGGAGGATTTCCCTGACGCTGTCGAGCCGATGACAGCTACTCGTGGCGGCGAGGTGCTCAGAGCGCTTCCACCGGGATTCGACGCCGATGCGTCGGTTCGGCGATGAGGTCAACGAAGTTGCCCAAGAGATGGTGGGGCGCTCCGTGGGTGATCTCAACCGTTGCGTATGACCCTGTCCGAAGAGGTGTTGGCGGGGTGAAGTGGACCAGCTTGTTTTGCCTGGTTCGACCAGCAAGCACCGAGGGATCTTTCTTCGAAGGCCCCTCGACGAGCACTTCTTCCACCATGCCAACCCGGGCCTCGTGGCGTTGTAATGCCGACCGCTCAACAACTGCTCGAAGGCGCTCAAAACGCTCGCCTGCGACAGCCGGGTCAACGAAATCGGCTTCAAGGTCGGCCGCTTCGGTGCCAGGTCGTGGCGAGAAGATAAATGTGTACGCGAAGTCGTAACCAGCGGCTGCAGTCACCTCAAGCGTCTGTTCGAAATCGGCCTCTGTTTCTCCGGGGAATCCAACGATGATGTCGGTTGACACCGCAAGATCAGGGATACGGCGTCGAGCATCGGCAAGACGCTCAAGGTAACGATCGGCGGTGTACCCGCGATGCATGAGGGCAAGCACACGGTTGCTTCCCGACTGCAACGGATAGTGGAGGTGTTCGCAGACCGCCGGACTTTGAGCCATGGCTGCAAACGTTTCGGGACGCATGTCTTTGGGATGTGGACTCGTGAACCGCACACGGCGGATGCCATCAACGTCTCCAACCGCGGTCAACAAGTCGGCGAAGAGTGGTCGAAGCCGTGCTTCGTCATCACCATCGCGACGGGCGGCACGCTGAAGATCACGCCCATACGAATTTACGTTTTGCCCAAGCAGCGTGATTTCGCTCACTCCATCGGCTGCGAAGCGCTCAACTTCGGCAACCACGTCATCGAATGGGCGGGAGATTTCTTCACCGCGAACCGACGGAACGATGCAAAATGCGCAGTTGTTATCGCAACCAATCTGAATTGTGACCCATGCGGCGTAGGAAACTTCGCGCCGGACGGGCAACGCAGACGGAAACAGGACGTGCTCATCGACAACCGCTGCTTCAAGGATTTCGGTAATCGGGCCATGCTCGCGGGCATGAGAAATGAGTTCAGCCGTGCGATGAACATTGTGCGTTCCGAGCACGACATCTACGTAAGGAGCTCGCCCCCGAACGCCGTCACGATCTTTTTGCGAAAGGCAACCAGCGACCACGATCTGGCGGCCCTCTTTCTCGTCTTTCCAGGTCTTTAAGTGACCAAGATTGCCGTACAACTTGTTGTCAGCATTTTCTCGAATGCAGCAGGTGTTGAGGACAACGATGTCAGCATCATTCTCATCGCTCGCCTCTTCATACCCGTCAGCAGATAGAAGGCCCGCGATCCGCTCAGAGTCATGCTCATTCATTTGGCACCCGTAGGTGCGAACGACATAGCGGCCAGACATGGCGCTTAGGCTAGTGGCGGTGTTCGGCAGTCCGAACCGTTCGACGATCGATGAGTCGATGTGTTTCAGCAAGTGGTTGACTGGAAACATGTCAGAAAGCGACAACCTGTTCGATCTCATCATCATCGGGTCGGGGTCTGGAAACCACATCCCAGAGTTTCTCAACGATTGGCGTATTGCGATGGTTGAGCGCGACGTGTTTGGTGGAACATGCCTCAATAAAGGCTGTATTCCATCAAAGATGTTTGTGTTGCCAGCAGACCGGGCTGTCGAAGCGGCAGAAGCCCAGTCGATCGGCGTCGATATCACTGTGAATGGTGCTGATTGGGTAGCGATCCGCGACCGCATCTTTGGACGTATCGACCCAATCACAGAAGGCGGACGCGAGTACCGGGCTGAGCGCTGCGAAAACGTCACGCTCATCGAAGGGACTGGTCAGTTCGTTCGTTCTGCTGTCGATGGAATGCATTCAGTTGATGTCGACGGGCGCGTCATTTCGGCACCACATGTTCTGGTAGCGGTTGGTTCTCGCCCGATGATTCCGCCGATCAGCGGGGTGTTCGAATGCGGTTTTCATACGAGTGATTCGATTATGCGGCTCGAGCAGCTGCCAAAGCGGCTGGGAGTCATTGGCGGCGGGTATATCGCAGCAGAGATGGGTCATGTCTTTTCAGGGTTGGGCTCGAAAGTGACGTTGTTTAACCGGTCGGCGACGATGTTGTCTCGTCACGATGCTGATGTGGCGACGGCGTTCACCAAAGAGTTTGGAAAGCGGGTGTCGCTGCACCTCGGGCATCTTCCAAGCAAGGTCGAACGGATACCCGAAGGTATTGCCGTGCATTGCGATGGTGAGGTCGTTGTGGTTGATGAACTTTTGCTTGCAACCGGGCGTGAGCCAAATTCAGATCTGCTGAAGTGCGACATTGTTGGGCTCGCCACCCACTCTCATGGAACGCTCTCGGTTGACGAGCACATGCGAACCAATATTCCTGGCATCTGGGCGATCGGTGATGTCGCTAATGAGTACCAACTGAAACACGTTGCGAATGCCGAAGTTGAGGTGGCGTTCTGGAATGTCGCTCATCCGGAGGATCTTCGTGTTGTGACCCAACGTCATGTTCCTGCTGCGGTGTTTAGCCATCCTCAGATTGCCTCGGTCGGCATCACAGAAAATGATGCAGTTGCGTCGAACAGAGATGTTCTTGTTGGCCGCCGTGATTACGCAGGAACTGCCTATGGATGGGCGCTTGGTGACGGCCCTGGGTTTGCAAAGGTCATTGTCGACCGGGAGTCTGATCTAATCCTCGGAGCGCATGTGATGGGGCCGCAGGCTGCGACTCTGATTCAGCCGATTGTGCAGGCGATGCAGTTTTCTCAAACTGCGACCCAGGTGGCTCGTGAGGTGTACTACATCCACCCCGCGCTGACGGAGGTCATCGAGAATGCCCTACTCGATGCACTCGGCCAGCGCTCACCCGTTGGGTGATGTCGGCTGATTATTCCGGGAAATAGCCAGACACATCAGCGAGCAAATGTGTTTTGCCATACACATAGAAACACACCTTGCCGCTGCCGCTGACCGGTGCGATCACACTGTTCGGAATCGTCTGACCACTAGTGAAGTTCAGATTCGATGCGTCAGGACGAGTACCACACGGATACACCGTCACGAACCCGCCATAATCACCAGCCTCACCATCAACCACCGTCACATTCAACGCAACAGCAGCAACACCCGTTGACGGAACACCCTTCTCACCAGTCACCTGCA
>JAKMEY010000039.1 GCA_022425725.1 Ilumatobacteraceae bacterium
CGGCGTAAGTTCAGCATCGTCAGGGAGAATTGAGTCTGAGAGGAAGGGGTCAACACCGGTACTCATACGCCTTTGATGATCGCAGACTCCGCCTCGTCGTAGCGAATGAGAGCACTCACGTCAACAGCGAAGATGTTCACCCGAGTTGAGCGATAGCCACCGCGACCTGCGCAGCAACCTCGGCGTTGTGCTCAGCAAGCGCAAGATTGGCCGGAAGGCTGTCACCGTCGGTTGCCACCGCGATTCGCTCGAGCACAAATGGGGTGATCGCAGCACCCCGAATCCCTTGCGCCTCACATTCCTCTAACGCTGAGGCGAGCGCAGCATCAAGCCGGCCAGCATCAAGCGAATCGGCTTCAGGTATCGGTACTGCGAGCAGCACCCCTTGGTCGGGCCTGGTTCGGTTGTGAAATATTGCGGCCACAGCCTCAGCGGTCTCCACCCGGTGCGGAACGTTGAGACCGGACGTTCGTGTGTAAAAGGCAGGGAATTCATCGGTCTGCCAACCCAAGACAGGCGCTCCCGAAGTTTCTAGATACTCAAGTGTTCGGGCGAGATCGAGAAACGCTTTCGCTCCTGCTGACACTGTCACCACGGCGCGACGGGCAATGGCATCGAGGTCTGCGCTGATATCCCCGGTGAGTTCAGACCCTCGGTGCACTCCACCAATTCCTCCGGTGGCAAACACGCAAATTCCTGCGCGGTCGGCGAGCGTGAGTGCCGCCGATACGGTCGTCGCTCCGTACTTCCACCCTTCAGCGATAGCAACCGGAATATCTCTCTCTGCCATTTTCTGTGCCGGTCCGCAGACCCTCTCGCGATCGGTCTGTGAAATCCCGACGTGAGCGACACCGTTGAATACTGCGGTCACTGCAGGAACTGCCCCGACTGCTCGAACCGCTTGTTCGCACCGACTCAACGCTTCTTCGTTGGCAGGGGAAGGTAAGCCCAGGTGAGAAAAGATTGTTGACTCCATCGCAACCACTGCTCGGCTTTCCGCGAGAGCGGTTGCAACTTCATCGCTCACACGAACATCGAACATGTTGGTTACCTGATGATTCACGATGCCAGTGTGCCAGCGCGAACAAACCTCGAGACAACTTCGACATGATGAGTACCGGGGAAAAGATCGAGCGCCTCACAACGCTCCAATCCGAAACCTTCTTTTTCCAGCAATGCAGCATCTCGAGCGAATGAAACCGGATCACAACTCACTAATACCAACACTTCCGGTTGAGCTCTCACGACAGCCGAGACCCCCGGTCGTCCCAGACCCGTGCGGGCCGGATCAGCAATCACCACCTCGGGCCTGAGGTCGCCGCGTGTCGGGCGCCACCGCCCGAACTCGCTCCGCACAAATTCGGAGCGGCCTTCGCGTCCATCCAAATTGATACGTGCATCGGCGAGCGCAGCACGCGAAGTTTCAACGACCCACACATCGGCTTCAGACGGCACCACCGTCGCCGCAAACAGGCCAATACCCCCGTATGCGTCGACAACCGCTCTCGCTGAAGCGAGTTCTGGGGCATGGCGAGACACAGCATCCACAAGGAGGTCAGCGGCTTGTGGGCCACTTTGAAAGAACGATGCAGCGCTCACCACTAGATCAACCCCGGCAACCTGCTCGATCAGTGAAGCGTCCGGACCAATATGAACACTTCCGGGGAGCCCATCGACGTTGCCAAGTCGATCATCCCACCGTGCTGTGACCTCTCCGGTCGCAACCGACGCCCGAAGAGTGACTTCAAGACCGGGGTCGACCGTGATCGATTCGAGCATTTCTGCAAGCACAGGAACCGCAATCTCGCAGCGACCCGCCGGAACGCTCGTATCTTCGGCAGCCCTTCGAAACCCCGCCCGGTGATCTGCGGTTCCAATGACCCGAACACCGGAGCGGTAGCCGTTGCGAGTAACCGACGCGCCGATCTCTGGTTCGTGGTCCATTTTCGCCGTGCGACGAAGCGCCTCGACAACGATGCCTGCTTTAAGTTCAAGCTGGTGCTGGGGAAGAATTTCTGCCCAATCACAACCCCCACAACCAGCACCTCGAGCGGGACATGTTGGTGTGCCCCGTTGCGGTGATGCGGCCTCGACGCTCGTGATAACGGCTCGCGCCCAGTCACGCCGTTCATCCACCACCTCGATCGTTGCGAGATCACCTGGAATGCCTCCTCTCACAAACACGACGCGTCCATCTGAAAGTCGACCGAGGCCCTCACCACCTGCAACGACGCGCTCGATCGGAACCCCGGAATATAGGTGCGGCGAGTCATCGGGCATCCCCACAACGTAGGTGAGCGCGATCTCCCAACTAGGGTTCAGTGCGTGCCACGCCCGATACTCATCTCACCGTCAGTTCTCCCGGCAGATTTTTCGCGGCTCGGTGAAGAAGTTGCGTCACTTGAGCAGGCTGGCGTTGATCTCATTCAGTGGGACGTCATGGACGGACAATTTGTGCCGAATCTCACCTTTGGACCAGATGTCATCGCATCGGCACGGGCCCATACTTCGGTGCCGTTCGAAGCCCATCTGATGGTGTTGAACCCAGACGAACTTGCGAGCCGGTATGTCGAGGCGGGCTGTTCACGACTCATTGTTCATGCGGAGGCGTGTACTCACCTCCACCGCACCCTCGCCCACATCAACGACCTTGGGGCTACCGCAGCCGTTGCGCTCAACCCAGCAACACCAGCCGCCGCAGTAGAGCACGTGCTTGACCTCGTTGATCTCGTGTTGGTGATGACGGTAAACCCAGGATTCGGTGGCCAAAAGTACATTGCGACCATGGAGCCAAAAATTCGCAAAGTCAGACAGATGATTGAAGATTCTGGCCGTGCAGACGAGATTCACCTCGAAGTGGATGGGGGCATCGGCCCCACGACAATTACTGGTGCTGCAGCAGCGGGAGCAAACGTTCTCATCGCTGGAACCGCTCTCTACCGGCATCCAGATGGGCTGACCGCTGCGGTCTCAGAGTTGCGCGCGCTTGCAAACGCAGCAGTGAGTTAGCACGCTGACACACTCCGGTCACTCAGGTCGACGACGCCCTGTGCGACGCAACTCCCTCAAACTTGCAAACAGGCTTTGTGACGAGAGCCGCAACATCGCCAGCAAGAAGATCACCCCCATCACAATCGTGAACGGAACCAATAGCGCAGCCGCAATATTTGATCGCTCAGACAACATCGGATCGATGATCGAAAAGTCGACCGACGTTCCATCAACATTCAACGTCATGATCGGGTCTTCAGGCTCCGGGCAGACAACATCGTTTTCTGAAACTCCGACGATCTCATCGCCTGCGAAATCGACTGGGGACTCCGTCAACTTCGATGACAAGATCCCAAGATCGGGATGCTGATAGGCACCAACCAGATAGGTCTCGCCCTCGTTCACGTATTGTGCGTCGTACCCAAATCGAATATCGATGGTCCCAACCTCGGTCACCGACGAGGCATCACCTGATCGAATCGTGATGTCGGCGAAACGAACGGTTTTTGCATCTCGAGCAGCGACTGTTCCGACGAACACCACATCTGCGAGTTGCCACGGCTCGCACCCGACAGGCACCTCAACTAACGGAAGCGAGGTCACCGTCTCGGTGTCACTCACGACGACGGCTCCATCATCAGACTCGGTATCAATTTCTTGAGCAACGGCAGTCGGCGAATGCACCGCAACGAACACACTTGTTGCGAGCAGTACGCATCTCAATGAGAGTCGTCGGTCTCGCTTGAACACAAGCCCACGGTAATAGCCGGTGCATCATCAACACGTTCACCGCCATACTGAACACATGGGCTTTAACCCGTACCGAAAGTTCTCTGCACGCCCCAGCGACTACCTCTTCGTTGCGAGCGGGCTGCTCATCGCCGGAGCTTTGCTCGTCTGGGGCATTTTTGGCTAATCACCTGTCAGAACGCTGACTCAAGAATGTTGATCTCTCCACCGGTGACCGCTGCAACGTCAAACCTCACCGCAACGTCATCACGTTGAGACCACTCGGGGTGCTCTGCGAGCCAGATCGCCGTCGCTGCTCGTATCCGTGACTGTTTCGTTTCGTTGACCGCAGCCGCCGGTCCACCAAAGTGCGCGGAGCGTCTCCACTTCACCTCGGCTATCACAAGGGTCGAGTCTCTCGCAACAACGAGATCGAGTTCTCCGGCCCGACAACGCCAGTTGCGATCGAGTACGACAAAACCACATCGTTGATAGTTCAGCGCAACGCGCCGCTCAGCAAGTACGCCTCGTCGATACGAATCCGCCACATGACACCGCCTTGTCCATTAACAGGACCGCAACGGTCAATTGGCGCCGTTCTCAGCGCAAGAGCGGAGAACTCAGAATTGGCGCTTTTCGCGAACGCGAGCTGCCTTACCAACGCGATCGCGGAGGTAGTACAACTTCGCACGGCGAACGTCACCGCGCTTCACGACCTCAACCTTGGCAACAGTCGGTGTGTGCATTGGGAATGTTCGCTCGACACCGACGCCGTAGCTCAACTTGCGGACGGTGTAGGTCTCTTGAAGGCCACCGCCACGGATCGAGATGACGTTGCCTTGGAAAATCTGGACACGCTCTTTGCCACCCTCAACAACGCGAACATGCACCTTGAGCTCGTCTCCTGGTCCAAATTCCGGGATATCCGTGCGCAACGAGTCCTGATCGATGAAATCGGTGGTCTTCATGAGTCTTCCTGATCTTTCGGGGTGACCCAGCTCAATCTGGGTCGACCGGTAAAGGATACGGGATGGGTGGGAACTCTTCCAACAACCGGGCGTCATCTACGGAAAGACCACCTAGTGCCTCGATGAGGTCTGGCCGATGCTGAATCGTTCGATGCAAGGCCTGGGCCCGCCGCCACCGTTCAATCAGCGCATGATTTCCGCTTCTCAGCACCTCGGGAACTTCCCATCCACGAAAGTCTGCTGGCCGAGTGAACTGCGGTTCCTCGAGAAGCTTTCCCTCACCAAAACTTTCCGTCAACGGCCCAACCTCATTGCCCATCACACCCGGCAGCAATCTGGTCACCGCCTCAATCACGAGGCACGCCGCAACTTCACCTCCGGCAAGCACCACATCGCCCACGCTGATTTCACCATCAACGAGGTGCTCTCGAACTCGATGGTCAACACCCTCATAACGGCCGCACAGCAGACTGAACCCCTCAAGTTCGCTGAGTTCAGAGGCGTATTGCTGGTCAAATGTGCGACCACCTGGAGATAACAGCAGTAAGGGCTGTGGCGGGTCAGCCTCCTCGACCGCAGCAAAAATTGGCTCGGGCCGCATCAACATCCCGGCACCCCCACCAAACGGAGCATCGTCGACGGTCCGGTGACTATCGGTCGCGTGATCTCGAGGATCATGGCACCGCACTTCGACGACACCTGATTCTCGTGCCTTACCCAGCAAACTCTGTCTGGTAAACCCGTCAACCATCGACGGAAACAGCGTGAAGACATCGATTCTCACGACGGTTTCCCATCATCTGACAAAAGTTCAAACAGCCCGTCGGGTGGGTTGATGACAATGGTCTCTGCGTTCGATTCCACAACAAACACCGAGGGAACAAGCGCCCCCGAGTCGAGCTCGAGAAGATCTGAGGCAGGGTTCGCAATGACGGCGACGCATCTCCCGCGCTCTCGACCACCAACTTCGACAACCAGCGCACCAATCATTTCGTGCACCCAGAGAGCATCGGGGTCGTCGAGAGGTTGAGCCCGTAGAACTCGACCTGTCATTCGCTCGGCATCTTTACGAGAATTAATTTCTGCAAAACGAACGATGAATCGATTACCTGATCGACGCGAGGACACAACGGTGAGCCACTCCCCTTCGGTTTCAAGAGTCGATCCTTCAGCGACACGCTCAACTCGGTCGGAGGTCAATGACACGAAGATCTCTCCACGGATTCCATGGGCTCGACCAAGACGGCCAATTTCTAAAAGGTTTGAGTCAGCCATCGTTGACTCCTGCCCGAGCGACGACGATCAGTCGTCGAGGAATTCGATGTCGACTTCGACACCGTCTTTTGCGGCCGCTGCCCGGGTCACCGTGCGAATGCTTGCCGCAGTGCGACCCCGCCGGCCGATAACGCGTCCGAGGTCTCCATCACCAACTCGAACATCAAGGCGGGTGCGGTCGCCATCTTCGGTGACCTCAACGCTTACTGCGTCAGGTTGGTCAACGATTGAGCGCACAACGTGCTCAAGAACTGCTGCGGCGGTTGGTGCTGACATGGGTCAGCTCACCCAGCCTTTGACGACTTGAACTGTTCCATCGCTCCTGAAATTTCGAGAAGCTTTGAAACACGCTCGGTTGGCTGCGCGCCTTCGGAAAGCCACTTCACCGCCTTGTCGTTGTCGACCGTGAGCACTGAGGGGTCCTGACGAGGGTCATAATGACCGAGGATCTCAATGAAGCGACCGTCGCGAGGCGAACGGGCATCAGCCGCAACAATGCGGTACTGAGGCTGCTTTTTCTTTCCGATGCGAGTGAGGCGCAACTTTACTGCCATATCTAAACCGTCTCCTGAGGCAATGAGGAACCCTCGCAGACTATCGGTGCCCAACGCCGATACCCACCGTTCGCTCCAAACGAGTGCGACCGCTCCTCAGGTCAACGCTTTCCGAGATCTCCAAACGGATTGGAATCGGGAAATTGGCCGCCCCCGAGCATTGACTCCAGATCACCCATATCTGGCATGCCACCACCGGCAAATGGGTTTCCTTTCGCGCCTTTCGCCGCTCGCCGGGCTTTCCGACCGCCAGGCATACCTCCGCCACCCATTTTCTTCATCATCTTTTGCATTTCGGAGAACTGCTTCACAAGTCGATTGACTTCAGCAACTGACGTACCTGACCCGGTCGCAATGCGAGCCCTGCGGCTGCCGTTGATGATCTCTGGCCGTGCACGCTCTTCACGGGTCATCGAATAAATGATCGCTTCAACCGGCTTCAGATCATCGTCACCAATTTCGGCATTCTTTAACTCTTTGGGCATTCCAGGCATCATCCCGAGCACACCGGAAAGTGGACCCATTTTCTTGAGGGCCTGCATCTGCTCTAAGAAGTCATCAAAGGTGAACTGGCCACCCATCAACCGAGCAGCTGCCTCCTCGGCTTGTTCTTTCTCGAAGGCCTGTTCAGCCTGTTCGATGAGAGTGAGCATGTCACCCATGCCGAGAATTCGTCCCGCCATTCGGTCGGGGTGGAATTGTTCAAATGCGTCGATGCGCTCACCGGTCGATGCAAATGCGATCGGCCGACCGATGACTTCCTTCACCGACAGTGCCGCTCCACCACGAGCATCACCATCAAGCTTCGACATGATGACACCATCGATGGCCAAGGTCTCATGGAATGCCGATGCGGTCTGCACCGCGTCTTGACCGGTCATCGCGTCGATCACGAGGAAGGTGTAGTCGGGTGAGATTGCCTCAGAGATCTCTCGAACCTGCTGCATGAGTTCGGTGTCGATTGATAGGCGACCGGCGGTATCGACGATCAACACATCTCTGCCTAAACGGCGCGCTTCTTCAAGACCGTCTGCGGCAACCTGGACCGGATTCGTCGGCTGCGACCAGACCGGAACATCGATCTGCGCTCCGAGGGTGCGCAACTGCTCGACTGCAGCAGGACGTTGGAGGTCGGCACCGACGAGCAACGGCTGGTGACCCTGCGACTTAAACCACGACGCGAGTTTGGCTGAGTTCGTCGTCTTACCCGAGCCTTGCAGGCCGGCCATGAGTACCACCGTTGGCGGCTTTGCGGCATATCCGATGCGCAGGGCCTCGCCCCCAAGAATGCGGATGAGTTCATCGTGCACTGCCTTGATGACCTGCTGGCCAGGATCAAGCGCTTTCGACTTTGTTGCCCCGATCGCATGTTCACGAATGCGATTCGTAACCGATCGAACCACCTGAACATTGACGTCAGCCTCGAGCAGAGCCGTACGAATTTCACGAATGACCTCATCGACGTCGGCTTCGGTTAGGCGACCCTTGCCCCGAAGTCGTTTGGCAATTCCGTCTAAACGGCTGGAAAGCGAATCAAACATCGACCATGAGACTACCTGCCGTGCATTTGAGCCGTTTGGCTGATCTCGACCTCAGGGTCAGTCGACACTTGAAGCGAGATCATCAATCGATGCCCTCAGAATCATGGTGTAGGTGTCAGAAATTGCGGCCTCGCGGAATTCCTTCTGATGCGCAAGCCGATCGGGGTCTTGCACGACTTCAAGGAACGCTCGGCGACTTGGGAAGGTGTGGAACCGAATCTGATGCCAAGGTCTCCCGTCACCAACGATGGTCCCCTCAGCCGAGAACCATCCCGAAAGTCGTAGCCCGTGCCGAAGAGCAACCTGCGCAGCAGCAGATTGGTATACCTGCATCTCCGACGGGGTGTTCGCTGCGTTATCAACATCGTGAAACTGCAAGACGTGCACCACTACAACAGGTCCGTCATCGTCAGTCGGTGGATGCGGAACCTCAGACCACTGAACAGCTGCAGGTGCATCGGTGCTCGTCGGGATCGACAACGGGACACCACCGATGACGATGGTTTGTTGCATACCCGCATCTTTATGAACATGCTGGCGTCGAAAATCCGGGCGGGATTGCATCTCGATGAATGATCGTCTCGTCGGATACTTCACGACAGCGACGCGATCCCACTTCACTCCATCACCCAGGAGCACATCTTCGACATCGGCGAGGAACACAATTTTTGCGCCGACCGCCGCAAGTGATTCAACCGGCATGTAGCGGTCATCTGCCTCACGTCCGGAAATGCCTGCCGAGCCATCGCCATACTCAGCAACCTCTCGATACTTCATGAGATTGATCATCCAGACGGGACCGTCATCACCAGGCTCGGTGGTTGCAAGCTTGAGACCGTATTCATGGTCGATCGTGCCGTAGCGAACTCGGTCGGTGCGACGAGGATCATGCTCAGACATCATCGGCCTCCTTGAGTAATTCAGTCTGCACACCATCGGTCGGTGCCTCGAGTCGACGCAGTCGATTTCGGTACGGCCCGTACCGCCAGACCATCTCATCACCATCGAGGTATCGCGTGACCACCGCACGACGCATGTTGTTCGGAAAGAGGTCGAGTCTGCCGTCTTTGAAGCGCGCCGCGACCGAAACGGCACCTCCGTTCGGATCGACATCGTTCACGCCTCGTTCAAGAGTGCCGTCCGCAACCATGTCGTGAATAATTCCAGTGGCGGTGATCACCACACGCCGACCCGCCTGTTCAATCCGTTCGATATGACCAACAAACGGACCGTCAACAACTTTCCACACTCCTCGTAAATCGGGTGCCTCGTCGGCAAGCGGTTCATCACACCCTGCGAGCACCGGTGCTGGCCAGGTCTCACCCCAGCCTCCCTTGGGTGTTGTTGCAACCGGAATCGCATTTGCTGGCGTCTGCGCGCTTGCGCTGTCGACAGCAAGAGCCGCAGGTACGTAATGCTCTTGACCTTGCGGTGCCACATCAGGACGCCGTTGTCGATGCCGACGCGGCGCCAGCACAACCGATACCAGAGCACTCAGCACCCTCCGAAGCGTCATCGAGAGTCCTGCCCAATCGCCTGAAGGATAATGCGTGCGACGTCGTTGGGTGAGTCTTCTTGAACGAAGTGATGGGCATTCTCGATGGTCTCATGCGGTTGACCCGCCGTTCCAGGTACCCGAGAGAGAAATGCACCATCGCCACCTCGGGTAACGGGATCCCGATCACTGAAACAGCACAAGAACGGCTTCTCCCATCGATCGAAGATCTCCCACGCAGCGCGGTTGTCTGACGCCGTCGGATCATCGGGGGCGGTCGGCACGAGAGAAGGAAATATTCGTGCACCGGCTTTGTAGCTGTCGTCGGGAAATGGGGCGTCGTAGGCCGCAATTTCATCTGCCAACAATTCACGAACGGTTGCCGCATTGATGAGCCGCCCAATCTCAAAGTCTGGAGAGGTCTTGCTGTAGTGCTGCCACGCCATAAACGCCTCACTAAGTGGGTGATCACCGGTTGGCAACCCAGTGTTCGAAATCACCACTCGCGCGAACCGTGACGCGTTCTCGGCGACGAGTCGCAGTCCGATCAATCCACCCCAGTCCTGACCAAAGAACGTTGCATCAGAAATATTGAGGTGATCAATGATGGCTGCCTGCATCCAATTGACGTGACGGTTGTAGGAGTAGTCAGATTTCTCTGTGGGCTTATCGCTCCTTCCGAAGCCAACAAGATCTGGAGCGATCACACGGCATCCTTCATCGACAAGTCGCGGGATGATGTGGCGATAGAGGAAGCACCACGATGGTTCTCCGTGAAGGAGCAACACCGCATGCCCATCTCGTGGTCCCTCGTCGACGTAGTGGACCCGAAGGCGACCTGCCTCACCGTCGTCAATTTCGACATAGTGGGGCTCAAACGCAAAATCGGGTAGCGCCTCGAAACGCTCATCTGGGGTTCGCACTACCTGCAATGTTCATTCTCCTCTTTATTTGTCGCCGATGGTGACCGTGTGAAGGTCATCTCCGACTTCGATCTGGCCGTCGAACTCGGTTGCGGCGAGATCGACCCATTCCTGTTCCCCACCAGGTGCAATCGCCGGCACGTAATGGGTGAGCACCAACGTTGTCATTCCTGCACGTTGAGCGGTTGCTGCCGCTTCTGCCGGTGACGAGTGATAGTCGAGAGTGTCGAGTAGCCGCTGCATCGGAACTGTGGCAATGATGTCCTTGCGGATCACCGTATGAACGAGAGCGTCTGCCCCTGCACATAACGCATCTAACGAGTCGCACGGCACAGTGTCACCTGCCACCACAACTGAATGTCCTCCGGAGTCAAATCGATAGCCCACGCTTGGCTCGACCGGTTTGTGATCGGTTTGTCCCGCAGTAATTACTGTCGCCCCTTCTGACGGAACGTCACCCGAGTCGATCTCGATGACATGCACGGGCGGCTCGTGGTCGAGGTCACCGTGGTGGGCAAGCCGATAGGCAATGTCGGGGCCGAGACTGGCGAGAAGGTGGTCGACGACATGTTTCGTGCCAACCGGGCCGACGATCGTTAACGGTGTCGGCTCGAACGTCATCACCCAACGGGTGGTGATGACGTCGTTGAGGTCGGTGATGTGATCACTATGTAGGTGCGTGAGCAACACTGCTGACAACTGAGGAGCGCCAACTCCTGCGGCCGCCATTCTCATAAGGACTCCTCGGCCAGCATCGACGAGGTAATGCTCCCCCTCAGCCGAGATCAGCGTTGAGGGCCCGGCACGGTCGGGGGCTGGTATCGGACTACCCGTGCCCAGGAGCGTGACGTCAATCGTCATTGGTGACTCATTTCTGACTCGGCGGCTGCCTTCTTTTCTGCATCAGATCGCCGCTCTGGAACACGGATGACAACTTCGTGTAGCTCACCAGTGAACGCGTATGGAGCGTCGTAATGCTCGGAGACAGGCGATCCGTGGTCGTAGCCAACACTTGATCCCACAGAAGACACCATTCTCATATAAAACGGAATGTCGTTCCGCCCACAAGTCTCGCCATTGATGGACACCTCGCACCAACCTGTTGTTCGGTCGGTTCGTTCGAGGCGCACTTGCAAGACAACATCACCCGGTGGAATCTCGCTCGCCGATTCGACCACCGTGTGCTCATTAAACGCGTTGTAATCGACCATCAGGCGTCCGCGTTGAACGAACACTGACACTCCAGAATTTTCTGTGCCAGTCGACCACAGAACACCTTCGTCACCTTCAGCAAACGTCACCGAAGCAGAAAAATCAAACCACCGACCCCCGGTTGTCGCCGAGGCACCTGCTGGTATCGGAGCCATCGGAGGGCGATAGGAGTAGAGACCATCTGGACGGTGAGCCGACCGATCATGGCGCACCGCAGCAAAGAGCTCAAGCAACCGGTCGTCAAGCGGCAACACGCCATGGCGCTCTGCTTCTGACCACCACATGTTTATGAGTTCTTGTGCGATCTCCGCATCGGTCTCGGCAAGGTTGTCACATTCTGAAGGGTCATTGGTGAGGTTGTAGAGCTCCCAAGGTTCGGTATCAAAGTCATCACCTTGATTGTGTTTGGTGACCGCCTTCCACCACTCGCCATCGCGTTCGGTGATGAGCGCGCGACTTCCATTGTTTTCGAAATACTGAAGAGTGTTCGAAGCCGGCGCATCGGCATCGCGCAAAATATCGGCGAACGAATGCCCGGTCACCGGAAGTTGTTCGACACCTTCGAAGACCGATGGCACTTCAATTCCCAACAGGTCGAGAATTGTTGGCGTGACATCAGAAACGCTGACGAACTGGTCACGCTGCGTTCCCGACTGTGCGGCCAACTCTGCCGTCCATCGAACTATCAGCGGAACGTGCACTCCCCCTTCGTGGGTGTTTTGTTTGTACCAACGAAATGGCGAGTTACCGCACTGTGCCCACCCCCACGGATAGTTGGTGTGCGAATGAGGCCCACCGATGTCATCGATGCGGTCGATCGCCTCATCGGGGGTTTCCAAGATGCCATTAAAGAATTTCATCTCATGCATGACCCCGAACGGCCCTCCCTCTTGGGAAGCACCGTTATCGGCCAGCAGAACAAAGATGGTGTTATCGAGTTCACCGAGATCTCGAAGACCATCGATGAACCGCCCAATTTGGTCATCGGTGTGATCAAGAAACGCGGCAAAGGCTTCCTGCAGACGACAGGCAAGCCGCCGTTGGTTATCGGGGAGTTCTTCCCATGCCTGAACACCCCAATTACGGGGGGCTAACTGGGTGTGTGGCGGGATGACTCCGAGTTCGAGCTGACGTTCAAACCAGCGTTGGCGTATCACATCCCAACCCTCGTCGTAGCGCCCTCGGTACTTCTGCATGTAGTCGGGTGGCGCTTGGTGAGGTGCGTGGGTGGCACCGAATGGAAGGTACGCAAAAAACGGTCGGTCAGGCCGAACACCCTTGAGGTTGTTGACCATTTCAAGCAGGTTGTCAACAAGGTCCTCTGAGAGGTGGTACCCCTCCTCAGGGCTACGTGGTGGGGACACCTGCGAGTTGTCTCGAACGAGTTCTGGGTGGAACTGGTCGGTTTCTCCCTCAAGAAAGCCGTAGAAGCGATCAAAACCTCGACCGAGTGGCCATTGATCAAAAGGGCCTGCAGCCGAGATATCACTCGTCGGCGCGAGGTGCCATTTACCTGCACAGAATGTTGCGTACCCGTGTAAGCCGAGTACTTCTTGAATCGTTGCTGCACGTTGAGAGATGTGGCCAAGTTGGTGTGGGAAGCCTGTCTTCCAGTTCGATACGCCCCGCATCCCAACCGCATGTTGAGATCGTCCGGTGAGTAGGGCAGCCCGAGTAGGCGAGCACAGCGGTGTGACGTGAAAGTTGGTGAATGTGATGCCGTCGCATGCCAACGCGTCGATGTTCGATGTATCGATATCTGACCCAAAACACCCGAGCTGGGAAAAGCCCGTGTCATCGAGCAGCACAATGACGACGTTTGGAGTCGCTGGCCCTGGGTCGACCCCCCGATCGAACGATGGCACAGAATCGGCCAAGGTTCGGCCGATTGTTGCACCGGTCGATTCCCAAGAACCTTCGGTAACCATGGGCAAATTGTGCTGTAGCCGAATGCGCTTGTCAAGAACTTTTGAGAGTATTACTCTCAAAAATTTGCGGGCACACTTAGAAATGACTATGACCAACAGCACGACAGCGCAAAACGATGGACGTCGGCAACGTCGAGAAGACGGCCGAAACAGAGTGATCGATGCCGCCATTGCGCTCGTCCTCGATGGGCATGGCGTGCCATCTACCGAGGCGGTCGTCGAACGAGCTGGCGTCTCTTCAGCAAGCCTGTTTCGATATTTTGAAAATCTTGACGACCTTCGGAGTTCGTTTATCTCCCGCTACTTCGAGCGCATTGATTCAGCTCTCGCGGTCGACCAGCTCGGAACAGGCGGCCTCTCGCGTCGAGTGTCTACCTTGTGCACAGCACGCCTTGAGTTCTTTGCCTTGCACGAACCAATGGCCACCCTCGGACGAACGAAAAGCGAAGAAGTCCCACAGGTCCGCAACGCGATCTATCGACTTCGGCAAGGCCTCAACGAACAAGTGCTATGTCAATTTGAACCCGAGTTCTCGACAATGCGACAACCACATCGTCGGTATTGCGAGACGACAATATGTTCACTCACATCGTTTGACTCATGGTCGTTGATGCGAGCAGACGACCTTGACCAAGATCAAATTCTTCGCACATGGCGCTTTGCGATGACGCGCCTGCTCGGCAATTCGTAGTTAACCGATCGAGTCGACCGCCATCACCACTCCAGATTCGACGACGACATTCACTCGAGTGAGCGAATAATCCTCGGTCACCATGAGAAATTCACCGTCACGCTGCACAGCCCGAACCGTAAGCCCGAACGCCGCAGCGAGATCTGCGAACTCGTCTTCGGTGTAGAGAGCATCCGTTGCCTCCTCCAGGAACTGAAGCGTCATGTCGTCGAGTTCCTCGACCTGATTTTCGAGCACCACGACGACACTCTCCATTATTCGGTCGAGGTCATCTGATGCAACGCCACCATCGTCTGGCTCCGACACAGCAGGTAATGGCGCTGGAGCAGGCTCAGCTTGAGGTTCCTCGTCTTGGATGTAGACCGGCGTTTCAATGAGGTATTCGTCGGTAACCGCCGGCACGGTATACCAACCGCCATCGTCGCCAATGAATCGGTATGCCGGCAGGAGCCAACTGTTGTCATCAACGTCGGTTGCCCACCACAGGTCAGCTGCCACATCGACAAGCGTCACCGTGATCTCCTCAGGTTCTTCCCAATCTTCATCAATCATCATCCCTGAGACAGGGTCGTCTGCCTCCACCGCAAGAGCAGTATCTGCGGCGGCGTCCTCAACCTCCTCAGCGACCGCAATTGAAACCTCTTCACCAACCGAGCCCCCTGATCCGAGATAATTCTCCCGCAATCGCTCTACTGCCTCATCGATACCGATGAGCGGATACGGACCCACTTGCTCAGGCGCCACGAAAGAACCGCCTGCCCATTGCAGAGCGCCTTCTGCTCCAAATCCAAAGCTCCAGTTCTCGCCGGTGGCCGCAAGGCCATCAACAAGTTGACGGCTTGCGTACACCGATGTATGCCAGCCGTCAGCATTGACTTCGTAGGTCAGGCCGTCGACATTAAAACCCGTAGCCGAAATCAGTTTGCGCGCTGCCGCTTCAGCCTCTTCGGCCGATGGCACTCCGATCGGTGGTTCCGGCTCTGGACAATCAACAGTGACATTTCCCTCAGCATCGACGGTTTCCGTGCACGAATACAGTTCGTCCATCGCCTCGCGCTCAGACCAATCAGACGAGTACCACCAGTAATGCTGGCTAAACGCATCAATGGTGAGCGAGGGAGCGGTGCCATCATCTGGACCAAATGCCCATTCAACCTCATACCCCTCGGGACGCGTCTGAGGAGTTGGGTCTACGCCAAGCGCCGTCGCTAACCGAACCGCAACGTCTTCTGAAACAGATGAATCAGATCGATATACGTAACCCGTTGAGCCCGTCGGCAGCGCCGGAAGATCGCCGACCACAAAGTCGGTGACAATCGTCCACGGCACCATGTAGTCGGATGCCATGTCACCATCGATGGCGGAGTCTTCAGATATCGACAGTGCAGATTCCGCGGTGTCAGCGACAGCCGACTCTTCGCTTGCGGTGGCAGCGCCGTCACCCCTCCCCTCGACGCGAATCACCTCAGGTGGAGTGAGGTCACCTGAGTCAGCATCATCGGCAGCACATGACCCCGCAATGAGGGACAACCCGATGATCACGACGGGCAAGGTCAGAACACGATCCATTCTCATACCTGGTTTGACGTCACCACTCACGAAAGAGTTCCCGAGCTAGTTGCTCACCAGTGCGTCAACAAATTCGCTCGGGTCAAACGGCACAAGATCGTCAACCTGTTCACCCACACCCACAAATTTCACCGGGATACCGAGTTCTGTTTCGACTGCGAACACGATTCCGCCCTTTGCGGATCCGTCGAGTTTTGTCACGACTACCCCGGTCACGCCCGTTGCGGCAGCGAACTCTCTCGCTTGAGCAAGACCGTTCTGGCCAGTTGTGGCGTCGATGACCAACAATGTCTCGGTCACCACGCCACTTCCCTTTTCGGCTACTCGTCGAACTTTCGAGAGTTCGTCCATCAGGTTCTGTTTGTTATGTAGGCGGCCTGCAGTATCGGCGAGCACAAGATCGATGCGTTTGGCGCTCGCCCGTTCAACCGCATCAAACACCACACTTGAAGGGTCAGCACCATCAGCCCCTCGGACGATCTCTGCTCCCGAACGTTCAGCCCACGTCTGGAGTTGGTCGGCAGCTGCTGCTCGGAACGTGTCGCCCGCGGACAACAGGACGGTCGAACCAGATGCGACCTGTCGCGATGCGAGCTTCCCAATCGTTGTCGTCTTACCCACTCCATTGACGCCGACGAACAACCAAATGGATGTCCCTTCATCTGGTCGCATCGCAAGCTCACGATTCGCCCCCGCGAGTTGCGTAATCATCGACTCTCGCAGTGCTGCGATCAACGCATCGGGGCCATCGATATCACCCGTATCAACGCGTTCACGTAACGGGTCAAGCAACGACGTTGCAACACCAATGCCGACATCGGCTATCAGCAGAGCATCTTCTAGCTCTTCCCACACCGAGTCGTCAATGGCTGAACGACCGAGCACCGAACCAATCGCGTCAGAAAATGCTCCACGCGCTCGCGCCAAGCGGTCACGCATCGACGTTGGTGCCGCAGGCTCAACGGGCTCAGCCTCGGCACTCTCGTCACTGATCTCGTCGGCAGTGACATCAGCGGCATCGTCGAGCTCAACTGATGGTTCCACCGCAGCCGCTAGTGGTGCTTGCCCTTGTTGAGGTTCAGCGACGGCTTGTTGGCGAGCGCTCGCCGGATTAGTCGACCCTCCCCGACGTCGGCCGGCAACTACTACTCCTACGCCAAACCCGAGTACGAGCAGGATGAGGACGAGATATATCCAGTTGTTTTGGTCCATCGGGAGTTGACGTTATCTGTGACGACGGATCAGACGACGGCTCAATTACTCGATGCTGCTGAGACCCGTTCGGTCACCACCTTCGACGAACCACCCGGCTGCATCGACACACCAAGCAATGCGTCTCCTGCTTCCATGGTTCGCTTTTGGTGCGACACGATAAGAAGTTGGGCTTCTTTTCGGAACTCCTGAATGAGGTTCAAGAACCGGTGAAGGTTGACATCGTCAAGCGCTGCCTCAACCTCGTCCATCACATAGAACGGAGACGGGCGAGACCGGAAGACAGCGAAGAGGAACGCAAGAGCAGTCAGTGAACGCTCACCGCCCGACAGCAGTGACAACTTCTTCACATTCTTTCCGCTGGGCTTTGCCTCAACCTCAATGCCGGTGTTTAGCAAATCGTCTGGTGCCGTCAACTTGAGGGCACCGTTACCACCGGGGAATAGAGCCCCAAACAGTTGAGCGAAGTTAGAACTCACGTCAGCGAACGCTGACGCAAACACATTCTGAATCTCAACGTCGACTGCTGCAATGACTCGATTGAGTTCACGGCGCGTCGAGCGGACATCTTCTAATTGCCCCTCAAGGAATTCGTGCCGCTGGCTGAGTTCGTTGAACTCTTCTAAAGCCAAGGGGTTAATCGGTCCAAGCAGTCGCAGTTCTCGCTCAAGTTCACGCACGCGGCCTGCGGGTGTCGCTCCCTCTGGAACTTCTGGAGGTTCGGCAGCCTCAGCAACCTCGGGCTCGATATCGAGATCGCGACGCAGCGACTCGATCGTTGTCTCGAGTCGCAACTTCACTTCCGCTTCTGAAATTTCAGCTTTGGTGAGACGCTCCCGTGACTCCTCAAGCGCAGTCTCCAATGCTGAACGCTCCTGCCTCAGTTGGTCGAGACGCTCAGTGAGTTCGGTTACTTCCGCTGATTGGCGCTGACGCTCTTCTACCAGTGAGTCACGGGCAGTGGTTACCTGAATACGTCGCTCTTCGACGAACGCTCGCAACGCAGCAACGGCCCCAAGGGCGCGTTCAACTTGTTCGCGGCGGCCGGCTGCACCCGCTTGAGCTTCGCGGTCGGCTTCAAGACGGCCGTCGATGTCGGCGATCCGACGGCGCAGGAATTCTTGCTGTTCATTGAGCCCAGCGGAGCGGACTTCGACGTCGCGACGCTTTGATACCAATAGCGCCGACCACGCATCGATTGCCGCACGAGATTCATCTCGCTGACGAACTGCATATGCTTCAGCCTGTTCCGCCGCGACAAGGTTTGGCAGGGCTGCCTCGAGTTCAGACAAGCGCTGCTCATTGACCTCAATCGCCGAAACAAACTCCGCAATTGAACGCTCGGCGCCATCGCGCTCAGCATCAACCTCACGCCGACGCGCTTGGGCTTGGGCCAGTGCCTCTGATGCAGCGAGGAAGCGACCATCGTTTCGATCAAGCGCTGCGGTGAACTCCCGCTCCGATGACTGCGCCTGGTCGAGAGTGGCGCGGGCGTCCGCACGGGCACCTTCAGCGGCCTCAAGTGTCTTCAATGCAACGTCGACCCGGGCACCAACCTCTTCAAGCGCCGCAGCAGTAGCACCGCCTGATGATGATCCGATTCTCCATCCCGTCGCCGACAAACGATCGCCTTCAGGGGTCACGATGACGAGGTCATGATGAGACAGAGCGGCATCTATTGCTGCATCAAGTGACGGAGCACTGACTGCGTGCGACAACAGCCGCTCAAGAAGCGACTGAACCCCGGGATTCATCGCTCGCACGTGACCGAGAACCGAAACACAGCCTGACGGAACTTCAGCTTTCACCGAAGGGCCCGAGACCGCTGCAAGCACAGCTCCCGATGTGGCCGAGGTGCGGAGCGCCTCAAGCGCGGTCCGGGCATTCGGTGCTGATTCGACAACGACCGCAGACAGGGCCTCGCCGAGTGCCGCCTCAATCGCCGATTCCCATCCGGAATCGATTGCAATGACATCGAGCAGCGTTCCGAGAACACCTTCGAGACCAGCAAGGCGTTCGGCCCCTGCACGAGCTCTTGCGGAGTCGAGGGCAAGTTGGAGGGCCTCTTGTCGAGCCTTCAGCCGCTCGACCTCGGAGGACGCATCCCGTTCAACTCGCTCGGCCTCTGCGAACGCGTTTTCTGCTGCGACACGCGCGGCCTCAGCGGTCGCATGTTGGCGAACGAGTGGCTCCTCAGCGTTACTGGCCGACTCGCATTCATTTCGGTACCTATCGATTTCATCGACAAGTTCGACAAGTTGGCCACGGGAAAGTTCGACTCGCTCAACAGCTCGATCGCGTTCTGAGCGACTGCGCTCTAGCGACGACCGCACCGATCGAAGCTCACCTCGCACCTCAGCGGCTGCAGTTGCGGCTTTCGAACCCAGGTCGACGCCACCATGCTCGGCGGCCTTGCGTTCTGCTTCGAGTTGCAGTTCTTCTTCTTCAAGTGCGGCAACCTCCGGCTGCAACTCGGCGAGGCCTGCCTCAACTTCTGTGAGTTCAGAGCGGAACCCAGCAACATCGGCTTCAAGGGTTGCAATGACATCAGCGTCGAGGCCTTGGGAGCGATCACGCTCCAACGACCGGCGGCGCTCATCGATGATGCCGAGCAGACCGTCAGCGCGTTCGATGAGGCGCTCGACGTTGCCGAGGCGATCGCGCACATCGCTCGCTCCCCTGGCGGAGAGTTGCGCCTCGATGCCCATGATGGAGGTGTCGAGTTCCGCGAGCCGGGTCTTCGATGTGTTCTGAACTTCACTTGCCTGTATGCGGTCGTTTTCGATCGTGACGAGCTTGACTCGCTGCGTGGCAATCTCACGGCCAGCAACAAACACGCGGAGTTTGTCGAGTTCGGCCTGCAGTTCAACGTGTCGTTGCGCCGCATGCGCTTGACGCTCAAGGGGTTTGAGTTGTCGACGCACCTCGCGTAACAAGTCTTGGAGTCGGACAAGGTTGGCTTCGGTGGCATCGAGTCGCCGTTGAGCTTTCTCGCGGCGCTTTCGATATTTGAGCACCCCGGCTGCCTCTTCAATGATTGACCGCCGATCTTCGGGTCGCGCGTTTAAGACCGCATCGATCTGACCCTGCGACACGATCACGTGTTGCTGGCGACCAACACCTGCATCGGAGAGCAACTCTTGAACGTCGAGAAGTCGGCACGGCACACCGTTGATCGAGTACTCGCTGTCACCGTTCCTGAACAACACGCGAGTCACCGTGACCTCGGTGAACTCCAGAGGAAGGAGTCCTGCGGAGTTATCGAGCGTCAAGCTCACTTCTGCGCGACCAAGCGCAGAGCGCTTCGCTGTGCCCGCAAAAATGACGTCGTCCATCTTTTGACTTCGCACCGCTTTTGGTGCCTGCGCGCCGAGCACCCACGCCACTGCGTCGACGACGTTTGACTTTCCGGAACCGTTCGGGCCGACAACGACCGTCACCCCGGGTTCGAGGTCCATCGTCGTTGAATCGGCAAACGACTTGAAGCCTTTGAGAGTCAAACTTTTGAGAAACACGCCAAGATGAATCTACTCGGCCGAGCACACCAAAAGGTGGTGATTCAACGCTGACAAACCGGGCAGAAATGGCTGCCGCGCTGATCGATCATCATTCGGCGGATAATGCCTCGGCCACACGTCATACATCGATGACCGGTTCGGGCATAGACCCTGTGGCGATCTTGGTATGACCCGGGTTCTCCATCGACACCCACGTACTGTGCATCGGCAAGGGTCGATCCCCCAAGGTCGACTGCTTCTTCGATGACATCGACGATCGAATCAGCAAGTCGACGGCAGGATCGTCTCGACAGAGTGTGCGCCTGGCGGTCAGGGCGAATGCCTGAGCGGTGGCAGATCTCGTCGGCGTAAATGTTGCCGATTCCTGCGATCTCTGACTGATCAAGGAGCAGTGATTTCACCCGTCGCCGTCGGTTGCGACACATCGACACGACGTCATCAAGTGTTACGCCGTCAACCAACGGATCGATACCAAGTCGTCCCAGTTCAGGAATGAGGATCTCGACCTCACTGCGCGATGCAACGACAACCTCCCCAAACGTTCGCGGATCGATGAACAACATTCGCTTCCCATCATCGAGGTCTGCAACGACGTGGCTGTGCGGCGGTGGCTCTGTACGACCCTCATCGACGACGACCTGACCGCTCATACGAAGATGCACCATTGCAATCGAGTCTGAATCGAGTTCGAGCAACAGGTACTTTCCTCGCCGATCAGCCCGAAGCACTCGTGCTCCGGTGAGACCGTCTCGAAGTTCCTCGCGAGAGGTTCGACGAGCGACCCTTTCGCGGCCAACCGTCACCGCATCGAAACGACGGCCGACAAGGGTGCGATCAAGGCCACGGCGGACTGTTTCAACTTCAGGTAGTTCAGGCATGATCCGAGGCGTGAAGAGCGTCGATTGCTTCGCCCGCTGCCTGCTGTTCTGCCAACTTCTTTGATCGCCCTACTCCACTCCCGAGGACTTCGCCGTCGATCACCACCGTCGCAGTGAATTCTTTGTCGTGGTCGGGCCCTTGAGAGGTAATCGTGTACGACGGGGACGGTCGCCCGAGTGACGCAAGCAGTTCCTGCAGGGTCGACTTCTGGTCGAGCCGGTCAAGGCGTGATGGTGCGGCTGCAAGCCGAGGCGCGATAAGACGTCGCACCACGTCGAAGGCCTGTTGTGAACCAGCATCGATGTAGACCGCACCGAAGATGGCCTCAAGAGCGTCGGAAAGAATCGACTCTTTGTTGCGTCCGCCAGCTGCATCTTCGCCGTTACCGAGCAGAAGGTAGGCGCCGAGATCGATATCTCTTGCAACCTCAGCCAGTGCCGATGCATTGACGACACTTTTGCGAAGGTCGGTGAGCACGCCCTCATCCCAATCCTCAAACTCGGAATAGACGAGGTCTGCAACCACCCAGCCAAGAACCGCATCGCCGAGAAATTCGAGGCGCTCATTCGAAACTTCGTCGTCGCTCTCCGCAATCCATGAGCGATGACTCAATGCACGGCGGAGCAGTGCTGCATCAGAAAACTCGTATCCGATGGACTGCTGAAGTTGCTCGAAGTGCCGGCTCACCGCCGACTCCTAATGTCAGAGCCCAGCCCGGGACGCCACGTAATCGACGGCGTCACGAACCGTCTTCAGATCCTCGAGGTCTTCATCCTCGACACGGAAATCAGCGATCCGCGTGCTGAATGCCTCCTCAAGCGCCTCGACAAGTTCGATGAGAGCAAGTGAGTCGGCTTCTAGGTCGTCAACAAACGAATTGCCTTCGGCAATTCCAGATGGATCGGTCTCGAGAATGTCAGCGAGTCGATCGCGGACGGTGTCGAGAATTTCATCGCGGGTCAATTGTCCTTCAGCCACGACAGAAGTGTACTCCTGCTCGACGTTGCGAGAGATCAATCATGCGGTTGGATCGCCGCCGCAATCGAGCCAACGACATCTACATCGACCATGTCACGGGCAACGCCGATCGCATTATTGATCGCCGTCGGCGACGACGAACCGTGCGAGATGATGCAGACACCATTGGTTCCGAGCAACATTGCGCCGCCGTAGGTCTCTGCCTCCAGCGATGTTTGCAGGGGAAGAATTTCAGGCAGTAGTGCAGCTGCGTGCTCGGCCAGTTCGGCATTTGCGGTCACCGCTTCGGTGAGGGCTGACATCACCTGGCGCATTGCCCCCTCAAGAGTCTTCAATACGACATTTCCGGTGAACCCGTCAGTCACCACAACGTCACAGTCGTCAGACATGACATCTCGGCCTTCAACGTTGCCGATGAAATTGAACCCCGATGATTCGTCTAACAGTCCAAATGCCTCTTTGCGAAGTGAGTCGCCCTTGCCGGCCTCTTCCCCGATTGACAACAACCCGACCCGCGGATTCGCAATTCCGAGTCGGTGTTCGGCGAAGATGCTGCCCATCTGAGCAAACTGCACGAGCCAGTCGGCTTGAACTTCGGAGTTCGCGCCAGCATCGAGGAGCACCGTCGGAGTGCCGCCGGGTACAGGGATCATCGCAGCGATCGCCGGTCGACCAACTCCCCGAATACGCCCCATGCGAAGAAGCCCTGAGGCCATCGTGGCACCTGTATTTCCTGCGGACACCATTGCTGACGCAACGCCATCACGCACTGCCTCAGCGGCGCGCACCAGGGTGGAATCTTTTTTACGTCGGACCCCTTGCGCCGGGTCGTCATCCATTTCGATGACCTCGGAGGCCTCGATGAGCGGCAATGAGCCGGTATCTACCCGGGATGGAAGGTCAGCGGGTCCGACGAGAGTGACTGGGATACCTGATTCGGCGGCGAGCAGAGCCCCTGCGACAATCGCGTCAGGAGCGTGGTCGCCGCCCATTGCATCGACGGCAACCGGGAGCATGTCGCGAGACTACTCAGGAGACGTCGACAACAACGCGATTCTTGTACCAGCCACACGACTGGCAAACCGTATGGGGTGTCTTTGCGCTGCCGCAGCGCGGGCATGTGCTACGAGCTGGAGCTGACAGCTTCCAGTTGCTCGCACGGCGACTGCGGGTCTTCGACTTTGAGGTTTTCTTCTTCGGAACGGCCACTTGACTTCTCCGTCACTCAATTGGAGGAACAGACTCTTCTTTTCCTCGAGGGCGAGATGAGGCTATCGGAGAACCACCAGATAGCGGTCGAGAGATTTAGTCGTCGAGTTGCAGGTCGTCGAGTGCAGCCCATCGTTCATCTCGAACCACGACCACGCATTCGCACGAGGCTTCGTTGCGATCAACGCCACACACATCGCAGATCCCGTTGCAATCATCGCTGCACAGCACGCTCGTGGGGGTCTCGATCATCACCGTTTCCCGAATCGGTTCGACAAGATCGATCTGGTCACCTTCAACAAGTGAAAGGTCACCATCGACAAACGACAGCCGGTCTCGATCTCGGGCCGGCGCAAAACGTTCATGAAAATCGACGTTGCGGACTCCCGAAATCGCCTTCAGACATCGCCGACATTCACCACGCCACGGAATCGCGACAAGACCTGAAACCGCAACGTCATCGGTGGCGGCAACGGCGGTGACCCCAACAACGACATCTCCTGCAATCTCAGATTGTCCGGGCGCCAATTGGCAGCCGAGATCTTCTGCCGAGATTTCGTGTTCGATGGTGCGCTCGCTGCCCGGGTGGCGCAGCAATTCCACCATGTTGATTCGAAGCGCCCGTATCTGTGGCGATGACATCATCGCTCTCCTCGTTAACGGTCTTGGTCGAAGAATCCCGACTCGTCAGTCTCTAGCGCTGACTCGTCTGCAACTGCTGTCTCCACGCCGGTGATCGATAGCTTTTGGCGTCCGGTTGCAACAGCTCGGGTGAGACGTTCAAGAAGAATCTCAAAACTTGCGAGCCGCTGATCGAGAAAATCTTCGGTCTCGTTCTTCAATCGACGAGATTCCGATGATGCCGTCTCCATGATGTGACGAGCCCGAGCTTCGGCGGCGCGAACAACTTCGGTTCGCTGCACCATCCGTTCTGATTGCACGCGAGCCGCTTCGACAACTTCCGCTGCCTCCCGTCGAGTTCGAGCAATGAATTCATCACGTTCTCGAAGAAGGTGTCTCGCCTGGCGGAGCTCTTCAGGAAGTCTCGATAATGCCTCTGACAACAATTCGACCATTTCATCTCGGTCGACTCGGGGCGACGAACTTAATGGCATTGTCGGAGCGGTCACGATGATGTCGACCGCCCGCTTCAGCAACGTCTCTGCATCACCTAGATGCGGATCACGAGACACGTCGGCTTCGTAAGGTTGTTCGAATTCGGCGTCATCAACTCCTACGTCAATGCCCGGATCAACCTGATGAGGCATCCGATCATTCACCCATTCATCTTGACTCATGAGTTGACCTCTCCGTGTTTGGTTGAGAGAGCAGCAGACACCGCTGGCACCACCATGTGATTGATCGATACTCCTTGAGAGGAGATTTCTCGGATGAAGCGACTACTGATGTAGGCGAGATCTGGTCGACACGGAACGAAGACGGTCCGGATGCCGGTAAGCGCAACATTGTTGTGAGCCATCTGCTGTTCGATGTCGAAATCGTTCGTCGTGCGAAGACCTTTCACGATGATGTCAGCACCGGCAGCAGCGGCGGCCTGAACCGCAAGCCCGCTAAACGCACCGACGGTGACATTTTGACGGTCACCGACCGTCTGCTCGGCGAGTGCAACTCGCTCATCGGGGGTGAACAATCCCGAGGGCTTCGATGGGTTATGCAACACGCCAATGACGACTGCTCCAAACACCTCAAGCGCCTGATCAACAACGTCAAGGTGCCCGAGGTGCATCGGGTCAAAGCTTCCAGGGACGAACGCAATACTCATGGGTGAGACCAACCTAGTTGAGCGAAACGAGAGAACTGTGGCGCGTTAACCGGAGGCTCCGTCTTGACTGAGAATCGTGACCCAGGTGCGCCCGTATCGCCGGGCTTTCAGCGTTGTCCAGCCGCCGATCGGCTCGACCTCGCGGGAACCCTCTGCTACGAGCAGCGGGGCCGAAAGTTCGAGCAGCATCGAATTCCAGTCAACGGCGTCATATGGCGGATCTGCAAGAACGATGTCAGCATCGAGGCGATGCATATGCGATTCGACTGAGCCCTGAACAATGGTGGTGACGGTGTTGAGCCCAAGGTTGGCGACGTTGTCGTTGAGCACTCGAAGAGCTGCCCGGTCGTTTTCGATAAACGTGCAGTGGGCCGCTCCCCGCGATAACGCCTCGATGCCCATCGCTCCGCTGCCAGCGTAGAGATCGGCGACGAGTGCCCCTTCGATCACTCCCATCGATCCAAGAGAGTTGAATACCGCTTCTCGAACGCGATCGGTGGTCGGACGAGTGTGTTTCCCTGCTGGGGCTTCAATCTTTCTGCCACCGAGGTGTCCTGAAACGACGCGCACAATCTCAGGCTACGTTTCGAATCCGCAATACTCGCGGTTATGAGTTCGGCCGAAGACCCCTTTGAGCCCTATCCGCAGATCGACTGCATCGACTGTGGGGGTCGTGCATTTCTTCTCACGCATCCAAGAGAAGAGGGCACGCGTTGGCTTCCGGGCGACATCGTTGCGTACCGATGCGAGGACTGTCTCGACCGCTGGGATCTCGTGCTTCCCGAGGACGAGGAATTCCCTGACTTCTGAATGACATGCATCGTCACGACTTCGTGAGATAGTCACCTTCGCGTTCAGAGAGCAAGAGAGCGATCTCAGATCGCAGCACATCTGATCGAGCGAGCTCCGGATCGTCGTCAATGATTCGAAATGCAACCTCTCGAGCCTGCTCGATGAGTTCTCGGTCACGACGCAGCGACGCAAGTCGGAGATCACTGCGGCCCTTCTGCGCTGATGACATCAATGTGCCTTCGCCCCGCAACTCAAGGTCAATTTCAGCAAGTTCGAAACCATCGGTTGATCCCACCAATGCCTCTATGCGCGGGTTGGCGTCTTCGCTCGTCGTCATTAGCCAACAGGTCGACGCATGTTCACCACGGCCAACACGCCCGCGCAACTGATGTAACTGAGCAATTCCGAAACGGTCAGCATCGAGCACCACCATCACCGTTGCGTTGGGAACATCGACCCCGACTTCGATCACGGTGGTTGCCACGAGCACGTCAATCTGGCGTGCGCGAAAGGCCTCCATCGTTGCTTCTTTCTCCGCCGACGACATTCGGCCATGGAGAAGACCGAGCCGAACATTCGAAAGTTCGCCGGCAGCGAGATGCTCGAAGGTTTCTTCTGCTGAGGCAACTTCTAGGTTCTCGCTCTCTCCGATGAGGGGACAGACGACGTAGGCCTGCCGACCTGTCGCAACTTCGTCCCGAACCGATGCCCATACGTTTGCTTCTGAAAGTGGCCCGGCCGCCCAATGTGTCGCAATTGGAGTTCTTCCGGGCGGCAACTCGTCGAGTGCGCTCACTTCAAGATCTCCGTAGACCGTCATTGCAGCCGTTCGCGGAATCGGTGTCGCCGTCATCACAAGAAGATCGGGGACAACACCATCAGACTTTGCTCTCAACGCTGCTCGTTGTTCGACACCGAATCGGTGTTGCTCATCGACGACCACTGCTCCGAGGCTTCCAAATTCGACTCCCTCTTGAATCAGTGCGTGGGTGCCGATCACGATGTCAACCGATCCGTCGGCGAGCCCGGCGAGAACCTCGCGTCGATCCTGGCCGGTCACCCGATTGGTTAAGAGTTCTACTCGCAGGGGCCGCTCACCAAACAGGTTGTCGCCATCGACGACGACAAGTCCGTCGAGCAACGCTTTCACACCACTGCCGTGCTGCTCCGCAAGAACTTCGGTCGGCGCCATGAGGGCGCCTTGGTGGCCACCCGACACCGCGTTGAGTAGTGCGGCGACTGCCACCATCGTTTTTCCTGCCCCGACATCACCCTGCAAGAGCCGGTGCATGGGCTGGGGTGACGCCATGTCGCTGCCAATTTCATCGATTGCACGGCGTTGCGCTGTCGTCAACGGAAACGGGAGCGCACCCACAAAGCGTTCGACAAGTTCACCACCCACAACGTGCTCAACGCCCTGTGAGGTTCGCTCAAGTTCGCGCTTTCGTCGAACAAGTTCGACCTGCACTCGAAGCAACTCGTCGAAGGCGAGTCGGCGTCGAGCAGCGTTCGCATCAGCCATTGAGTCGGGACCATGTATCGACTTCAGTGCTTCGAAACGTCCGATAAGCCCGAGCCGTTCCTGATCGGCGATTGATAGCGGGTCGGCGACTCCTCTTGATTCGCATCGCCTCAGGACTTGGTCAACGAGTGCTGCAAGATCCCATGTCGTGATGCGCACCTTCTCGCTCTGGGGGTAGATCGGCACGATGCGGCCCGTGCGGTCACCGATGAGGTCGACAACCGGGTTCGTCATCTGAAGGCTTCCTCGATAGTCCTCCACTTTGCCGTGGATTGCGACTACCAGTCCGACGGTAAGTTGCCGTGCTCTCCATGGCTGGTTGAAGAAGGTAATTCGGAGTGTCCCCGTTCCGTCGCCCACTCGGACGTTCACCATCTTTCGGCGATTTCGCATCTGCCGTTCTTCGACCCCTCGAACCTCGACAACGAGCAGAACTTCTTCTCCCAAGGCTGCGTCTGCGACACGCTGCTGATTCGTGCGATCGACCCATCGTCGTGGGTATGTCATTAAGAGTTCGAGAACATCGTTGATGCCGTACTCGTGAAGGGCACGTTGTTTTGCCTCGCCGACTCCTTTGAGACGCGCAATATCGATCTGAGCAAGTTCATCAAAAGTGAGTGGAGGTTCAGATATCTCGGCGTTCGTGTTCATTGATTGTGATCTCGCAGGAAAGGGAGTTCTCTCAAGAAACTAGTAGCGAAGTATTTATGCGGAGTCGATCGGTTGCACGGTGTTAGATGGCGAAGTTCGCCGATAGCGTGCGGTGGTCGCAAGGGAATTCGAGATCGAATTCCTGCCCGGAGGCGGAGAAGGTCCGCTATCGCAAGGAGTAATTGGTCGAGATGGCATCGGTATGTGAGTTGTGTGGTAAGGGCCCATCATGGGGCATGAACGTGTCGCACTCGCATCGTCGCACCAAGCGTCGATGGAACCCGAACATCCAGCGTGTGCGGGCAAGCGTAAATGGTGCGACGAAGCGGATGAACGTCTGCACTGGCTGCATTAAGTCAGGCAAGGTTGTAAAAGCCGGCTGATCAGGTCTCAACCTGAACTCCGACCTTCACAACCGCTACAGTTCTCAGCATGCAGGGAGTCATTAAGTCTTTCGACCCGTCATCGGGCGTCGGCATCATCATGTGCGACTCCGACCTTGCCGATTACGACCTGGCATCTGACGCCCTCGAGGGTTCTGTCTTCCGAATGCTCCGCCAAGGGCAACGCGTCGTGTTCGATCTCGATGACGCTGGTTGTGCAACATCGCTCCGCCTTGGTAGCGAAGTTGACATGGGTACACCGGGCCACTGAGCCCTCGGTAACTCCTTCCCCTGGTGCGTAGCTGTGATCAGCCACCGGCGCACCATCTCTAAAGATGATCGGGTCGCCGTTCGACCTATCACCGAATGAGATAGGTCATCTTCACAAACTCACGAATGGCAGCACCCGCGCCTCTTGACTTTGCGCTCACCTGAGCAAGACTGTCGACTAGCCGTCTTTAACTAGACCCCGTCAACGGCCGTCGAGCCAACACCACTTCGAGGAGCAGATGACATGAGTGGAAACAGCACCAACGAACGCCTTCAACAATGGGTCGCGAAGTGGGCCGAAGTGATGCAACCTGACGACATTTATTGGTGCGACGGAAGTGCAGAAGAGTATGACCTCCTGTGCAACGAGCTTGTTGACGCAGGGACGTTCACGAAACTTGACGAGGCAAAACGTCCTAACTCGTATTGGGCGCACTCCGACCCCGGCGATGTTGCCCGAGTGGAAGACCGCACCTACATCTGCTCCCCCACCGAAGAGGAGGCCGGGCCAAATAACAATTGGCGTGACCCAGCCGAAATGCGGGGTGAACTCACAAGCCTGTACACCGGTTGCATGAAGGGCCGCACGATGTACGTCGTGCCGTTCTCGATGGGTCCGCTTGGATCACCAATCGCGCACATTGGCGTGCAACTCACCGACTCTGCCTACGTCGCTGTGTCGATGCGCATCATGACTCGTATGGGACAGGCCGCTCTCGATGTCCTCGGCGACAACGATTGGGTGCCCTGCTTACACTCCGTCGGTGCTCCTCTTACCGAAGGCGAAGCCGATGTTGCATGGCCCTGCGATGCAGAAAACAAATACATTGTCCATTTCCCGGAGACCCGTGAGATCTGGTCATACGGCTCGGGCTACGGCGGCAATGCTCTACTCGGAAAGAAATGTTTTGCCCTTCGCATCGCCTCAGTGATGGCGCGTGATGCCGGATGGCTCGCCGAGCACATGCTCATCTTGAAGCTCACCAACCCAGAAGGCTCCTCGAAGTACATCGCCGCTGCGTTCCCATCGGCCTGCGGCAAGACGAACCTCGCAATGCTCGTGCCAACGATCCCGGGCTGGACAGCCGAAACCATCGGTGACGACATCTGCTGGATGAAGTTTGGTGATGACGGTCGCCTGTACGCGATCAACCCAGAGGCCGGATTCTTCGGAGTTGCACCAGGCACCGGTTACGACACCAACCCCAACGCCATGGAAACTCTCTGGGGTAACTGCATCTACACCAACACCGCTCTCACCGCAGATGGCGATGTGTGGTGGGAAGGAATGAGCGACGAGCAACCCGCACGCGCCACCGACTGGAGGGGCGATGTGTGGACGCCCGAGTCCGAAGGGCCGGCTGCACACCCGAATGCTCGGTTCACCGCACCTGCTTCGCAATGCCCGTCGGCTGCCCCTGAGTGGGAAGACCCGGCAGGCGTGCCGATCTCCGCAATTCTCTTCGGCGGTCGCCGACGCTCAACCGTCCCGTTAGTCACCGAAGCGTTCGACTGGGAGCACGGTGTCTTCCTTGGAGCAATCATGGCTTCAGAGACAACGGCCGCTCAGCAGGGAGCGGTTGGCAAATTGCGCTTTGACCCGATGGCGATGCTTCCATTCTGTGGCTACAACTACGGCGACTACTTCGCCCACTGGCTCAGCATGGGAACCAAAGCAGATCCGAGCAACTTGCCAAAGATCTTCTTTGTCAACTGGTTCCGCCGAGATGAAGATGGAAGGTTCCTCTGGCCAGGATTTGGTGAGAACTCACGCGTATTGAAGTGGGTGTTCGACCGAGTCGATGGCAACGGCGATGTGGTTGAAACGCCCATCGGTTTACTTCCAGCCGACGGCGCCCTCGATACCTCAGGACTTGACATCGACACCGATGATCTCGAAGCGATCCTTAGCGTCGATGTTGACGGCTGGAAGAGTGCGATCCCAGAAATTCGTGAACACCTCAGCAGGTTCGAACCGCGACTTCCCGATGCCCTACCGGCGGCTGTCGATCGGCTCGAATCAGCCCTTGCGTAAACGAACCTTGCGCCAACTCGAGCTCCACCCAACCCGATAGCGTCATTGCGGTGGCAACGCGTACTCGTCTCGTTATTTCCATCGGTCTCGTCGCTCTCAGCACTGCGGGGTGTTCCACGCTGACCGGTGCCGACCATACAGTCGACGTCAATGGCCAGGGCTACACCTCAGCTGAGGCAGATGCGTTATTCGATGAGTACTTCGCCGAGTCGGAGATCTTTGGCACAACACCACTTGACTCCGGGGGCTTTGGTGATGCAGATCGAGCCCGCCTTCTCTTAAACGCTATGGTGCGTTCAAGTTCAGTTCGATCGATTCTTGATCGGTCGGGTGATGACATCACCGACAGCGATCTTGACCTCTATTTCTCGACGCTCCCCTCTGAGAATCCGATCAACGAACTCAGTCAACAAATGCGTGAGCTCATCGCCGTGACAAGCGTTGACGTCATTAACTCGGCGCTGGCGCGTGCCGAGCTTCCCGATGCAGAAGAACTTGAAGAGATGTATCTCAGTGCTCCAGTGAGCACCGGCCTGCTTTGCCTTCGACACATCCTTGTCGAAACCGAAAAAGAGGCCAATGGCATCGTCGACGAATTACGCGACGGAGCCGACTTTGCGGAACTCGCCGCCGAACGATCACTCGAAGGTTCGGCAAGCATCACCGGCGGAGCGCTGACCGGCACCGAATCAGAATGCTTGCCGACGGCACAGTACATTTCCGGCTTCGACGCTGATTTCGTTGCAGCTGCGTTTGCAGCACCGGCAACCACCTGGTCACAACCTGTTGAGACGCAGTTTGGTTGGCATGTCATCCTCAATCGACCATGGTCAGAGGTCGGAAGCGATGTCATCGCCTCCCTCGCGAGCCCTAACGGACCACTGTTCTACGTTGATGCAGTGCTGAACTCCGCTGATGTCACCGTCGACTCCCGTTACGGCCGTTGGGACCCAGCCAGCGGGCGCATCGTCCCGCTCGGATGACACCACCAGAATTGTCGCCGACATCTGGTGCCGTGCCGACGATCACCGTGGTCGGGCTCGGACCCGGCAGCCCGTTGCTCATCACTGAGCACACGAAAACGGCCATTGCCGAGTCATCGTCTCGTTTTCTACGAACGGCGCAACACCCGAGTGCGTTCCTTGTGCCCAATGCGACAACCTTTGACGACATCTATGACACGGCAGATCGGTTCAGCGATGTCTACGAACAAATTGCCAACACTCTGATCGATGCTGCTCAGGTCAACGGCGATGTGCTGTACGCAGTGCCCGGCTCACCACTTGTCCTCGAGCGCACCGTCGAACTTCTCCGAGCACATTCTGAAGTCAGGTGCATCGTTCTTCCTGCGATTTCATTTCTCGACGAAGTCTGGGCACGCCTCGAAATTGACCCTGTTAATGCCGGCGTCCGCCTCATCGATGGTCACCGTTTCGCCACAGAGGCTGCGGGAGAACGAGGACCGCTGCTCGTCGCTCACGTTCACGCCGACTGGGTGTTGTCTGAGATCCGGCACTCCATTGACCCCGGCCCAGATGATGACGCCCAAACCGCTCTCGATGACGCGGTCGTCATCGGGCTCACTGGAGTGGGCACAGACGAGGAACAGATCGTGTCAACGTCATGGGCCGAAATGGAGCATGACATCACGCCCAACCACCTCACCTCGCTGTACATCCCCAACCTTGCGGTGCCGGTGGGAAATGGCTATGTGAGATTTCATGCTCTTGCCCGCACTCTCCGCGAACAATGTCCGTGGGATATCGAACAAACCCACACGTCACTTCTCCCCTATCTCATTGAAGAGACCCACGAAGTCGTCGATGCCATCAATGGTTTGAGCGACGATCCGTCATCTGATGAACATCTCATCGAAGAACTTGGAGACCTGCTCTACCAGATCGAGTTCCATGCGACGATCGCTGAGCAACAGGGCCGTTTCACGATTGCCGATGTCACTTCAGCGATCCACGACAAACTCGTCCGTCGCCACCCGCACGTCTTCGGCAATGTTGACGCAACCGACTCAGCGACCGTCATCAGTAATTGGGAGAACATCAAACGCAACGAGCGGAGCGACAACTCTGGGCAGCGAGCATCAGTGCTCGATGGTGTACCAACGTCGCTCCCGGCTCTCTCCCATGCAGCTACCGTGCAACGAAAAGCTGCAAAAGTGGGCTTCGACTGGCCCGACACCTCTGGCCCGCTCGACAAAATCGCTGAGGAAACTGCCGAAACGATCGAGGCACATCAGTCTGGTGACGAGAACGAAATTCGGTCAGAGGTCGGTGATCTTCTGTTCGCCGTGGTGAATCTCGCCCGCCATCTCGACGTCGAGCCAGAGGCGGCGCTTCGGAGCGCCACCGATCGTTTCAATGCGCGCTTTCGCGAGGTCGAGCGTCTTGCCGATGCCGCTGAGCTGTCTCTTCGAGACCTCGACGTCGACGGCCTTGACCGTCTGTGGAACGACGCAAAACGCAATCTCAAGAACTGACGAGATGCCATCATCTACACCATCGAATAGGGCCTTCCCGTGTTCGATATTGACCCGATAGGTTGATCAGCGAGCATCGTTGCCATTCACAGAAAGACAGCACAATGAGTGAGATCATCCACGTTCATGGTCGTGAAATTCTTGATTCTCGTGGCAATCCCACCGTGGAGGTCGAAGTTGCTTTGACCTCAGGGGCTATTGGACGGGCAGCGGTTCCGAGCGGTGCGTCTACCGGTGAGCACGAGGCAGTCGAACTCCGTGACGGCGGCGATCGATACCTCGGCAAAGGTGTGACGACAGCAGTCAACTACGTCAATACAGAGATTGCCGACTGCCTCACCGGCTGGGATCCGATCGATCAGCGAGCAATCGATCTCGAACTGATCGAACTTGACGGCACCGACAACAAAGGTCGTCTTGGTGCAAATGCGATTCTTGGCACCAGTCTTGCCATTGCAAAAGCCGCCGCAGCAGACATGCAGATGCCTCTCTACCGCTACGTTGGCGGTGCTAATGCACATGTTCTTCCCGTGCCAATGATGAACGTGCTCAACGGTGGCGCACACGCCGATAACAGTGTCGACTTCCAAGAGTTCATGATCATGCCGGTCGGAGCGCCATCGTTCAGCGAGGCGCTTCGATGGGGAACCCAGACCTACCACGTGCTCAAAGGTGTACTCCACGACCGCGGACTTGCAACCGCAGTTGGCGACGAAGGCGGCTTCGCTCCAAATCTTGCATCAAACGAGGACGCAATCGTGCTCCTACTCGAGGCCATTGAAAAGGCTGGGTACCGACCGGGTGACGACATCGCCATTGCGCTCGACCCTGCGGTGAGCGAGATCTATCGAGATGGGGCATATCACCTCGATGGTGAGGGCAAAGTGCTGTCGGCATCTGAACTTGCTGAGTACTGGTCAAGAATCGTGAGCAGCTATCCAGTGGTCTCCATCGAGGACGGCATGGCCGAAGACGATTGGGAGGGTTGGTCAGCACTCACACAGGCCGTCGGCAATCAATGCCAACTCGTCGGCGATGACTTGTTTGTCACCAATAGCACGCGTCTCCAAATGGGCATTGACCGCACGGTTGCGAACAGCATTCTCGTCAAGGTGAACCAAATTGGGTCACTCACCGAAACACTCACCACCGTCGAACTCGCTGCTGCGAATTCGTATTCTTCAGTGATGAGCCACCGAAGCGGCGAAACCGAAGATGCGACGATCGCTGATCTTGCAGTTGCAACAAACTGCGGGCAAATCAAGACGGGTGCACCGTGTCGTTCAGATCGCGTCGCTAAGTACAACCAGTTACTTCGCATCGAATCTGAACTCGCCGACACTGCAGCATTTCTTGGTGCCGAGGCCCTCGCGCCTCGATAGTCACGGCTCACATCGATGACACCGCCATCGCAAGCACGCGTGCGAACATAGAGGTGTGAAGAAGCGCTCTGGCCCCTCTGGTTCTGGGCGCACCCAACGTTCACGCATCCCCCGATTACGTCGCCCAGCCGCAGAGCGCAGGACGAGTCGAAATTCGACACGGAGAAAGATCGAAGGGGCTGCTGCATCGACCTCTCGCACCACTCTCCTCATCGGCGCCGTCAGCCTCGTAGTCGTTGGTGCTGCGATCACTTCGGTGATCGTGTTGCCATTGCAGACATATCTTGGTCAAGGCGATGAAATCGACCGACTAGAAACCGAACTCCAGCGAATGACGGCGATCAACGACGATCTTCAAGCCGAAGTAGACCGTCTTCGAACCGATACTGGCGTCGAAGAAGCAGCTCGCGATCAACTCGGATACGTGTCTGATGGAGACGAGAGGGAGACCATCTTGCCATTCCCTGACCTGCCGACTGACCTCCCGAACGGCTGGCCCTACGGCGTCATCGATGAGGTCATGAACTTTCGAATGTCGAATCCATAAACCTCTCGCTCGCCGCTCGCATTCACAGGCACTGCTCGACACGACTACAGTTCCAAGTGTCTAACTACAACAGGGCATCCACGCTAAGGGAGTGACGATGGCAGGCAGCATTCTTGGAGAACAGGTTCTCCGCAAAGAGGACCCAAAGTTCTTAACCACCGGCGGTGAATATCTCGCCGATATCTCTGAGCCGTTGCTTGAGGGGGCGGCCCACGTGGTCTTCGCTCGATCACCAATGGCACATGGCACGATCGAATCGATCGATATCTCTGAGGCCGAAACAATGCCAGGAGTCATCGGTATTTACACCGCCGGCTCACTCGGGCTCGAGCCCACAAAATCGAACTTCAACCCAGGTGTTGCACGGACGCTTCTTGCAAGCGACAAAGTGCGCTGGGTGGGTGAACCAATTGTTGCGGTCGTTGCCGAAACCTACGCGCAGGCAACCGATGCCGCTCAAATGGTCTTCGTCGATATCGATCCACTTCCCGCACTCATCGACATGAAGGAAGCCCTCACCTCGTCGACCCACGTCTATGACGGTGCTGGCTCAAACGCCGTATTCGACTCTGCTGCGTTCGGCGGACAGCCCACCACTGGCGACGCCTTCTTCGAGGGCTGCGAGGTCGTGGTGTCAACTGAAGCTCTCAACCAGCGGGTTGCCCCATGCCCGCTCGAACCGCGCGCTGCTGCTGCAACATGGCATGAGGGTCGCCTCTTTGAGTGGCTTTCGACCCAGCATGCTCAAGGTGCTGTCGGGCCCATCGCTGGTGCAAACGGTATTGAGGCCTCTCAAGTCCGGGTCATTACCCCAGACGTTGGCGGCGGTTTCGGTGCAAAGATTGGTTGCTTCTCAGAAGAACTCCTGCTCGGACTTCTCTCAAAAGAAAGCGGGCGGCCAATCAAGTTTGCGGAGACCCGCAGCGAGTCGATGATGAACCTCGGTCACGGCCGAGCACAGCATCAGGTGATCAAAGTCGGTGGATCTCGTGACGGCAAGATCACCCATTTCCAGCTTGAAATGATTCAAGACTCTGGCGCATTCTGCGAAGTTGGAACCATCCTCGGTGCGCTCTTCACCCGCCGCATGGCTGCTGGCGTGTACGCCTTCGACAATGTTGAAGCGCACTGCGCGTCAGTCGTTACGAACACGACACCTGTTGTTGCATACCGTGGAGCTGGGCGGCCTGAAGCCACCGCAGCCACCGAGCGAGCGATGGATCTCTTCGCCGCCGAAATCGGAATGGACCCCGCAGAGGTTCGCCGCAAGAACCTCATCGCACCATTCAATGAGCCACACACCACCGCGATCGGTGAGGCTTATGACGTCGGCGACTTTGTCGGCAGTCTCGACCGTGCCCTGGAGCACGCCGGTTACGAAGATCTTCGGGCGGAGCAGGCACAACGTCGTGCCGACGGCTCATCGAAACTTCTTGGCATTGGTGTCTGCACCTACGTTGAAATCACCGGTGGTGCTGGCGCCCCCGAAGAGGACGCGAAGATCATCATTCATCCAGACGGCACCGGCACGATTTACACCGGCACCTCACCTCACGGCCAGGGTCACGACACCGCCTGGTCGATGATTGCAAGTGCCCAGACCGGTATCGACATCGACAAGTTCACGCTTGTCTGGGGTGACACCGATCTCACCCCTGTTGGTGGCGGCACAATGGGCTCACGCTCATTGCAGCAAGGCGGGCTCGCTGTCAACCAGGCGGCTGAAGGAATCGTCGAGCAGGGTCGAGAGATTGCAGCTCGCCTTCTTGAGGCCGACGCTGCCGACGTGGTGCTCAACACTGAGACGGGGGAATTCCATGTCGCCGGTACGCCTGCAGTCGCGAGTTCGTGGGCTGACATTGCAGCCTCGGCTGGTGAAGCGGGACTCATCGAGCAGACAACGTTCCATGCGCCGGGCGCCACTTACCCATTTGGTGCGCACGTCGCCGTTGTCGAAGTTGATCGTGACACTGGCCTGGTGAAGCATCTTCGCCACATCGCCTGCGATGACGCCGGCACCATGGTGAACCCGATGTTGCTCGCTGGTCAGGTTCATGGTGGAGTTGCCCAGGGCACCGCTCAAGCGTTGTACGAAGAAGTTCGTTACGACGAAGACGGCAACCCGATCACCTCCAACCTTGCTGATTACACGATGATCTCGGCTGATCTCATGCCAACGATCGAGCGCATCCCGATGGAAACACCAACCTTCGTGAATCCGCTTGGTGCGAAGGGCATCGGCGAGTCGGGCACCATTGGTTCAACACCTGCGGTTCACTCGGCAGTGATCGATGCTCTTTCACACCTCGGCGTGCGTCACATCGACATGCCGTGCACGCCAGAAAAGGTGTGGCAAGCGATGAACGCTGCTTCCTGATCAGCGTCACATACATCCGGTACTCGATGCCGGCCGAATTCTCATCTATCAGTGGGGGTTTGGCCGGCATCAGTCGTTGTGCACCTCGTTCCTCAGACCGCACCCATCACAACGCTCAATGACGACGTAGCCTGAATCCCCGTGACCTCCACGCAGTCCCCCATCATCGCCTCCGACCTCGTGCGTATCTTCGGAAGTGGCGAAGACGAAGTCCGCGCCGTTGACGGTGTCAACCTTGAAGTCACCGCTGGTGAAGTGTTCGGTTTCCTTGGCCCGAACGGCGCCGGCAAAAGCACCACCGTCCGCATCCTCACCACTTTGCTCAAGCCAAGCGCAGGCTCTGCTTCGGTTGCGGGCTATGACATCGAGGTCGAGGCCGATGCAGTTCGCCGCAGCATCGGCGTTGCCCTGCAGGATGCTGCCATCGACCCGTTGATGACGGGCACCGAACTTCTTCGCCTTCAAGCGGTGCTCTACGGCATTCCGCGCAACGCACAGCACGAGCGTGCCGGCGAACTCCTCGAACGCGTCGGGTTATCAGCCGCTGGTGACCGTCGCGTGGGGACATATTCAGGTGGCATGCGACGCCGCCTCGATCTTGCGCTCGCACTCATCCATGAACCCAGCGTGCTCTTTCTCGACGAACCTACGACCGGTCTCGACCCGATGAGCCGAATGTCGCTGTGGGAAGAAATCCGTCGCCTGAACAACGACGGCACCACTGTGCTGCTCACGACGCAATATTTGGAAGAAGCTGACCAACTCGCTGATCGTGTTGCCATTATCGATAACGGAAAGATTGTCCGAGAAGGCCAACCAGAGGCACTCAAGACCGACGTTGGTGCACCAACTTTGCTCATCTCGGTGGCCGATGACCATGTTGAACCTGCACGAGAAGTACTCGCTCAATTCGGCGAAGCACGGCCGACCGCTGAAGGCACCCTTGGCGTCGGCCTCACCCAGGGAGCGGGCGATGTCTCGAACGTCGTCAGAGCGCTCGATGCCCAAGGAATCGTCGTTGAGCACCTCGAACTTCGGGCACCGAGCCTCGATGACGTATTCGCTGAGGCAACCGGCCATCGCCTTGAAGGCGCGTCATGAGCACGATGGCGCTTCGCCGCCGTGACCAAATTGGCGCACTCTCGTCCCGCTCAGTTCTGTCACTCGTGCGCCAACCGAGCCTTGTCGTACCGTCGCTCGTCTTTCCACTGTTCTTCGTGGCCCTTGGAACTGCATCGTTCGCCCGGGCGATCAACATTCCTGGTTTCCCGAAGGTTGACTCGTATCTCGACTTCGCACTCGCCGGGTCTGTGGTGCAAGGAGTCTTATTCGGCTCGGTGACGAGTGCTACTGCCCTGGCGACAGATATTGAGACCGGATTCTTCGACCGTCTACTCGTCGCACCAAGTAGCCGAACTGCGATTCTCGTCGGGCGGCTTGCCGGAGCAATGGTCTACGGCCTTGCGCAAACGTTGTTCTTCACCGTCGTGCTCTTTCCGTTTGGTCTCAGCATCCAGTCAGGGTTTCTCGGGCTCATCGCAATGATGATTGGTGGGCTCTTCACCGCTCTTGCCGTTGGGGCGTTGATGTCAGCGATGGCAATCAAAACCGGCTCCAGCGAGGCAGTTCAAGGCTCATTCCCGCTGATCTTCATTTTGCTGTTCTTTTCTTCAGCGTTTTTCCCACGGCAAACGATGGACGGCGTCTACCGACGCATCGCCGACCTCAATCCTCTGTCATACCTCGTCGAAGGTTTCCGCTCACTCACCATCGACCAGCTGACGCTGACCGCTGTTCTTCAAACAATTCTCATTCCTGCGGCGATCTCGGTGGTCGGTATCGGTTTCTCTCTTCGCACGCTTCACAACCGTTTGGCCGCATCATGAGTGCATCGCTCGGTATTGCAACACGGAGCCTCCGAAATGTTCGGCGACTTCCATCAGCATTCATTCCGGCTCTCCTCATGCCTGTTTTCCAGGTCGTCGCATTCTCGGGCACCTACGCAGGCGTCACTCAGATACCTGGTTTCCCAACTGACCGGTCAGTGAACTGGTACCTTCCGATGGCCGTCACGATGGGTGCTTCTTTCGCTGGGCTTGGCACGGGTTTCTCCATGATTCGTGACCTGCAGACCGGTTTCTACGATCGTCTCCGCATGGCACCCACTAGCAGGCGACAGTTGTTACTCGGTCCGTACATTGCGGCCTGGGTACGAGCCTGTATCGCTGTCGTGCTCGTCACTATTTTTGGTTTCGCTCTCGGCGCGCGACCAGTTGGCAACGGTCTCGGGACCTTCAGCCTGTTCATTGCCGGTATCGGAATGGCAACGATCGGCACCGGGTGGGGGCTCGGTCTTGCCTACCGCTTCCGCGATATGCGCGCCGCCGCAATCATGCAGCTCACACTTTTTCTCGGTCTCTTCCTTACCGATGCACAAACCCCGATTCCTCTCATGGATGGGTGGCTTGAATATGTGGCTCGATGGAATCCACTTACACAGGTGCTCGATGTCGCCCGTATTGGATTTATCGACGGCATCAGAGGTCGGGATCTCCTCATCGGAATGCTCATCATGATCGCAATCAGCGCTGGAGCATGGCTGTTTGCCTTCACTGGTCTCGCACGTCTTGACGACTAAATGATGCTGTGAGCCCAAGTGCTCGCAGGTACCGTTGTACCGTGTCATCGATTATCAAGCGACTCCGCATTGCCCTCGGGCTTGTTGTCTCAGTCGCAGTTGCCGGTGTCATCGGTTACCGGATCACGGGGCTGAGCTGGATGGAGGCCATCTATATGACGGTGATTACCGTCACGACCGTTGGCTATCGGGAAGTGGGCGGACAGCCATCGATTGGTGAACAGATTTTCACCATCGTCATTATCACCACCGGCGTCTCAACCGTGCTGTATACGTTCACATTGGGTGTTCAAACAGTGGTCGAGGGCCAGTTGCGCGAATTTGTGGGAAGGCGAAGAATGAACAAAGCGATTGAGGGATTCAGAGACCACACGATCGTCTGCGGGCTCGGCCGTGTCGGCCAGACCGTCGTCGATGACTTGGTGTCGCACGGAGAGACCGTTGTCATCGTCGACGAAAACCCCGAGCAGGTGAGAGACGTCCACCACCCGGTGGTCGTCGGTGATGCGACTCTTGATTCAACGTTGCGCTCCGCAGGAGTTGAGCACGCACGCGCCCTTATCGCTGCTCTTGAGGGCGATGCTGAAAATCTTTTCGTCACGCTTTCCGCTCGCACGATCAACCCCGAGTTGTTCATCGTGGCCCGAGCGCGCGCCGGCGAAAGTGTTGCGAAACTCTCCCACGCTGGGGCCGACCGAGTGGTCAACCCTCAAGATCTCGGTGCAAGCCGCATGGCATCGTTCGTTGTGCAGCCACATGTTGCCGAATTCGTTGATGTGGTGATGCACGAACGCTCTCACGAATTTCGAATCCGTGAATACCAGTTAACTCCAAGCTGCTGGCTCGTCGGTCAAAAGGTTGGTGATACCCGTTTACGTGACCGCACAGAGGCTCTGGTTTTGGCTGTGCGCACCAACGATGGAACATTCATTACCAACCCTGAACCCGGCGTCACCCTCGCAGCTGGCGATGTGCTGATCGTTGTTGGCACCGAAGAAGGACTTGCCGGTCTGCAAGAGGCGCTTGCATGAGAAGCGAACGGACCCATGTGCTTCTCGACCTTGACGGCACTCTAAGTGACTCCGAGCCTGGAATTCTTCGGTCGCTGCAATGGGCCTTTGAGAAAGAGGGTTTCCCAATCCCTACCGAAGCACAAGTTCGGTCAGTCATTGGGCCTCCATTTGAAATCGGTCTTCCGCAGATCGGCATCCCTGACAATGACCTCGAACGAGTCATCGATCGCTACCGAGAACGTTACGCAACGATCGGCGCATTCGAAAACACCCTGTACCCAGGAATTGTCGAGATGCTCGACGCGCTCAGCAGCGATGGTCTCAGTCTCTCCGTCGCAACGGCAAAGCCCGAGGTGACCGCTCACCCGATACTTGATTACTTCAATATCTCAGATTGGTTTGCAGTAAGAGCAGGGGCGACACTCACCTCAGACCGGCGTGCGAAAGCCGAGGTCATCGAATACGCACTCAGCGAACTCGGTATCTCAGGTGACCCTGATCTTGGCGACCACGTCATCATGATCGGAGACCGAGACCACGACGTGCTCGGCGCAAAGCGCCATGGAATTCCATGTATCGGGGTGACATGGGGGTATGGCGACCCCCCTGAACTCCTCGGCAGTGGAGCCGTTGCTCTTGCAGATTCTCCTGCCGAGGTTGTTGACCTCGTTCACGAGTCGTACCGTCTCAATCACTGGTGATGAACTCGACACAGACGCCCCGAACTGCCTCGAATGCAGAGTCACGAAGCGCAGCAGATGCCGTGATGCGCAGAATCTTGCGCCTTGAGCAAGATGCTCCTCGTGCAACGCCTGATGAGGCACGAAAAGCATTTCAGACGTCAATTCTCGTCGCCACCGTGCGCTGTCTACTGTTGTACATCGTGTTCCCGTTCGCGCTGCCCGCACTTGGCATTGCAACAGGTGTGGGCCCAGCGATCGGGCTAGCCATCGGCATTGCTGCGATTGCTGCGATCATCATGAGCGTGCGTCGCTTCTGGCGTGCCGACCATTCGAAACGTTGGCACTACACCATCGTCGGCGCATTCGTTGTTGCGTTTCTCCTCGTGCTCGTCGTCGGCGACATCATCGATCTCGTCAGCTAGAAGAGCACTCAATCGCTCGCTATCGACACAACCGGCCCCGATAAGGCATGATGTAGGGAGTCGTATCGACGTCAATCGATCGCAAGTTCATCACCAGAGGGGGATCCGTGGAGATCAGCATCACTATCAACGGTCAAGTCGTCAGCGCCGACGTTGAACCACGCACATTGCTCGTTCAGTTCATTCGTGACAATGGCGGCCTCACCGGCACCAATATTGGTTGCGATACCTCATCATGCGGTGCATGTTCGATTCACCTCGACGGTGAGGCCGCGAAGAGCTGCACCGTTCTTGCCGTCCAAGCAGATGGTGGCTCGGTCACAACGATCGAAGGAATGGCATCGACGGATGGAACCCTTCACCCAATGCAGCAGGCGTTCATGGATAACCATGGCCTCCAGTGCGGCTACTGCACACCTGGAATGGTGATGGCAGCGACCAGCCTGCTCGAAGAAAATCCGTCTGCAACAGAAGAGGAAATTCGTATCGGACTCGAAGGAAACCTGTGCCGCTGCACGGGCTACCACAACATCGTGCAGGCCGTGTTGTCATGCACGAAGTCGTGACCCGCCTCGATCAACGTTCACACGTAACCAATTAACGAATGTCCTCAAACCCAACGATCGCGATTGCGTCAGCCCAAGGAGATTTCCAGTGATTCCAGCAGCATTTGAATACGTCCGAGCAGGATCAGCAGAAGAGGCGATCAGTCTCATCGCTGAACACGGCGATGAAGCAAAGTTCTTGGCTGGCGGCCACAGCCTTGTTCCTCTCATGAAGCTCCGTCTTGCGCAGCCAAGCGTGCTCATCGACATCGGTCGAGTATCTGACCTTTCCTACGTGAGAGACGCGGGCGATCACATCGCCGTCGGCGCCCTCACCCGGCACTGCGATGTTGAGAACTCACCAATCGTGATGGAACATGCCCCGCTTCTTGCGCATGCCACCTCACATGTCGGTGACCCTCAAGTTCGCCATCGTGGAACCATCGGCGGATCGTTGGCACACGCCGACCCCGCCTCAGATCTTCCCGCAACCACCCTTGCCCTCGGCGCCACATATGTTGTGCAGGGCCCAAACGGAACTCGTGAGATCCCCGCTGGCTCGTTCTACGAGGGCTACCTCACATCGGTGCTCGCTGCTGATGAAATGCTCACCGAAATTCGTGTTCCCAAGATGAATGGTGCGGGCTGGAGTTTCCAGAAATTCAACCGCCGCGCCCAGGACTGGGCAATCGTTGGCGTTGCAGCTTGGCGCAACGGCTCTGACGCAGGTGTCGCCCTTGTCAACATGGCATCAGTTCCGGTGCTCGCAACCAGCGTGGGTTCAGCAATCGCCTCCGGTGCCTCGATTGAAGATGCCGCCGAGCAGGCTGCAGTCGAAGCCGACCCACAAGCCGACCTCAACGCATCGGTTGAATATCGTCAGCATCTCGCTCGAGTACTCACCCGGCGCGCCCTCGAAGAGGCCTCTGCATAGCCGACAACCTGCCATACACTCTCAATCGGAGAGTGACTCATGTCGATCGACGACAACACAATTGACCAGCGGCATCTTGATGCGATTGCGAATGCTGATCATGTCCCGTACTGGCTTGACGGCGCTCACGCCCCTGACACCAACGCCACCCTCGTTCGTACCGAGAGTTGTGACCTGTGTGTCATCGGTGGCGGTTACACCGGTTTGTGGACAGCGATCATTGCGAAAGAGCGCGATGCATCTCGCGACATCGTTCTTATCGATTCCGGACCCGTAGGGGGTGCAGCCTCCGGCCGTAATGGCGGCTTCATGGACGCCAGCCTCACACATGGAATTTCAAACGGGTTCCGCCATTTTCCGGATGACATCGAAGTTCTTGAAGAACTTGGAATGAAGAATCTTGATGACATCGAACTTGCACTCCAGCGATACGGAATTGAATGCGACTATCACCGAAATGGCGTGATCGAGGTTGTTGCCCAGCATCATCCTTCGTCTTATGAGACCGATCTCCATGAAGAGTTCGACCTCTTGCGACGTCTCGGGCATGAGGTCGACTGGCTCGATCAAGAACAGATGCGCGCAGCAGTGAACTCACCGACCTTTACGGGCGGCCTGTGGGATAAGAACGGCTCCGCGCTTGTCGACCCTGCACGACTCGTATGGGGCCTCAAATCGGTCGCAGAACGCCTCGGCGTTCGCATCTACGAAGACACCAAAGCAACCAACCTTGAACGCGATGGTGTTGGTGTGCTCGTCACCACTCAACTCGGCCAGATCCGCGCCGGTCGTGTGGCCCTCGCAACAAATGCGTTCAAGCCACTGCTGCGGCGCATCTCGAATTACATCGCTCCGGTCTATGACTACTGCATGACCACCGAGCCCCTCACCGATGATCAACTGGCAAGCATCGGTTGGGCGGGACGCCAAGGTCTGTCTGACAATGCAAACCAGTTTCACTACTACCGGCTCACCTCCGACAACCGAATCTTGTGGGGCGGTTACGACGCCATCTACTACTGGCGGGGACAGGTGTCATCAGAACTCGAAAGCCGGCCGGAGTCATGGGCGAAGCTCAGCACCCACTTCTTCGAAACATTCCCGCAACTCGAGGACGTGCAGTTCAGCCACATGTGGGGTGGGGCCATCGACACCTCAAGCCGTTTCACCGTCTTTTGGGGCCGTGCAATGGGCGGGCGTGTTGGCTACGCACTTGGTTATACCGGCCTCGGCGTCGCCGCAGCACGGTTCGGAGCCGCCACCATGCTCGATCTGCTGTATGGCCGTCGCTCACTTGCCACACAAACATCCCTGGCAAAAGAAAAGCCGTGGCCATTCCCACCCGAGCCATTTAGGTTCATGGGTATTCAGGCAACTCGTTGGTCGCTCGAACGAGAAGATAAAACCGGTCGGCGCAACCTGTGGCTGAAAGCACTCGACAAGGTTGGCCTCGGATTCGACTCATGACCCCACAAGATGCTGTCGAGCAATCACTCAACTAGCCTGACATCGTGTTTGCTGACGACGTTCGAAACGCACTCTCCTCGGTCGGTTACCTCGCCGATGACGGGCTCTCAACGGCTGTCTTTCTTTCGATGGAGCTCCATCGACCCCTCATGCTTGAAGGTGATGCCGGAGTGGGCAAGACCGAGTTAGCAAAAGCCCTTGCCAGATGGACGGGCGGTGAACTCATTCGCTTGCAGTGTTACGAAGGCATCGATGCCGCTCAGGCGGTGTACGACTGGGATTACGCTCGTCAATTGCTGCACCTACGAGCCGCTGAGGCGACTGGGGAATCATCACGCCAAACATCCGAAGCGTTGGAAGCCGAACTTTACGATGAGCGATTCCTCATACGGCGGCCGCTACTCCAAGCAATCGCTACCACTAGTGGGGTTCCTCCCGTCCTCTTGATCGATGAAATCGACCGAGCAGATGATGAATTTGAGGCGTACCTCCTCGAAATCCTCTCCGACTATCAGATCACCGTTCCTGAAATTGGAACGTTTCGCGCAGAGCAACCCCCGCTTGTAATTCTCACATCCAACCGCACACGAGACGTGCACGATGCCCTGAAGCGTCGTTGTCTCTACCACTGGGTTGAGCATCCAGAAGTCGACCGTGAGGTTGAGATTGTGCGGCTACGAGTACCAGACATTGCGCCGAGCCTCGCCACAGAAGTGGCGCAAGCGGTGGAGTTCATTCGGAGCCTTGATCTCTACAAGCCTCCTGGTATTGCGGAAACCATTGACTGGGCGACCGCCCTTCAACGGTTGGGGGCCATCAATCTCACCACCGAATCAATCTCGTCAACACTCGGCACTGTAGTGAAATATCGTGAGGACGCTGAGCGCATCAACTCGACGGGCCTTGATCAGGTTGTCGAACATGCAAGCCGCACGTAAATGACGACAACCCAACCAGCGCGCCTTTCCGCAGGGCTCGCAGTTGCATTCGTCGACGCCTTGCGAGCAGAGGGAATTGCGATTCCCACGAGCGGTACCATCGGTTATGTCGACGCGCTTACCGCTGTCGGTATCGAGAATGAATCTGGTGTCTACTGGAGTGGACGGGCGTGTCTCATCACTCGCCCTGAAGACATTGACACCTATGACGCTGTCTTTGAACGGTTCTGGTTCGCAACCGGAGCGGGTGAACTCACTTCGTCGCTCACCGAAGAATTCACCCTCGCAATGGATTCAGATGATGGTGACGACGGCGCAGACGGCGAGCGCGACGATACCCAACTTGATGGCCCGCCACCGATTGAACTTCGATTCTCCTCTGCGGAAATTCTTCGACAAAAAGACTTTGCCGAGTGGACTGACGCCGAACTTGCAGAATCACAGCGACTCATGCGCCAGTTGCGCTTTGTTGGCTCTCCACGACGATCACTTCGTCTCACCCCAGCACCTCGCTCTGGCCTGCGACTCGACCTTCGCCGAACCGTTCGATCAGCTCTTGCAGCCGATGGAGAACCGATCCGTCAGCATTTTCGCCGCAGGTCGTCGCGACCTCGTCGACTCGTCTTGCTGCTCGATGTGAGCGGGTCGATGGAGCCGTACGCACGAGCGCTGATCAGATTTGCTCATGCTGCGGTTGCGGGCCGACAACGTGTCGAGGTGTTCGCTGTCGGTACTCGGTTAACTCGAATCACCCGGGAGCTCGCCCGCAGGGATGTCGATGAGGCCATCGATCGTGCGGCAGATGCGGTCACCGACTGGAGTGGAGGCACGCGGCTCGGCGAAGGGTTGCGACGTTTCAACCGAGATTGGGGCCAGCGCGGAATGGCGCGTGGGGCGATCGTTGTCATTCTGTCTGATGGTTGGGATCGCGGTGACCCCGAAGCGCTCGGTGAGCAAATGCAACGACTGCAGCGGCTCACCCACCGGTTGGTGTGGGTAAACCCGCTCAAGGTGACACCTGGCTATGCCCCGCTCGCAAGGGGCATGGCAGCAGCTCTACCGTTCGTTGACGAATTCGTTGAAGGTCACAGCTTGAACGCCCTCGAAGAGCTCGCGAACGTCATCGGTGGTGCACAAGATCGAAGAATCGGTAACACTGTGTTCTCACAACGCCCTCGAGAGGAAAGGACGCCATGAAAGAGTTGCTTGACGATCTTGACCGCTGGCGCACAGCCGGCACCCGTGTCGCCCTTGCCCGCGTCGTTGATGTGGAGGGCTCGGGGCCACGCGGCCCGGGAGCGGCAATGGCGGTGAGCCTAGAAGGCGAAGTCGTGGGCAGCGTGAGTGGTGGCTGCGTTGAAGGTGCAGTCGTGACCGAAGCGCTCTCACTACTTCATGGCGAGCGAAAGCCCGGCATTGTCACCTTTGGCTACAGCGATGATGAAGCGTTTGCTGTTGGCCTGACGTGCGGGGGCACGATTCGCTTGTTCATTGAGGAGTTCAACTGGTGACGCTCTCCGACCGCCTCTCAGAACGCGTGCGATCTGGTGATCCGGTTGCTCTTGCAACCGTGATTGAAGGCGAAGGCGTAGGCAACCACCTCCTCATCATTCCTGGTGAAGACTCCGACGGTTCCCTTGGTCATCCTGACCTTGATCGAGTCGTGCATCGAGATGGCCTTGCCGAACTCGAGGCAGGCCGATCTGGCATCCGCACCTACGGCCCGGAGGGACAAACCACCCCCGAAGACCTTGAGGGAACCCCAACCGTCAGGGTGTTCGTCGAGAGCTGGGCGCCACCGCCCCAAATGTGGATCTTTGGGGCGGTTGATTTCACCGCCGCTCTGGCTCGGGTTGCAAAGATTCTCGGCTATCGAGTTCTTGTCTGTGATGCTCGGGAGATCTTTGCGACGGGCCGTCGCTTTCCAATGGCTGACGAGGTTCGGGTGACTTGGCCGAGCCCGGTATTCGATGAGCGTGGCGAGACCCTCGGGCCGAGAGATGCGGTCTGCATTCTTACCCACGATCCAAAATTTGATGTCCCGGCGGTGCAGGGTGCGCTTGCTACCCGTGTTGGTTACATCGGAGTCATGGGCAGTCGCACCACTCATGAACGTCGTCTTGAACGACTTGCTGAGGCTGGGATTACATCGAATGAGGAGCTTGAGCGGCTGATGTCGCCAATTGGGCTTGATCTCGGAGCCCGAACACCAGAAGAGACTGCGATTTCGATATGTGCTGAAATTATCGCGAATCGCACCGGTCGAACTGCTTCTCGCCTGCGCAGCGGCTCAGGCCCGATTCATCCCTGAGATATCTCGGGCGTGAGTGGGTCAGCGAAACGCACCCACCCCGCGCGATCTTCAGACAACGTGCCGTACTCGACGGTTCGACCTCTTGCTGGGCTGTGCACAACAAGACTCTCCACCCCGAGGTACAACATGATGTGTCCTGGATACCACGCAAGGTCGCCAACTCGTGCGCTTTCCGAGCCGACTCGATCGGCTGACCGGTACTGATATCGACTCGATCGCGGGAGGTCAACTCCCGCCCGACGCCACGCATAGCCGGTAAGCCCCGAGCAGTCGAATGACACCCCTTCTTCTTCGGTGTACCGCTTGTAAGGAACTCCGACTTGAGTCAGGGCGGCGAGCGCTGCACGTTGGCCACCGAGGTCACCCTCGGCCCATGCGTTCTGAACCTCTTCAGGCAACATTCCTGTGCTGGTGGCGACCTGAGCGGCGGTTTCGCTTCTCGCTTCGACGTACTCGAGGTAAGCAACGGTGTCGCCGTTGTGTTGCCAGCGTTCGAAGGCACTGAGTGCGCGCACTGCGTGAGCGGCTACCACCGGGTCGTTGCCGATGTACTCACCAGCCGAAACAGACGCTGGACGCCACTGCATCGTGACCAAAGATGTCATGGCAACCATCGCAATACGAATGGCAACTTGCGCTCGGTGGGATTTCATCATGGTGTCCGCACAACAACGACTCTGCTTGATGTCGTTTCGACATACTACCTTCATTGTTTCGTAATATTTCCTCGCAGCCATGCCTCCCAGCGACAAACAATCTCAAAACCCGCAAGAATGAGGGAGTGACGTTCCAAGATGCGACCGTTGGCATCCTGCTCGCCGCAGGAGCAGGCACACGATTCACCGCCAATGAACACAAACTCCACGCCACGATCGAAGGGGTAGCGGTCTGGAAACACTCTCTCCAACAGTTGCTTGCCGCTCACATCGGGCCCACCATCGTCGTCACGGGAGCCACGCCACTCGAACTCGACCCCTACGAGGTCCACGAAGCGCACAACCCTGACTGGGCGCAAGGGCAAGCCACCTCACTACTCGCAGGCATCACCTTTGCGCAGCGCCATCAAGCTGCCGCCGCCGTCATCGGACTGGCTGATCAGCCCGGAATTTCCCCTGAAGCATGGCAACGCGTTGCAACTACAGATGCCATCATCGCCACCGCCTCATATGGCGGTGAGCCGGGTCACCCCGTGAAAATCGATGCGTCACTATGGCCCCAATTACCTGAAACTGGAGATTTTGGAGCAAGAGCCTTGCTCCGTAAGTATGAGCATCTCGTTGAGCGGATACCCTGCTCAGGGTCTCCTTTCGACATCGACACAACCAAGGACTTAGACGAATGGCTGAAACAATCACCAACGAGTTCACCGTAAATCGCCCCATCGACGAGGCGTGGGCGGTGCTCTGCGACGTCGAGCGAATTGCGCCCTGCCTGCCAGGCGCCCAACTCCAAGAGATCGAAGACGAAACGTTTCGGGGAGTCGTGAAAATCAAACTCGGCGCAGTGAACGCGAACTTCAAAGGTGAAGCGAAGTTTGTCGAGCGCGACGACGCCAACTACAAAGCAGTTCTTGCAGCATCTGGGCGAGACACCGGCGGACGAGGAAATGCAAGTGCGGACGTCACCGCCGAAGCAACCGCCCTCTCCCCCACCAGCACTCAGTGCACCGTCACTGCCGAACTCCACATCAGCGGCAAAGTTGCCCAGTTCGGGCGCGGCATCATGGGTGATGTCTCGAAAAAATTGATGGATCAATTCTCCGCCAACCTCAACACGATGCTTGATGAGCAACCAGCGACAGACACCGACTCTCCTGAAGAGTCTGAGTCGACCGATACCGAAGAAGCAGCAGCCGAACCAGCAACCACGCCTGACAGCGATAACACCGGCGAAGCGGACCGCCCTCGAGTTCGCAAAATCGAAGGCCCTGCGGCTGAACCGATCGACGTCGCTGGTCTCGCTGGGCCCGCAGTGCTCAAGCGTTTCCTTCCGGTTGCCGTCGGCATCATCGTCGTCATCTTGCTCATTCGCGCCCGGCGGTGACCTACTCGCACCCAAATGATCGTGAGCGGGTCACCGAGCTCCTCGGCCGCCCACCAATGGGACCGTTCTCGGTCGTGCATCGGAATCGTCAGGGTGACCCCGTCGTCATCGAAAATGCACCCTTTCTCGATGATGGAACCCCAATGCCAACGCGTTACTGGCTTGTGGGTACTCACGAGACCTATGCAGTAGCTGTTCTTGAAGCAAATGGCGGCGTCCGCCAGGCCGAACGCGAAATCGATGAAGATCTCATCACCGCCGCTCATGATCGACACCAGATTTCTCGCGAGGCGCGAATTCCTCAAGACCATGAAGGTCCGACGCCATCTGGAGGCATCGGGGGCACACGACGAGGAGTGAAATGTCTACACGCCCACTACGCCTGTTTTCTCGCAGGTGAAGATGACCCGGTCGGCAAGTGGGTGCATCATCAACTTGGATTCGGGGTGTGCAGGCTCGAACTGAGCGACCCCGAAACCACCGTTGTGATTCAGGGAACAACATTCACCATTCCTACCCAAATGAGCGCCATCAATGAGCGGCTCACACACGGCTCATATGCCGACCCTGCTGAACTCACCAACATCATCGGCGAGATCACCGATACATTCGATGACGCTCTACGAATTCAAGACGTTGGCCGCCCACACGACATTGACCTTGCCATCACCGGTCCACTCGGACAGGGGCTCGCACGTTTAGAAAGTGGATCTGAAACCTGCGAGCACGCACTAATCGATCGAGATACCGCAGAAGAACTGTTCCGCCTGCTCGCAACCGACAACGCCACCGACCGCGTCGACCACCCCGGACTTCTCGAAACCGATGGCGATCTTCTCGGAGCAGTGTGCGTCATGGTCGCCCTCGGGAGGCTCCTCAACCCAAGACAGATCGATCTCGGCTCGGCGCCCTCGTCATGATGCGATCCCGGCACCATCGTTGGAACCCTCCAACCCTGTCAGGCAACCGCCTTCAACTGCGGCCACTGAACGATGACGACTTCTCCTCCTGGAGCGAAGTCCGTCTACGTAACGCTGACTGGCTGTTGCGCTGGGAGCCACTTCGACCCGAATATGCGCCTGACCCGGCCGTCGAGCGCTCCGCCTTCCTTAATCGGTGTCGAGCTCGCGAACGTGAAACAGCAGCCGACCAGGCCTACCCGTTTGGCATCTTTGTGAGCGGACAGCTCGTCGGTGAGATCAACCTCAACAATGTTGTGCGTGGGGCACTCCAATCGGGGACGCTCGGATACTGGATCGACCAAGCGCACGCAGGTAACTCGTACATGTCAGAAGCAGCCGTGGTCATGCTAACTTTCGCTTTCGATCGACTCGACCTCCACCGGGTCGAAGTCTGCATCGTTCCTCGCAATTCGAATAGTAAGCGAGTTGTTGAGAAGATCGGGCTCCGCTTCGAAGGAACAGCCGAACGGTACCTACAAATCGCTGGCGTCTGGGAAGACCACCTTCGGTATGCCATCACATCTGAAGAATGGAAAGAGCGCGCGGACGACCTGCTCAATGAGTGGGCTCGCAACTCGCCAAATGACGTTGCGCCACCTACCTGAGCGCAGATAACCCTCTACGCGAGTCGTTCGATTGCAGCGATGCGCTTCTGGCGCAAGACGGTACGACGCTTCCACATCTTCGTCTTCCAGTGACGCCTATTTCGCTTTGACTTAGCGAGCTTCGTCTTCGCGCGTTCTGCATCTCGGTGCCGCATCGGCTTCCACGCCTCGCCAGGCTCGTGGGCGTCAACAGGATCAGTCCCCGAACTCAACTCATTGGCAAGTTGATCGAGTTGCACATGAATCCTGTGGCGCTCACCATGGGCGTGCGCACGCAATTCCTGTTTCGGCGGCAATTGGAATTCTGAATTCCTATGACGCTGACTCATCGGATACCTCCTTTTGAAGTGGTGGTAATCCTCCCCCTGCGTGCGACTATACATCCTTTCGCAAGACCGAAATTCACCTTTTCGGTCGTGGGGAACTGCGTCAGGATTTCGACGAAATTTTCGCCTTCAGCGCAGCGATACGCTCCTCAAACCACGGCTGTTTCGCCGTCCAGACCTGGGGGTCAAGTTCGCGGGCAACCGCGTCGCTATGAGCGTCAATGTCAGCCATATCGCGAATGGTCTGCTTAGTGATCATCACCAATTCGCGTGGTGCAGACGCCGCTCCAGCAGCAAGTGCGCGAGCGGCATTCATCAACTCGTCATCTTCCACGCACCGATACACGAGGCCGATGCGCTCCGCCTCGGATCCATTAACCACCTCAGAAAAAATCACCGTTGCGAACGCAGCTTGAGCGCCAACGATCTGCCGCTGCATCCACGTGTGACCTCCGCCTGGATGCAATCCGATCTGCAAAAACCGTGTATCGAATCTTGCTCGGCGGGCAGCGATTCGGAGATCACACCCAAGCGCAAGATTCATGCCAGCACCAACTGCCGCGCCATTCACGGCCGCAATTGTTGGCAGCGTCGACCGAGCAATCCGCAAGAAGCCCTCGTAAATAGTTCCAAGGCTCTCCGCCGTTGCGGTCTGAAGATTTCCGAGGTCGGCACCTGCGCAAAACGCCGAGCCAGCACCGGTCACAATCACCGCTGAGCACCCCTCATCTGCTTCGAACTCATCCATTGCAGCGCAGATTTCTTCCACCATTGGCATCGTCATCGTGTTGCGAGCCTCCGGCGCATTTAGTGTCAGCGTGCCGATTCCATCTGAGATATCTGTCAAAAGATTGGACATGAAGAAAGTCTCGCATGATTGTCATCGGCTTCAGCAATGGAAGCCTCCAGAAACCGAGTAGTGTCTGGGTGTTCACGTGAACAAGTCCTGCGAAGTTCTTCGCTTCCTGGGACATCAACCAACTACATCCCGACACAAGGGGGAGAAATGATCAAGTCAAAGCGCATCGCGGTTGCTGCAATGGCAGCCGTGCTTGCTCTCGCCGGTGCTGCTTGCGGAAGTGACGATCCCGTCGCTGACGAGCCAGCCGCCGAAGAGCCAGCCGCCGAAGAGCCAGCCGCCGAAGAGCCAGCCGCCGAAGAGCCAGCCGAAGAGCCCGCCGAAGAGCCCGCCGCTGAAGAAGAAGCAACCGAAGAGCCCGCCGAAGAGGCTGGACCATTCCTCGGACTCGCATTCGACACCGGTGGCCGCGGTGACGGCACGTTTAACGACATGGCAGGGCAAGGAGCAGACAGCGCGGAAGCCAACCTCGGTATTGCCGTTCAGGAACTCGAAGCAACCAGTGACCAAGACCGCCAACCAAACCTCGAGGCACTTGCAGGAGCGGGCAACAAGCTCGTCGTAGCAGTCGGCTTCGCCTTCGGTGACGCTCTCGCCCCAATCGCTGAAGCCAACCCAGATATGTTCTTCGGCTGGATCGACGGCTATTACGACGGACCGAACATCATCACCACGGCATTCTCCGAGCAAGAAGGTTCATTCCTCGTCGGTGCAGCCGCCGCGTTGAAGAGTCAGTCGGGCAAGATCGGCTTCATCGGAGGTCAGGAAATCGATCTCATTAAGAGGTTCGAGGCCGGCTATATCGCAGGTGCGAAGGCCGTCAACCCGGATATCGTGGTCGAATCGGCTTACCTCGGCGCCGCAGGCGACAACGCTGCATGGGGCTCACCAGACAAGGCCAAGGAAATTGCTGGAGCATGGTACGCGGACGGCGCAGACGTCGTGTACACCGCTGCTGGCGGATCAGGTCGCGGAATGATTGAGGCTGCCGTTGAAGCCGGAGACGGCAAGTGGGCAATCGGCGTCGATAACGATGAATGCAGCTTCGATACCGAAGAGCAGAAGGCTCATCGCTTGACCTCAATGCTGAAGCGAGTTGATACGGCCGTTGAAGAAATGGCGAAGAGTGTTCAGGATGGAACCGCCGCAGGCGGCTTCTACACCTTCAACCTGGCAAACGATGGTGTCGGCTACGCGACAACTTGCGGCAACGTCGACGACATTGTCGACCAGCTTGAAGATTACAAGGCTCAGATCATCGCCGGAGACATTGAGGTTCCAACCTCACCTGAAGGTCTCTAACCGATAGGTGATTCCCGCTTTCGAGCGGGATAACTGCGAACAATTTGTGGAGAGCCCGGGTGATTCACCCGGGCTCTCTTCTTCGTCTCGCCGAAGCACTACTCTTCTACTAGTGCTTCAACACTTTGCGGGGTCGCAGACCCAAACCAATAATGCAACGAGGGAGGGCCGATGAGCAGCACGCCTGCTGTTGAACTCCGCGGAATCGGAAAACGATTTCCCGGGGTGATTGCGAATTACAACGTTGATCTCAACGTTCGAGCCGGAACTATTCACGCCATCGTCGGTGAAAATGGAGCCGGTAAATCGACCCTGATGAAGACGCTCTACGGAATGCAAGAGCCCGACTCTGGAACGATTTCTGTTGAAGGAGCCGAGCGCCGTTTCAAGTCACCGAGTGATGCAATCAACGCTGGCATCGGCATGGTGCACCAGCACTTCATGCTTGCCGACAACCTCACCGTTCTTGAGAACATCATTCTCGGAAGCGAACCAGGTCGCCGAGGCATTATCGATAGTAAACAGGCCCGCACACGGATTGAAGAAATAATGTCGGCCATCAGTACCGACCTTGATCTCGACGTTCCAGTCAGCGAACTCGGCGTCGGCGAGCGCCAACGCGTTGAGATTGTCAAAGTGCTGTTTCGGGGTGCCCGAATTCTCATCCTTGATGAACCGACCGCAGTTCTTGTTCCGGAAGAGGTCGACGAATTGTTCGTCACGCTCAGCAGTCTCGTCAACGACGGGGCAACCGTGATCTTTATTTCTCACAAACTTGATGAGGTCCTGCAGGTCTCGAATGACATCACCGTCATGCGTCAGGGCACCACCGTTGCGGAAACCACGCCCGGAAGCATCGATCGATCGGGGCTCGCAGAACTGATGGTCGGGTCAGAACTCCCCTCGCCGGAGGGAAGAACCTCTGACATCAAAGACGATGTTCGTCTCAACGTCGAAAACCTGACCGTCATGGGCTTCGAAGGGCGCCCCGCAGTTGACGGCGCATCGATCACCATTCGATCAGGCGAAATTGTTGGGATCGCTGGGGTCGAGGGAAATGGACAGTACGAACTGTGCGCAGCGCTCCTTGGTCTTGTGCCGTCAACCGGCACGGTTACTGTCGACGGCGCCGACCTCACGAAAGCAACCACTCGGCAACGACATGATGCTGGCCTTGCCTACATCCCGTTTGACCGTCACCGAGAGGGGCTCATGCTGAACGCTCCGCTTTGGGAAAACACATTGCTTGGGCGAGAAGACGAAGATCAATTTGGAAAAGGACCGCTCGTCGACGCGGCATCGATCCGGGCGTACACCGTTGACATCATCAAGCGCTTTGGAGTGCTTACTCCAAACGAGACGACACCGGCGTTTGCGCTCTCGGGGGGCAACCAACAAAAACTCATCGTTGGTCGCACACTTACGACGAACCCCGGGGTTCTCGTCGCCGCTCACCCGACTCGCGGCATTGACGTCGGTGCACAAGCGGCGGTGTGGGACGAAATTCGGCGAGCCCGTGACAATGGAATGGCTGTTCTTCTCGTCTCTGCCGATCTTGAAGAGCTGTTGGGGCTTTCCGACTCAATTGCAGTGATGTTTGACGGAAGTATCACCGCAACGCTGAACCCCGATGACGTCACCGCAAGCGAGTTGGGGAGCTACATGACAGGCGCGCACGAAGAGGTCGCATCATGAGCGAGACAGCAACAGCCCCGTCACGCCCATCAGGCCCGTTAGCCAAGATCTTGACCCCTTCTCGGGCATCAGGATTACGCACCTCTGGAACGACGCTCGCAAGTTCGCTCATTGCCGTCATCATCGCTCTTGGGATTTCAGCGGTCATGCTGTTCATCACCGGGAAAGACCCGGTGACAGCGCTTACCACCATCATCGACACCGCCCAAAACACCGACAAGTTGTTAGAGATGATGCGACGAGCAACACCACTCATCTTCTCTGCAACCGCTGTGGCTATCGGCTTCAAAATGAACATCTTCAATATCGGAGTCGAAGGTCAATATCTCTTCGCTGCGCTGATGGCAGCCGAGGCAGGAAGCCATCTGAGTCTTCCGGGGCCACTTCACGTGACCGCAATTCTTGTGGTTGCTTTGATCTCCGGTGCTGCGTGGGCTGGCATCTCCGCATTCCTCAAAGTCCGCAAAAACATCCACGAAGTCATTTCGACGATCATGTTGAACTACATAGCGCTCTCATTTATTCAATGGCTTTTCAACAGCTTCTTCCGCGATGACTCTGTGGAAGGACTCAATATCAAGACAACGATCATCGAAGAATCTGGACGGCTACCCGACCTCGTTGAGGGACGGCTCAACTCGATGTTTATTATCGCTCTCATCGTCGTGGCCATTTTCTGGGTGGTGGTGTACCGGAGCACATTCGGTTTCAAACTTCGTGCCTCGGGCTACAACGCGACCGCCGCCTCAACCGCGGGAATCAGCGCAACGAAGATGACCGTTATCGCATTACTGCTCTCAGGTGCCGTCGCCGGCCTTGTTGCGATGCAAAGCGTTCTCGGTGAAACCCATGCCTACGGCCCGAGTGCTACCCCAATCCAACTCGGGTTTGCAGGAATCACCGTTGCGCTTCTCGGCAGAAATCATCCGGTCGGCATCGTGATCGCAGCTTTGCTCTTTGGCTTCCTCGACTCAACATCTGCTCAACTTCAGCTTGCGGACGTGCCGAACTCAATCGTCAAGGTGATGCAGGCCATCATTGTGCTCACCGTCGTGATCGTGAACGAAGCCGCAGTCCGCAGAACGAACATCAAGACCGCTGAACGAGCGCGAGCCGAACTCGCAGCAGGGAGTGGAGCATGAGCACCACATCAATCTCTACCTCACCTACCAACATCGCTCTCTCACCGCGGATACGTCTCCTCTCCATCGGGTTATCCCTCGTCGCGGTGATGTCGGTGACCCGACTATGGACTGGGTTCGACAACCTCACCTCGTCGGGAACCATCGGAGCCGCACTTCGACTCACCGTGCCGATCATGCTTGCCGGACTCGCAGGACTCTGGGCTGAGCGTGTGGGAATTCTCAATATTGGTATCGAAGGAATGATGATCCTCGGCACGTGGTTTGGCGCATTTGGTGCCTGGAAATACGGACCATGGATTGGATTTCTCTTTGCGATCTTTGGCGGTGCGCTCGGCGGTCTCATCCACGCTGTCGCCACAATTCGGTTCAACATCGACCAAGTGATCTCAGGTGTCGTCATGAACTTGCTTGCGTTCTTCGGCGTCCGGTACCTCAGCGAATTGGTCTTTGTCGGACAACCTCAAGGCGGTATCAGCCAGTCACCTCCACAATCTTCAGCGATACCAAAAGTCGATGTTCCATTCCTCGCAGGTGGACCTGTTGGTTCATCGTCGACACCTGACGCTCTTGGATGGCTTGAAGAACGAGGATGGTTCCTTATCGCCGACCTTTCGGGCATGACGCGTGGACTTATGTCGGGATTGTCGCTCGCCTCACTCATCGCACTGCTCCTCATCCCCCTTTCTGCATGGGTCTTGTGGCGCACCAGTTTTGGGTTGCGACTGCGGTCATCGGGAGAGGCACCTGAGGCTGCAGAGTCACTCGGTGTGAACGTCATTCGGGTTCGCTACATCGGACTCCTCATCAGCGGTGGATTTGCCGGACTTGGTGGAGGGTTCCTCTCGATCATCTCCTCGTCGTATTACCGGCAAGGCCAGACCGCCGGCCGAGGATTCATTGGACTTGCAACGATGATCTTCGGTAACTGGCGACCCAGCGGGATTCTCGGTGGAGCTGCCGTATTTGGCTACTCAGAGAGCATCAAGCTTGTCGCTGGTGGATCAATCACCGGGCTGTTCCTCTTCATCTTCTTTGTGAGCGCAATCGTCGGTCTCATCTCGCTGTTGCGACGACAAATGCGGCGAGGAACAACCGGCATCGGAGTATCGGTGATCGCGCTTATCGCGTATCTGACCGTCGACGAAGTTCCCGAGTCGCTGACTCAGTCTCTGCCCTACGTGATCACGCTTATCGTGCTTGCCACCGCCAGTCAACGTTTGCGACCGCCGGCGAAAGCGGGTGTGCCCTATCGACCCGGCGGGGCTCACTAATGGCAGTTGACGTCACGTCAGACGCCATTGTCTCCGCGCCAAAAGCACTGCTCCACGACCATCTCGATGGCGGCCTACGAATCGAAACCATCCTTGATTTGTCCGAGGTCATTGGTTGGACACCTCAACTGCCGACAACCGACCCCGCCGATCTTCAAGCGTGGTTTACTGCCGGAGCTGCTGCGAAAGACCTCCTGAAGTATCTCGCAACATTTGAACACACGTTGGCGGTCATGCAAGACCCTTCGCATATTGAACGAGTGGCATTCGAAGCCGTCGAAGACCTCGCCAACGACGGGGTCGTCTACGCCGAAATTCGTTTCGCTCCGGAATTGCACGACATGCCATTTGAAGCTTCGGCCGAGGCGATCTGCGCCGGCTTTCGACGAGCAGAAACCTCAGCCCACGAGAAGGGCCTCTCGATCTCGGCAAACCTCATCGTCTGTGCAATGCGTACCGAACGTCGATCTGTCGAGGTGGTCGAATTCGTTGACCGTTACCGCTCTACAGAGAGCAAAGTTGTTGCCTTCGACCTTGCCGGTGCCGAAACCGGTTGGCCTCCGTCGCTACACGCAGACGCTCTCGCCATCGCCCGCCAACGTCATATCAATGTGACGATTCATGCAAGTGAGCCACCTGACCTCGAGTTGATTTCTGACGCACTTGCCCACGGTGCTCACCGGATCGGACACGGAGTTCGACTCGATAGAGACACCCAACTCGACAACGATGAACTCGTCTTGGGCCCCCTCGCGTCGTTTATCCGTGACCGGCAAATACACCTCGAAATGGCACCAACATGTAACACCCAAATTGGTGCCGTTAACTCTGTGGCTGAACATCCAGTCATTCCATTCATGCGCGCTGGCTTTAACGTCGGCGTGAACACCGACAACCGTTTGATGAGCGATGTGAGCCCGTCGAGTGAGCTCGTTGCACTGCATGACGCCCACCAACTGTCGTGGTCAGACATCGAGCGACTCGTGACAAACGCGATTTCATCTGGGTTTGCCCCACTCACCGAGCGTCAACACATCATTGACGACATTGTCGCTCCGGCATATTTGTCACTTGCCAACCGCTGATCTCGTCAAGCCCTCGTGACCGGCGTACGCTCAAGGGTATGTCCGCTTTGCTCACCGATGAACAAATTGCATCGTTTGAACGCGATGGCTTCCTTGCTGTGCCCGACTTCATGGGTTCGCAGACCCGAATGTCGATCCGTGAGCGGGCAATTGACCTCGTCGACAGCTGGGAGCCATCTGGCGAAAACACCGTGTTCACCACCGAAGAGCAAGAACGAGTCTCCAACCATGAGTTCTTGTCGTCAGGTGGTCGTATTTGGTGTTTCTTCGAAGAAGAAGCATTCGATGAACGCGGCGAGCTACGGCAGGCAAAAGAACTCAGTATCAACAAGATCGGTCATGCACAGCACGATCTCGATGATGTGTTTGAGCGCGCCACCTATACCTCAGATCTTGCCCAGATCGCAGCCGATATCGGAATGACTGACGCTCTGGCATTACAGAGCATGTACATCTTTAAGCAGCCGGGCATTGGTGGTGAAGTGAGTTGCCACCAAGACGGCACTTTCCTTTACACCGACCCGCTGACGGTCACCGGATTCTGGTTCGCGGTCGAAGATTCCACCATTGACAACGGTTGCCTCTGGGCCGCCCCTGGCGGCCACAAGCCTCCGCTACGGAAAGTCTTCCGCCGCGTCGGATCTGACGATGAGGGCACCGTCTTTGAAGATCTCGATGAGACACCGCTTCCAGATCCGGCAAAAGACCTTGTACCGCTGGAGGTCCCCGCAGGAACAATGGTGATTCTCAATGGGAAACTCCCCCATTGGAGTGACGTCAACAGGTCACCGGTGAGCCGTCACGCGTACACCTTGCATTGCATCTCTGCTTCAGCGACATATCCAGATTGGAACTGGCTGCAACGACCGGCAGATATGCCATTGCGCCGACTCGATCGCAGTGATCGTCGATGACCTCTCTTTCACTTGACATTGCGGTTCGCGCACCGAAGGTGCTGCTGCATGACCACCTCGACGGTGGACTCCGCACCGAAACCGTCATCGAACTTGCTGAAGAGTTTGGCTACGAGGGATTACCAACCCACGACCCCTCTGATCTTGCAACGTGGTTCAACCGTGGTGCAAAGCGGAACGACCTAGTGCTGTATCTGGAGACCTTTGCGCACACCGTTGGCGTTATGCAACACCGTGACGCTCTCGAGCGCGTCGCATATGAGTGCGGTATCGACCTCGCGGACGACGGCGTTGTCTATGCCGAGGTTCGCTACGCCCCAGAGTTGAACGTAGAGGCAGGGCTTTCACTCGATGAGGTCGTTGCTGCGACGATCGATGGTTTCCAACGAGCAGAGCAAGAGACCGGCATCGTCATCAAGGTCATCCTCTGCGCAATGAGAACCGCGGCTCACAGCCTCGATATTGCCCACCTCGCAGTGAAATGGCGTGACGCTGGGGTCGTCGGCTTCGACATTGCCGGCGCCGAGGCAGGCCACCCACCATCACGCCACCTTGACGCATTCCAGTATGTGATGCGCGAAAACTTTCACTCGACAATTCACGCCGGTGAAGCGTTTGGGCTGCCAAGCATTTGGGAAGCACTTCAATATTGCGGTGCTGCTCGCCTTGGCCATGGCGTTCGCATCGTCGATGACATTACGAAGACTGATGACGGCTGGGAACTTGGCCGCCTTGCCGAGTTCGTTCGTGACCGCCGAATTCCCCTTGAACTTTGTCCCACGTCAAATGTAAACACGGGTGTCTGCGCCGACATCGCCTCGCACCCAATTGGCCTCTTGCGAGATCTGCGCTTCAGAGTGACGGTGAACACCGACAATCGTCTCATGTCGAACACCTCGATGAGTCACGAATTTGTCCAACTTTCAGAGGCCTTCGGAACCGATCTTGCCGATATGCAGTGGCTCACGATTAACGCAATGAAGAGCGCGTTCGCCGGCTTCCCTGAGCGGCTGCACATCATCAACAACGTCATCAAGCCGGGCTACGCGAATCTCCTCGCTGAGCAGGCTGGCGGATCGACATGACCGTCACCGTCACCGAGGTTGACCACCCGATCGTCAATGATGCACTTGCTCGTATGCGTTCGGTTGAGACGTCGAACGCAAACTTCAGAGCTCACCTCGACCGACTTGGCATCATCTTGCTTGCAGAGGCCACAAAAGACCTGCCGACACGTTCGCAGAAGATCACTACCCCACTCACCGAAACCCAACAGCAGGTCCTCGCTCAGATACCGCTGGTCGTTCCAATTCTTCGTGCTGGGCTCGGATTCGTCACGTCGGTACACCATGTGCTCGATGACGCAGACCTCGGGTTTGTCGGGGTGACGAGAAACGAAACAACCTTCGAGCCAGAGCTCTATACCGACAAACTGCCCGCAGACATCGGCGATCGACCAGTGATCATCGTCGACCCGATGCTTGCGACTGGTGGCTCACTGAATCACGTCATCGATCTCATCGCCAATCGCCAAGTGACGGGCACGATCACTGTCGTTTGCGCAATCGCTGCCCCGGAAGGTATCGAGGCGGTGCGAGCCCACGTCAACGACCGCTGGAACGTTCACATCGTGACAGGCGCCATCGATTCGCACCTCAACGAGCAGGCGTACATCGTTCCGGGGCTTGGTGATGCAGGCGATCGCCTGTTCGGCGAACCTCGCAACTAGCTACGCCAAGTACGAAGCTGCGATCTCAGCGAGCACTTCTGCAAGCTGGTCGAGACCTTCGGCCGGATCACCATCGACTGCCTCACCGTAGAGCTTAATCTTCGGCTCGGTGCCGCTGGGTCGAACCTGAAGACGCGTGCCATCAACAAGTTCGAGGCGAAGCAGCCCAGCCTCTGGAAATTCGGTCACTGTGTGCACGGCAACTCCACCGATGTCGGTAGGTGGTTCGGCCTGCAAACGTTGCACCACCTCGCTGCTCAGCGCAGGTTCCATCTTGATTGAACGCTCACCGATGACGTACCGCCCGTACCGCTCTGCGAGAGATTCGAAGCGTCCTTCGATCGACGTTCCATCTGATGCTGCGCATGCAGCTACCTCAGCCATCACAACCGCAGCGGTGATTCCATCTTTATCGAGCGGACGTTGCGCAACGAGGTAGCCGAGAGCCTGCTCGTAGCCGAACACAAATCGTCGATCAGGATGCTCAAGAACGGTACGACCGATCCATTTGAAACCGGTGAAGGTCTCCTCGGCGTGCACGCCGTAATCGGCGGCCATCACCGATAACAGCGATGATGAGACGAGCGTGGTGACGACCATCCGCTCATCGCCTTCAGTGTTCGACAGAATGTGGTCGGCGAGCAGCCAGCCGATCTCGTCACCACTCAGCCGACGCCAACCCGAGGCGGTGGGAATTGCAACCCCTAATCGGTCAGCGTCAGGGTCGTGAGCAAGAGCGAGATCACAGTGCGCTCGTTGTGCAAGCGCAATCACCGCATCCATCGCTCCGACTTCTTCTGGATTTGGAAACGGCACCGTCGGGAATGATCCGTCAGGTTCAAACTGTTCCTCGACGATCTCTGGAATGCCAAGCCCACAGTGCGCGAAGGCCTCAACCAGCGTCGCGCCACCCACCCCATGCAACGGTGTGTACGCAACTCGTATCGGCTCGGTATCTGCGACATGAAGAACGTTCCCGACTGCGCTGAGGTAGCGCTGCCGAAGTTCATCATCAAGCATCGTGACCAATGCTGAATAAGGTTCGGCAAGTTCAACCGACAGCGGATCAATATCTGCGATGTACGTTGCAATCTCTTCGTCGATCGGGTTCACGATCTGCGCACCTGAGTCGAGATACACCTTGTACCCATTGTCGGCTGGAGGATTATGGGACGCGGTCACCATCACACCTGATGCTGCACCCAGTTCAGTAATCGACCATGCAAGTACTGGAGTTGGCACGACAGAGCTGAAAACCATTGAGCGAATTCCTCGAGCAGCAAGAACATATGCGGTGTCGAGAGCGAACAACTCCGATTTACGCCGCGCGTCGTAGCCGATGACGACCCCTCGCTGTGATGCGTCATCGACGTGCACAAGAAGCCAATCAGCCAGTCCTGCCGCCGCTTGACGGGCGACGAGCCGATTCATGCGCAGTGGCCCTGCCCCAACTTCAGCCCGAAGACCTGCAGTGCCAAACATCAGACGACCAGAAAATCGTGTTGCAAGCACCTCTGGATCACCATCGATGAGGGCTTGCAATTCGACACGAATGTCGTCATCTGGCTCGGCAGCGAGCCAGGCCGTGGCCAACTCTGCGATTGAGGTCACGTAAGTAGCGTACGCAACTCGACGAGCGGACGCGGACCGACATGGGCGATGACTTCAGCGGCTGCAATACCACCAATTCGAGCGCATTCTGCAAGTTCGTCCCCGCGGGTGTACGCAAAGAGGAACCCTGCTGCAAAAAGGTCGCCAGCGCCAGTCGTATCGACGACATGAGAAACCGGATGCGCAGACGACTCGATCACTTCCGATGGGGTGATGACCAGCGATCCGCGCTCACCCATCGTCACCACTGCGATCGGGCAGTCGGCTCGAACCGCGGTTACCGCCTCAGCAAATGTGTCGGTTTCGTAGAGCGATACGAGTTCCTCGGCATTTCCAAACAAGATGTCGACCTCGTCGGTGACGAGTCGTCGGAAGTCGTCTCGATGTCGTTCGACACAAAAGGAATCTGACAGGGTGAGCGACACCATGCGCCCATGACGGTGAGCGTGAACGGCAGCGGCGCGGAATGCAGCTTTTGCGTCATCTCGATCGAAGAGATAGCCCTCCATGTACAGCACCTCGGCATTGGCAATGAGGTCAAAATCAACATCGTCGGGGGTGAGCAAACTCGATGCCCCGAGAAACGTATTCATCGTTCGCTCTGCATCGGGGGTCACAACAATCACGCAACGACCGGTCGGCACCTCGTTATCTCGTCCGCCGGGAGCGAATCGAACCCCCACTGCCCGAAGGTCGTGGCCGAAGGTGGTGCCAAGGTCATCATCTGAGACTTTCCCTACATACGCAGCGTTCCCTCCAAGGCTCGCAACACCACACACCGTGTTTGCAGCAGATCCACCGCTCATTTCAACTTTCGTGCCAATCGCTTGATAAAGCTCGAGCGCACGGTCGGTTTCCACAAGGGTCATCGAACCCTTCACCAGTTCATACTCGGTGAGAAACTCCTCATCTGCATGAGCGATGACGTCGACAAGCGCATTGCCAATTCCAACGACATGAAACGTTGCCCCTTCGGAGGTCTCTTGCTGAGCCACTCGTTCGACGCTAGCGGCTCCGTCGGCCATGACGGAATACCACTCACTACCATCGGCGACGTGACGACCGCCTGGACTGACCCACATCGACTGCCGCGCTTTGCTCTTCCGCGGCGCTACAACATCACCATCACCCCTGATCTGCCGTCGGCCTCATTCACTGGTGATGTCACGATCAATGTTGACGTCACCGAGCCCGGGCACCAAATGCTTATTCTCAACGCAATCGAACTCGACATCATCTCTGCTCATATCGATGGTGCACCGGTGTCATTCTCGCTCGATGCCTCAACAGAACGCCTCATGTTGTCGAGTGAGGCCGAGTTCGACGTGGGCGAACATCAGGTGGTCATTTCGTTCACCGGTACGATCAATGACAAGTTGCGAGGTTTCTACCGGTCGTCGTTCACCGATGATGAGGGAAACGAACAGGTCATCGGCACGACACAGATGCAGTCGACGGATTGCAGACGAGCATTTCCCTGCTGGGATGAGCCTGATTTCAAAGCGGTGTTCGGCATCACTCTCGTCGTTCGTGACTGTGACACCGCGGTTTCAAACTCTCCCGAAGTAGAACGTGAACCCCGGGCAGACGATCTCGTTGCAATCACATTTGCCGACACGATGATTATGAGCACGTATCTCGTCGCCTTCGTTGTTGGACCTCTTGAAGCCACCGAATGGCGTGACGTCGATGGCATCCCGCTGCGGCTCGTGCACGTACCAGGTAAAGGACATCTCACCGAGTTTGGACTCGACGTCGCAGAGTTCTGCTTGAAGTGGTTTCAGGACTACTACGGCATTCCGTATCCGGGCGACAAGGTTGAACTGCTCGCACTCCCCGATTTCGCCGCAGGGGCGATGGAGAATCTTGGGTGCATCACGTTCAGAGAGAATCTCCTTCTCGTTGACCCGGTCAACGCAACACAGCCAGAACGGCAACTCGTTGCCGACGTTGTCGCACACGAACTTGCCCATATGTGGTTCGGCGACCTTGTCACCATGCGCTGGTGGAACGGCATCTGGCTCAACGAAGCCTTTGCAACGTTTATGGAGATTGCCGCGTGCGACGCGTTCAAGCCTGAATGGGGTCGTTGGTTGACCTTCGGCATAGAGAGAACCGTTGCCTTTGAAACCGACTCACTGGCATCAACCCGCCCTGTTGAGTTCGAAGTGAATTCCCCCACCGATGCTGAAGGAATGTTTGATGTCCTCACCTACCAAAAAGGTGGGGCTCTGCTTCGCATGTTGGAGCAACACCTCGGCGAAGAGCAATTTCGCGATGGTGTGCGCCACTACCTTCGAGCACACGCTTACGGAAATACCGAAACCTCTGATCTGTGGGATGCGCTCGAGTCGACCTCGGGTCAGCCGGTTCGAGACACGATGGATTCATGGATTTGGCAAGCCGGTTACCCAGTGATTTCGGTGACCCTCGATGGAGATGAGCTTGTCGTTCGACAGCGGAAGTTCTCATTTGTCGACAGCTCTGATGACACCACCTGGATGGTGCCTGTGAGCTATCGCACGGCGTCGGGCACATCATCGTTGTTGCTAAGCGAGGACGAACAGCGAGTGCAGATCGATACCAACGGGCCGGTCATTGTCAATGCTGGCGGACACGCCTTTGTAAGGGTCGAATACGACAACGAATTACGGTCGCGCATCACTCGCGAGGTTTTGCCAACTCTCGATGTGCTCGAGCGCTACACGTTGGTTGATGATTCGATTGCTGCAGTCACGGCGCGCCGCCTTGACGCATCAGATCTTCTCGACATGCTCACCGAGTTCCGAGACGAGGATGCCCTTTCGGTATGGCAAAGCATCACCGCAGGCCTGCGCCTGATCTCTCGCATCATCGGTGAGACCGACGAGCGCGCAACATTCGAAGAAACTGTCCGCAACCTTTGCGAACCGACATTGCAGCGCCTCGGCGCCCCTGCAAAAGATGAAGATGATCTTGTCGGCTCACTTCGGGGTCTCTTAATGAAGACAGTTGCCCTTCTCGGAAACGACTCCACGTCGATCGAAAAGTGTCGTCAGATCGTGAACGAGTCAACCACCTCTACGGTCGATCCTGAACTGCTTGCCGCTGCGACAACGGTCGTTGCCAGTTGCGGCGACACCACCGACTACCAACGTTTTCTCGATGGCTTCAGGACCTCCCAAACCCCTCAAGAGCAACTCCGCTATCTCTACGCGCTCGCCGAGTTTCGTGACGCTCAGCTCATCGCCCAGACGTGTGAACTTGCCTTGTCATCTGAGGTCCGTACCCAAAACGCGCCGTTCTTGCTTCGCGCCTGCATCGCAAATGAGTCGAACGGTTCAGCGGCATGGCGATTCGTTGCCGATCACTGGCAGGAAGCGAATGAACGATTCCCCACGAACACCATTGTTCGTATGGTCGACTCGGTGAAACTTCTCGCCGAGGGCGGCGATGTCGATCATGTGCAGTCATTTTTTGCGGATCATCCGATCCCACAGGGTGCAGCAACACTTCAACAGATTCTTGAACGACAACTCATCAACGCTCAGGCGACCGAGTTTCACCGACCTCTACTTATCGGAGCCCTTCGAACGTAACTTCACAAAACACCCCTCGCTGTTCGACAACCGGCGGCAGAGGTGGTTAGTGCTCCCAGGCGGTGACCGCTCCTGATTCGATGAGGTCGGCAATGCGTTCGTCGTCGTAACCGAGTTCTTTCAACACTTCGACAGTGTGCTCACCGATATCTGGTGCAACTCGGCGAGGCTTCCACGGGGTTCCCCAAAAATCTGCCGGCGTCGCCAACATTTCGCGGCTGCTGGCGCCATCGCGCTCTGGAACATCTACCACTGCCCCAGATGGCCGGAACTGCGGATCTTCCACGACCTCGTCAATGCTGTTCACCGGAGCCCAAAACACATCAGGTTCGTTAGCGAACGCAGCCTCGCACTGTTCGAGCGTGAACGTTGCGAATACCTCATCAAGCAACAGGATGAGTTCCGCCCTGTGTTTAAACCGAGCCCTCTCGCTGTTAAACCTCTCATCGTCGATGAGATCGTCGATTCCGAGCGCCCGGGCGAGCGGAGGCCAATGTCGATCAGATGACACCCCAACTAACCACAGATAGCGATCATCTGCAGTGCGATAACTGTTCGCCATCGGGTTCGGATTCGTCTCTCGCTCAGCGATCGGTGCCACCCGTCCCCAGTCGAGTTTGAGATTGAGGTCAAACCCGAGGGTGTACAGACCTTGACGCATCAGCGAGGTCGTCACAAGTTGGCCTTCACCTGTGCGTTCACGGTGCACGAGAGCAGCACTGATCGCTCCGGCAAGGGCGACACCTGTTGCATGGTCACCCATTCCGCCTCGCTGAATTGGCAACCCAGCGCCCGGGATCGCCAAGGAATGTGCAATGCCTGTGCGCGACCAATACGCGGCGAGATCATATGCCGCACGTTCTGCGTCTGGCCCTTGATGTCCGTAGCCAGTGATGTGCCCATAGACGAGTTGTGGGAACTTCTCGAGCATCGTTTCAGCATCAAGGCCAGCTCGACGGAGAGCTCCTGGCCGAAGGTTGCTGATAAACACATCGGCCTCAGCGAGGAGGTCGAGCACGACCTGCCGACCATCATCGGTCGAAATATCGGCCGAGATTCCGCGTTTACCGCGGTTGTCAAGCTCAAACGGCGGGTTCGTGTCAGGGTCACCGCCAAAGATGTACTTGAACGAACGGTTCGGATCACCGGCACTGGGCTCAATTTTGACGACGTCAGCACCCCAGTCACACAAAATTAGGGCAGCTGAAGGACCTGCAATCCATACGCCAAGTTCAACAACTTTGATGCCCTTGAGAGGGCCACCGCTATCGACATTCATAGCCGAACCGTAGTGAGAGAGCTCAATACTTCTTGCAGTGGAGCTCGGGTCCCGGCTCTCGATCATTCTGGGTAGGTGGCTACGGTGCCGTCATGAACCCGTTGCCGCAGAGTTCAACTCGAGGAACCCGCCACCTCGTCGCTTCAGCCGACCAACTCGCTGCCCGTGCCGGAGATGCGATCTTCAGCAAAGGAGGTAATGCAGTTGATGCCGCCATTGCAACAAATGCCGCCATTGCCGTCACCTGTCCGCACCTCTGCGGCCTTGGCGGTGACCTGTTCGCTCTCATTCACGATGGACATTCGGTGCATGCACTCAACAGCAGTGGCCGAGCGGGTTCGGGGGCCAATGCCGATCAACTGCGTGCCGAGGGCCTCACAACAATGCCATTTCGACATGACATTCGAGTGGTCACCATGCCCGGATGTATCGATGGCTGGGTCGCACTCAATGAGCGATTCGGCTCGATGCCGTTAGCCGAGGTCATTCAACCCGCAATCGATCTCGCCGAATACGGATTCCCTGCAAGCCCGTTGCTCGTTGGCGCGGTCCGCCAACTCGATAGCCGAGGTGCCGAAGCACTGCACGAACTCTCGTCGCAGGCGACGAGTGTCGGTGCAGTTGTGCGCCGCCCAGGTGTCGCCCGAGCACTCCGAGCAGTGGCATCGGGAGGACGTGATGGTTTCTATCTCGGCGAATTTGGGCAGGGCCTGAAAGAGCTTGGCAACGGTCTGTTTCATGACCGTGACCTTGAACAGTCTTCGGCTGAGTGGGTCACACCCCTCACGAGTTCAGCCTTCGGAGTCGACCTCCACACCATTCCTCCAAACTCTCAGGGCTACCTCACGCTCGGGGCGGCATCGTTGCTCGACGGCATCGACCTCGGAGAGACCGATGACGATCGTTGGGCTCATCTCACGATCGAAGCGTCGAAGGTCGCCGGATTTGATCGCCCTCAAGTCTTAGGCGATCGCGCCGATGGCAATGAACTTCTCGCTGCCATCGCAGCGCGGCGAGACCTGCTCAACGTCAATGCAGCCAGCAAGATTGGTGTTCGCTCGACAGATGGAGATACGACATACCTCTGTACCGCAGAGGCGGATGGGTACGCGGTCTCTCTTATCCAGTCGAATGCCTCCGGGTTTGGATGCTGGATTGCAGAACCGCACACTCAGATCAATCTGCATAATCGAGGGCTCGGGTTTTCCCTTGAGCCCGGCCATCCAGCGGTCTTCGGGCCAGGTCGGCGTCCCCCACATACCTTGTCGCCAGCACTTGCAACCCGTGACAGCGAGTTTGTGTCGGTGTTCGGCACGATGGGAGGAGATGCTCAGCCACAAATTCTTCTGCAGATCGCAGCCCGCCTGTTTCAGCATCAACAGTCGCCTGCAGAAGCAATTCACGCCGCCCGCTGGGCTCTCGCCGGACCGACGTCTGGGTTCGATACGTGGGATGACATGTCACAGCAGCAGGTACTGCTCGAGGGTCATTCGCCGTCTACGTGGCGGGAACGCCTTACCGCCCGCGGTCATCGCATACGCGTGCAACCGGAGTGGGATTCAACATTTGGGCATGCGCACGCCATCGTTCGTGACGAGCATGGCTTGGCCGGATCCGCCGATCCGCGAGCTCGGGTCAGCGCTTGTCTCGGACGCTAACTCGCCATCTGCGATTTACAGCACGAGCACTCGGGTGCCCACGTCGGCGAACGACCAGAGAAACTCTGCGTCTTGAGGTGCCTGACGGGTACAGCCCCCTGAGAGCCGTTGACCCAGTTCTTCGATGGTCTGCAATTTTTCGCCGGAGTCGCGCCACGACGGAATTGCGTGGAACCCAATATGACCTCGCTCTGTTTGGGTATATCGAATCATGTACGGAAGATCAGCTTGTAAGTCCCACCCGAGGGCGCTTTCCGACCGGCTGTAGACCTTGTGCCAGCCAGAAACCTCGTTGCGGTAACGGCTACCTGATACGAGGTACGAGCGAACAACCTGCTCATCCTCATCGATTGCCCACACTCGCTGAGATGACCGTTGGTAAACGACTCTCTTGCCGGTTCCTTGCCCTGCATCTTCAGGAAGTTCAGGTGCATCACTTCCTGCTGATGCCACGGGCGAAAGCGGCATACCAACGAGGTCAACCGCACCCGGTGTAGGAGCTGGAGTTCGAACAATAAATGCCTCGAGACCCGGCCAGACACCAAGCTCGGTGGCGGTCACTTTGCCGATAATGCCATCGACGTACAGCTCAAAGTCTGTTTGAAATTTTCGGGTGGCCTCATCGGTTTGCTCATCGAACACTCCGGTGATCTCGGCGTTGCTGTACCCCGCAGCAACAAGAGCAATCTGCGCGCATCTCACCGACTCACCGATATCTCCGAAGGAGATTTCGAATTCACCGATGGTGCATGCAGTGTCGGTAATTGTCGCCTCAGCAACTGTGGTCGTCGTGGTGTCTTCCGCAACCCGAGTTGTCGATGTGGTATCGATCACTGCCTCTGGGGAGGCACCCCGGAGTGACCATGCGACAAGGCCAACAACGAGTGCCACCATGACCGCCGCGACGGCGATTAGTCGACGGCGACCTGCGTTTGGGTCGGGAATCTCGAGGGGTGCAAGTGGCTGAACCACCCCAATGTTCTATCGACGTCTACCTGAAATGGCGACTGGGCCTCGATTAGAGCGGACGATCTCCGATCATCGTCACCCGCTCCATCCTTCGATGGAAACCGCCGTAATCGGGAATTGCATAATGCTGTGTGCACCGGTTGTCCCATTGGGCAACACTGCCCGGCTGCCAACGGAACCGGCAGGTGATCTCGAGTCGATTCACCTGCTCGTACAGCCGGTGGCGAAGCGAACGGGATTCATCCCGGGTCATTCCATCGATGCCCGTCACGAAGTTGCGATTGATGAAGAGAGACTTCTTTCCAGTTTCGGGGTGCGTTCGAACGATCGGGTGCCGCTGTGGCGGGTACGACTCTTTCGCGTTTTCCACGACCTCATCCGCTGCATGTCGATGGCCGGTGCGATTAGCACCGAAGACCTTCTCGTATGAATGGATTGCATAAAGGCCTTCGATTTGTTCCTTCAGGTCATCGGGAAGTCGTTCGTACGCAAGTTGCATATCTGCCCATGCCGTGTCTCCGCCAAATGGTGGCAAGACCCGCCCGACGAGCACTGAGCCCTTTGGCGGACACTCACGAAATGTCACATCAGAATGCCATGACTCTGCTGCAACGAATTTTTCTGGAGTGGACTCCAACACGATGATCTCGGGCTGTTCGTCGAGGTTGTTCGTGAACGGATGAATTTCAAGTTCTCCAAATGCTTTCCCGTATTCAACATGTTGCGCTGGAGTCAGCTCTTGATCTCGAAAGAAGAGCACCTTGTGATCCATCCACGCCTGGTGGAGCTCGGTGATGATTTCATCATCAAGTTCACGCATCTCAACACCGTGAACGATGGCACCTAACGCACCTGAGATCGGTTCAAGATTGATTCGGTTGTATTCCTGCGGGACCCGGGCATCTACGCGCATACCATGACGCTAGTCGCCACGGTAATGCCGTATGAACGGCTGGTGGGGTCAACTGCTTACAGGGCGGGCAGGCTCTTGCTAACTACTTTTGAGAGTACTACTCTCACTACTTTCACTCCGCCAAAAAATGAGGACGCTCATGGCTACAAGCTCAATGGACATCACAATCAATGCATCTGCCGAAGACGTCTGGGCCATCTTGGCCGACTTCCCCGCTATCGCGATGTGGGTGCCAATGATTCAACACTCATGCTCGATGACTCAAGAAACCTCGGGTGTGGGCGCCACGCGACGGGTACAACTCGCGCAGCAAGCACTCATCGAAACAGTGACAGTGTGGGAACCGCAGCAACGACTTGCATACACCATCGAAGGAATGCCTCCCATCGTTGGAATCGCAACGACAACCTGGACTCTTCAGCCGTCACCTAAAGGGACTCGCGTCACGATTTCGACCGAAATTCCTTCATCTCGCAACCCGGCTAAACGATTTGCCGCGACAAAGGCTCTTGAGCGCATGTCGCTCGCAGCACGATTCATGACAACTGGTCTCCGACAGGAGGCAGCAACCCGAGGCAGGGAGGTCACACAATGACAACACAACCCGACGTCATCATCATCATGACCGATGAGGAGCGAGCAGCACCCTCGTACGAATCTGCCGAACTCACCGACTGGCGTTCCACCCTCAACGGGTCGAGGTGGTTCAACGAACATGCGGTGTCGTTCAACCGGCACTACACCGGCTCACTGGCCTGCGTTCCGAGCCGACCAACGCTGTTCACCGGCCAGTACCCCGACGTGCATGGTGTCACTCAAACCGATGGTCTCGGCAAGATGGCAGACGATTCACGCATGCGATGGCTACGGGAAGGCGAGGTACCCACTCTCGGCCATTGGTTCCGAGCGGCCGGCTACGACACCCACTACGACGGGAAATGGCACATCACCCATGCCGACCTGCTCGACGACAATGGAGAACCACTTCCGACGAACACCGCTGATGGCGAGATACTGCACGACAACGTTGATCGGTACCTCGATGCGAACCCGCTCGACCCATTTGGCTTTTCTGGCTGGATCGGGCCTGAGCCGCACGGCGGGCTCTTCGCTAATTGCGGTCTCGCCCGCGACCCGCTGATCGCAGCCCGAGTCGTCCGTTGGCTCAACGATCGGTATGAACGGCGTCGAAATGGTGACGCTGACGCCCGCAAGCCATTTCTGTTGGTCGCAAGTTTCGTCAATCCGCATGACATCGTGCTGTTCCCTCTGTGGATTCAACGCGGAATGCCAAGCGATCTGAACGACATCGAGGTGCCCGATGTACCTATGTCACCGTCGGATTTCGAAGATCTGCGTCACAAACCGGCAGCACAGGTTGCGTATCGCGCCGCCTACCCATCGTGTTACGGGCCGTATGGTCTCGTTGCTCCGGTCTATCAAAAGAACCTTCAGGAATACCGAAATTTGTATTACCGACTCCACGAAGCGGTCGACCAGCCGGTTGACCTCGTGCGAACTGCAATCACCGACAACGCGACCACCGACACCGTTATCGTTCGCACATCTGACCACGGCGAACTTCTTGGGTCGCATGGTGGACTTCACCAGAAATGGTTCCAGTTGTATGACGAATCAACACGAGTGCCATTTTCTATTGCCCGTATTGGATCTCAACCGACATCTCAACGATCAGTCTCATCACCCACCTCTCACGTCGACCTCACTCCAACACTGCTGTCAGCTGCAGGGATTGATGAACAGGCCACCGCTGATGAGCTTCGTTCTTCGTTCAGTGAGGTGCACCCACTCCCTGGCCGCAATCTCATGCCAGTTGTCGACGGCACTGAGGAGGATGAGCACCGATCGGTGTACATCATGACCCGAGACAACATGCCAGAAGGCGACACTGGTGCTAGCGGTGCTGCTCGTGCTCAAAATAACGGCGGCGAAACCGCCGGACCTCTGCGCATCAATGTTGCTGCTCATGTCGCGACCAACTTCGAGGGCATCGTCGGCCGGGTCGACGACAGTGATGCACCAGGTGGGGGCGGGCACCTTTGGAAGCTCGTGCGTACCTTCGATGATCCTGCGACGTGGACAGAACCACACGTTCGACAGTTGGCAAGCGACGGCATGGGTGGGCCTCGTTACCGAACGACCGTCTTGTCAGACCAGTGGGAGTTGTACGACCTCGATGGCGACCCCGTCGAAATGGCCAACCGCTGGAACGATGACTCTGCAGCGGGCGTGTTCGCAGTGATGAGAGAACGACTCGATGCGGAACGTGAACGGTGTCTACCTCCGCGGAACGCTCCGTGGCCGTACGTAACGAGCAACATCACGTCGATTGACAAGGTGCCATTGCTCCCACCACGACCAATGATCCAGCAGGCCGTGAAGACTCGAGTTCCGCAACAGGTCAGAAAACGAATTGCGGAGCGACGTTCAGGACCGCGACCTTCAATTCCACCGCCTGCTCGACTGGTGCGACGCGCCTTGCAACGCGCGGGGTTACACCCGGAGATGTCATCCGAAGTGAATGTTGATCTCACTGGCCGTCATGCCCTTGTCATCGCTACCAACCATGGCACTCTCGGGGTTGGACGCCCGACAGGTGTATTCGCAAGCGAACTCACGGTTCCGTATTACGAATTTGTGGATGCTGGCATGACCGTCACAGTTGCGAGCCCACTCGGTGGCGAAATTCCCGTCGACCCGTTATCGCTGAAGCCTGCACTGCGGACCTCTGCTGATGACCGCATGCTCGGTGACCCATCGTTGAAGGCTGCGCTTACGTCATCGCGTGCCGTCGGTGATCTCGATATTTCACAATTTGACCTCATCTACTTTGCTGGCGGTTGGGGAGCTGCATTTGATCTTGGTACGTCACCTGTTATCGGCGAGCAAGTGACCAAGGCCAATGCCAACGGCGCCGTTCTCGGCGGGGTCTGTCATGGACCGCTCGGGTTTTTGCATGCGAAGAATCCCGATGGGTCCCCTCTCGTCGCGGGCCGCCGGCTGACCGCAGTTACCGACAAACAGGTGCAGGAGCTTGGGATTACTTCAACACCTCAACATCCCGAACGCGAATTACGTAATGCCGGAGCGGTCTTTGAAAGCACACACCGTCGCCGGGACTTCCTTGCGAACCACTGGGTCGTCGACGGAAATATCGTTACCGGCCAGAATCAGAATGCTGCCCCGATGGTTGCGCGCGCTCTGCTTGCGCTCGTCGATGAACACCCGTCGACGGCAGGTGATGATCACCAACTCGCGGCGAGGGGAATCTCAACGTGAGTCGACGTTTCACCTCAATTGCAGGGTTGGTCACAAACCGACCAAAGACAGCGCTGAGCGTACTCGTACTACTCACAGGCGTCTTGCTCTACGGGGTCACATTGCTCGGGCCTCAGGCAGGCAACGAAGCATTCCTACCCGGTGATAGCGATGTCGCCACGGCCAGCGAAACGCTCGCTGATTCGTTCCCAGACTCGGCGGGGCTGACGAAGATCAACATCATCCATCGAGGCGAGTTCTTGACACCCGAGGGTTTAGCCCAGATCGATGAGGTCATCACCGCGAGCCTCACTGAGCCAACGGTGACAGATCGATTGGCACTCACCGATCCAGTGGTCTCGGTTGCTGCGATCTTTAAGCGAGCGCTAGGAGTCGACGATCTGACGACGGTCAGTCAACAGCAGGTCAATGCGGTCGCAGCGCAGCCGGAGGTCGCGTCTCTGCTTGCGAGCCTTAGTGGTGAGGCTGATGGACAGACTCTCGTGATTTCGGCCATCAAGCTCCGCGAGCTTGGCGACCGATCGGTGCTCGGAGATGCCGAGCTCGTTATCGCTGATGTGGCCAAATCAATTGGAGGCCCCCTTGACGTTCAGAGCCTTTCCAAGGCCACGATCGACAAAGAGTCGGCAGAGTCCTCATCATCTTCAACAACGATTCTGATGTTGATCTCTCTAGCCGTCATCACCTTGCTGCTCTATATCTTCTTCCGCCGCGGCTCAGATGTGGCGCTGTCGCTTGCGGGTTTAGGTATCACCATCATTGGCACGATCGGTTTCCAAGGTCTCGCCGGCCCTAACGGGCTCGGCCTCATCGGTCTCCCGACCTCCATCACGACCATGGTGCCCGTCATGTTGGTCGGCCTCGTTGTCGACTATTCGATCCAAGCGGTCTCCCACTACCGCGAGATGCGAGTCGAGGGCAGGGATGTCGCCGACGCATCCCGTCATGCGCTCGCCGGCATCATGCTCCCGCTTGGGCTTGCTGCGGGCACGACGATCATCAGCTTCCTCACCAACCTCACATCGTCGATCCCAGCCAATGGTGACTTTGGTGTGGTCGCCGCATTCGGAGTCTTGTTTGGACTCTTCACGATGCTCGTTCTGATTCCTGCGGCGCGAAACATCCTCGATCAGCGTCGTGAGCGAGCCGGGAAACTCGCCGACCCCCGTCTCATGGGTGATGCAATCCCTGGAGCGGGACCGCTTGTCGAGCGAATCGGACGAGTGGTCGCCACGAAGCCGATGCCTGTTCTCGCCGCAGCCGGAGTGATCACGGTTGCTCTTGGTGCTGCAGCGGCACAACTCAGCACTGAGTTCAACTCCAACGACTTTCTCCCATCGGGCGGAGAATCACTCGAGAACATCGAGGCACTCGAAGAAGCGCTTGGAGGTCAAACCGAGATCGTGACCGTTCTCATTGAGGCTGAGCTCACCGACGACCGCACCCTTCGAAACTTATTGACTCTCAGCGAGGCGTTCGGAGATGAACTGTCCCGCCCGACCGGTGCTGCTGGTGATATCTCGTTATCTCTCGGCGCGCTTTTCGCTGACTGGAGCACTGATAGCGGTCAACCCGGCGACAAGTACGACCCGGAGTTGGTCACTCTTGCGGCAGGCGTCGATCAAGGCCTCACGCTTGATCCAGCGGGCGTACAGGCGTTACTTGACCATCTCGAACAGATCGATCCAATTGCGTTCGGACAGGTGGCAGTCAACGACCCCAACGGAGAAGATCTGACATTGGTGCAGTTCAACGCGCTGACTGGAGACCAGAACCGCACACAAGCCCTTGTCGATGACCTCGAAGGTCTCTGGTTCGGCGATCGCAACCAGATCACCCCGACCTCCGGAGACATCGTGGCGCTTGAAGTTTCCGGGGCGATGACCGATGATCAGACGACATCGATCGTCATCACCATCATTGCGGCCCTCTTCGTGTTGATGATCTTCTTTTGGGTAACTGAGTTCAAACCCATGTTGGCCGTCATCGCTGTCGCACCGATCGTGTTGGTGCTGCTGTGGGTGCTGGGCTCAATGACCGTCCTCGGGGTGCCATACAACGTCGTGACCGCGCTCATTACCGCTTTATCGATCGGGATTGGCGTCGATTACACAATTCACGTCATTCATCGCTTCACCGAAGAGCTCGAGCGCGACAAGTCGCTCCTCGACGCCACAACTACGACGCTCGCCACAACCGGGTCAGCACTCATCGGTTCTGCTCTCACCACCGCGCTCGCCTTCGCTGTCCTGCTGTTCAGCCCGCTCGTTCCATTCCAGCAGTTCGGCCTCGTCACCAGCATTACGATCCTCTACGCGCTTATCGCCGCAATTGTGATCGTGCCGCCTTTACTCGTTGTCTGGGCGGCGTACCACCGGTGGCGCGACGACATGCAGCACTGAGTGAAATAGGATCTCCGACCAGAACCACAGCGCTGCAGAAAAGGTGGCTCACCTCATGCTTGAGGCAATCGGATGACGAACTGGAATGAACTCACGGCTCGCGCTGGTCGAGCAGGGCACCATCTCGTTGCGTGGTTGATGTGGGATCCCGC
>JAKMEY010000043.1 GCA_022425725.1 Ilumatobacteraceae bacterium
GCAAACGCTGTCAACAACGACGAGCAAGACGCTTCAGAGTTGTATGTCATCGCCTGCTTCGCCGATGAAGGTTCGACCTTGCGTCGGTTCCGTCCCCGTGCTCGTGGTCGTGCAACCCGCATTCGCAAGCGCACCTGTCATATCACCGTGATCGTTGCTCGCATGAGCGATGAGCGTCTCGCAGTGATTCAGGCACGTGCCGAAGGTGCATCAGCGTCGGCACAAGCAAGTCGTCGTGCACGTGTTGAGCGGAGCCGCCAGCGTGCCGAAGAGGCCAAGGGCGAAATCGACGCTGTCGACGAAGCCGAAGATGAGGTCATCGACGAAAGCGCTGACGTCGAGGCTGCTGACGACGCAGAAGCAACTGACGTTGCCGAGGACGCGGTCGAAGAGGTAGTTGAAGAGACCGAAGATGCTGCTGAAGCAGAGGCTGAGTCAGATGACGAAGCAGAGGCCGAAGCCGCCGAAGCAGAAGTTGAAACTGAATCCGAGACCGACGATGACGCAAGCACCGAAGAGGAGCAGAACTAATGGGTCAGAAGATTAACCCTTATGGCTTCCGCCTCGGCGTGAGCACCGACTGGAAGAGCCGCTGGTTTAGCGATCGTGAGTACAAGCAGTACCTCACCGAAGACTGGCAGATTCGTGACTCAGTCATGGAGCGTCTCGAGACCGCAGCCATCAGCCGCATCGAGATCGAGCGCACCCGTGACAAGCTCCGAGTCGATATTCACACCGCCCGTCCGGGCATCGTGATTGGTCGTAAAGGTGCTCAAGCAGACGAACTTCGTCAGATGATCACCAAGATCACCGGCAATCCTCGTATCCAGCTCAACATCGTTGAGATCAAGACCCCCGAGCTCGACGCAGCGCTCGTGGCACAGGGCGTGGCAGACCAGCTCGCAAATCGCATCGCGTTCCGCCGTGCGATGAAGCGTGCAGTGCAGAATGCTCAGCGCGCCGGCGCACTCGGAATTCGCGTGCAGTGCTCGGGCCGTCTTGGTGGCGCAGAAATGAGCCGCACCGAGTGGTACCGCGAAGGCCAGGTGCCGTTGCACACCCTTCGAGCAGACATCGACTACGGCTTCCGTGAAGCAAAGACCGCAAACGGTCGCGTTGGTGTCAAAGTCTGGCTCTATAAGGGCGAGATCCTTCCGTACCGTTCATCAAACGATGAAAAGATTGCCCGCGAGGCAGCAATGGCCGTTGGTGAAACATCTGGCCAGGCCGCAGACACCAGCCGCAAGGTCGTGTCATCAGCAGGTCCTCGCGCTGCCGCCGAAGAAACTGAGCCAGCTCCGCTCGTCCGTGAGGCCGATCCTGAGCTTGAGAAGTTGCTCGATGAAGAAGAGACCATTACCCGTCAGACGCGCGAAGCAAACGAAACCCCGCACTTCCGCGGTGACGACTGAGGGGAGTAGGAGTTCATCATGTTGATGCCTCGAAAGGTTGCACACCGTAAACACCACCGTGGCCGTACCCGTGGTATGGCAAAGGGCGGTACCGAGTTGGCATTTGGCGACTACGGAATTCAAGCACTCGAACCATGCTGGCTCACCGCCCGCCAGATTGAGGCTGCCCGTGTTGCGATGACCCGTTCGATCAAGCGTGGCGGCAAGGTCTGGATCAACGTGTTCCCAGACAAGCCCGTGACGAAGAAGCCAGCCGAGACCCGCATGGGTTCGGGCAAGGGCAACCCAGAGTTCTGGGTCGCTGTCGTTCGCCCCGGTCGAGTGCTCTTCGAACTTTCCTTCCCAAATGAGGAGCAGGCAAAGATCGCCCTCAACAAGGCGATTCAGAAGCTCCCGATCAAAGCTCGCATCCTCACCCGCAACGAGCAGATCTGAGGACTGTCATGGCACGTAAGAACGAATTCGATGACATGGACTTGGCCGGGCTCGCAGATGAACTCCGCGCCAGTAAGCACGAGGCTCTCAACCTCCGGTTTCGTAACGCAACCGGTCAGCTTGAGAAGACCTCCGAAATTCGCGCCGTCCGCCGGCGTATTGCTCGTATCAACACCGTGATCCGTCAGCGTGAAATCGCTGCGGCAGAGGCAGAGAGCTGAACCAATGAGTGAGACCAGCACCACAAGGGCTGCCCGCAAGGTACGCGAAGGCATCGTCACATCGAATGCGATGGATAAGACGGTTGTCGTCACAGTGACCGACCGCGTTCGCCACGCCCGCTACAACAAGTTCGTCATGCGTACCAAGAAGTTGCACGCACACGACGAAGCCAACGACGCCGGCATTGGCGACAAAGTTCGAGTCATGGAGACCCGTCCGCTGAGCAAGAACAAGCGCTGGCGTCTCGTAGAGATCGTGGAGCGTGCACGATGATTCAGCAGGAAAGCCGCCTTCGCGTGGCTGATAACAGCGGGGCAAAGGAAGTGCTTTGCATCAAGGTGCTCGGTGGCACCCGTCGCCGTTACGCCTCGATTGGTGACATCTTCGTTGCAACCGTGAAAGACGCCATCCCTGGCGCCGGCGTGAAGAAGGGTGACGTCGTGAAGTGCGTCGTCGTTCGCACGAAGAAAGAGAAGCGTCGTGCCGACGGCAGTTACATCCGTTTCGACGAGAATGCAGCCGTCATCATCAAAGACGACCTCACGCCGCGCGGTACCCGCATTTTCGGACCAGTCGGCCGTGAACTTCGCGACCGTCGCTTCATGCGTATCGTCTCGCTCGCACCGGAGGTGATCTGACATGAAGATCCGTAAAGGTGACACCGTTCTTGTCATCGCCGGCAAGGACAAAGGCAAGGAAGGCACCGTCGACCGTGTGCTTCCAAGGGAAAACAAAGTCGTGGTGACAGGTATCAATACCGCCGTTCGCCACCAGCGTCCGCTCCGAGCGAATGAGCAGGGTGGTCGCATCGATAAAGACATGCCGATCGATGTTTCGAACGTCATGCTCGTTCACAAGGGCAAGCCAGTGCGCGTCGGATATCGCACAGAGTCTGATGGCAGCAAAGTGCGTATTGCCCGTCCAAGCGGTGAGGTAATCAAGTGAGCACATTGACTCAGCCCCGCCTGAAGGCGAAGTACAACAATCAGATCAAGAGTGATCTGCAAGCGTCGCTGTCGATTGACAACGTCATGCAGATCCCGAAGATTGACAAGATCGTGATCAACATGGGTGTTGGGCGTGCTGCTCAGCAAGCGTCGTTGCTCGAAGCGGCAGTGTCTGACCTCTCGCTGATCTCAGGTCAGAAGCCGGCCGTGACGATCGCAAACAAGTCGATCGCCGGGTTCAAGCTCCGTGAAGGTCAAGCCATCGGCTGCAAGGTGACCCTCCGTGGCGATCGCATGTGGGAATTCCTCGACCGCCTCATCGCTGTCGCAATTCCTCGAATCCGTGACTTCCGCGGGCTCCCTGCACACTCATGGGATGGCCGAGGAAATTACACGTTCGGTCTCTCTGACCAGACCGTGTTCCCAGAAATCAACCCAGACAAGGTCGACAACCCCCGTGGTATGGACATCACCATCGTGACGACCGCAACCACCGATGCCGAAGGCCATGCGCTGCTCGACGCATTCGGGTTCCCGTTCAAGCGGGGTGCCGATGCCGACAACGCACCACGCCGCAAGAAGAATCGCCACCCGCAGTTCCGCGGTGGCAAGAAGAAGTGACCTGAGCGACGAATCGAAGAGGACGAAGAAGATCTCATGGCCAAGAAAGCCCTAATCAACAAATCGAACGGGACGCCAAAGTACAAAGTGCGTGCATATACCCGCTGCCGCCGTTGCGGCCGCCCCCGTTCGGTGTACCGCAAGTTTGGACTCTGTCGTGTGTGCCTTCGCGAGATGGCGCACGCAGGAGAGATCCCCGGCCTGACCAAGTCGAGCTGGTGAGAGGAGCGTAACGATGTTGACAGATCCCATCGCTGACATGCTCACCCGTGTTCGTAACGCGAATACGGCGATGCATGACACCGTGATAATGCCGTCATCGAAGCAGAAGGTCGCATTGGCCAAGTTGCTCGAGTCCGAGGGTTATATCTCGGGCTTTGCCGTGGCGCCCTCAACAAAGGGTCCGGGCGAGGTGTTGACCATCACGATGAAGTACTCGATCGAGCGTGACCGGACGATCTCCGGGCTTCGCCGAATTTCTACCCCAGGCCTTCGCGTGTACCGCAAGGCCGACTCGGTGCCACGCGTTCTCGGTGGACTCGGGGTGGCTGTCCTGTCCACGAGTCGCGGACTCATGACCGACCGCGAGGCGCGTCGCCAAAAAGTTGGCGGCGAGGTCCTTTGCTACGTCTGGTAATAGGCGAGCGGAAGGAGAGACGTCATGTCACGAATTGGTAACGCACCGGTCGAAGTACCGAGCGGAGTTGAAGTGTCTGTGAGTGGCCGCACCATTACGGTGAAGGGCCCCAAGGGGACGCTGAGCCGAGATATTCCAGGCCTGATCGAGATTGCACAGGAAGAGGGAACGCTGACGTTCTCTCGTCCGAATGACGAGCGGCAGAACCGCGCAATGCATGGTCTCGTGCGCAGCCTTGTCAACAACATGGTCACCGGAGTCACTGAAGGTTTTAAGAAGGAACTCGAGATCGTCGGTGTCGGTTACCGTGCAGAAGCTCAAGGTGCGAACGGTCTTCGTTTAAACCTCGGGTTCAGCCATCCGGTCAGCGTGTCTGCACCGGAGGGGATCTCGTTCGAAGTTCCAGCCCCGACCCAGGTGATTATTTCTGGAATTGATAAGGAAGTTGTTGGCCAGGTGGCCGCAGATATTCGCAGCATTCGCAAGCCAGAGCCCTACAAGGGTAAGGGTGTCCGCTATGCCGGTGAGCGTGTCATGCGCAAGGCCGGTAAGGCCGGCAAGAAGTAAGCCGGAACGTAAAGGAACACATCGATCATGAGTGATATCGCAAAGGCTCGACGTAAGGGTCGCATCACCCGCCACCGTCGAGTGCGTAAAAAGATCAGTGGTAACGCTGCTCGGCCTCGCTTGGCTGTCCACCGCTCAAACCGTCACATCACCGCTCAGGTGATTGACGATGAGTCCGGTCGCACCATTGCCGCAGCATCATCGGTTGAGCCTGCACTTCGTTCAAATTCGTCAGGATCAGTTGAAGCCGCAACAAAGATTGGCGCTCTCGTCGCTGAACGAGCCCGCGCCGCAGGGGTTACCGCAGTGGTCTTTGACCGGGGTGGAAACCTCTATCACGGCCGTGTCGCAGCGGTCGCTACCGCCGCCCGCGAAGCAGGTTTGGAGTTCTGATGGCAGCACAACAAAACGACAAAAACAATCAGGCAGAAAATGACGGTGGCCTCCGCGAGTCTCGCGTGATCACGATCAACCGTGTCGCCAAGGTCGTGAAGGGCGGACGTCGTTTCGCATTCACTGCTCTCGTCGTCGTCGGAGATGGCAATGGTCGTGTTGGCCTCGGCTACGGGAAAGCGAAAGAAGTGCCGTTGGCCATCCAAAAGGGCACTGAAGAAGCGAAGCGAAATCTGTTCGAGGTTCCGCTTGCCGGCTCAACCATTATCCACACGGTCACCGGCATCACTGGTGGCGGCAAGGTGCTCATGAAGCCTGCTGCTCCCGGTACCGGCGTTATCGCTGGTGGAGCTGCCCGCATCATTCTCGAAGAGGCTGGCATTCACGACATCTTGTGTAAGTCGCTCGGGTCGGCGAACCACATCAACGTTGCGCGAGCAACCATTGCCGGTTTGAAGTCGCTGCAGCGTCCAGATGAAGTTGCAAGGCGCCGTGGAATTCCTGCCGACACCTTTGTCCCGAAGGGTCTGTTGAGGGCATACGAAGAGCGGCAGAAGCAGAATTCTTCTCCGGCTGCCACCGGAGGTGACCAGTGAGCGAGAAGCAGATCAGCGTGACTCAGGTCCGCTCGGCAATTGGTCAGAAGCCAAAGGCCCGAGGAACACTTCGGGCGCTCGGTCTCGGCCGTATTGGTAAAACAAACACTCTTCCCGATCGACCAGAGGTCCGTGGCATGTTGAACCGCGTCCCACACCTGATCGAGATCTCAGAAAGTGGTGAATGATTATGCGCGTCGATGAACTCGCACCAGCACCAGGATCAAACAAACGTGCACAGCGTGTTGGCCGCGGTACTGGCGGCAAAGGCGGTAAGACGGCAGGCCGTGGTACCAAGGGACAGCGTGCCCGCAACACAGTTCGGCGTGGCTTTGAGGGTGGTCAGATGCCACTCAAGCAGCGTGTGCCGAAGTTGAAAGGGTTCAATAACCCGTTCCGTGTCGAGTACAGCCCGGTCAACTTGCATCAGCTTGAGAAGTTGGGTGCAAGCACCGTTGATGTTGATGCTCTGGTGGCAGCAGGTCTCGTCCGGAAGGGCGTATTCGTGAAGGTCCTCGGTTACGGCGATCTTTCCATCAAGGTTTCGCTCTCCGTACATGCGATTTCTGCTGCTGCGCGCTCAGCGGTTGAAGCCGCTGGTGGCGACGTCACCATCGTTCCCCTCCCGCATGAGGGCGAGGGTAAGGCCGGTCGCCCTGCGGTGAAGGGCAACCAATTCGCTAACCGCTGATTACTAATCTGGAGGCAGCGATTCCATCATGATCGCCAACATCAAGAACATTCTGAAGATTGAGGATCTTCGTAATAAGATCCTGTTCACGCTGATGATCGTCGGTTTGTACCGAGTCGGAGCAGCTATTCGTGTACCGGGCGTTGACCCACTCGCGATCGAACAGCTTCGCGCCGGTGCTCAAGATGGTGCACTCGGCCTCTTCAACTTGTTCTCCGGAGGAGCCTTCGAAAGCTTCTCAGTATTCGCGCTGGGAATCATGCCGTACATCACGGCGAGCATCATTATGCAGATTCTCGGTGTGGTGATTCCAAAGCTCGAAGAATTGCAGCAACAGGGTGCAGTCGGTCAACGAAAGATCACGCAGTACACCCGCTACGTGACGGTGACACTCGCTCTTCTGCAAGCGACCGTGCTCGTGTTCTTGTTTGGAAATGGTGGCGGGGGAGCGTTCTATTCCGCCGTTCAAGCACCGTCTGTTCCGCTGCTTCCCGATGGCATCTGGCCCCGCGGCTATCTCATCATCCCGACGCTGGTCGTCGGTACCGCAGTTCTCATGTGGTTTGGCGAATTGATCAGCCAGCGTGGAATCGGCAACGGCATGTCGATGGTGATCTTTGCATCTGTTGTTGCTGGCATTCCGTCAGGTTTCTATTCGATCTTGCTGCAAAACAAAGTGTTCTGGTTCGTAATGATGGTGCTGTTGTCAGTTGGAATCATCGCTGCGGTTGTGTACGTCGAACTTGGTCAGCGTCGCATCCCGGTGCAGTTCGCAAAGCGGGTCGTTGGCCGTCGAATGATGGGTGGCCAAAACACCTACATCCCGTTGAAGGTCAATCAATCGGGTGTGATCCCAATCATCTTCGCTTCCTCACTGCTGTTGCTCCCTGCAATTCTCGTCAGTTTCTTAGGCAATGCATCTGCTGACAGTTGGCGGGGACGCATTCAGGGATATGTCGACCAGTACATCTTGAACAGCCAGAACGCCGTCTACATCTCGCTGTTCGCGGTGCTTATCATTGCGTTCGCCTATTTCTATAACTCAATCGCATTCGACCCGGTTCGACAGGCCGATCAGATTCGCCGTCAGGGCGGATTTATCCCGGGTATCCGCCCAGGTGCGCAGACTGAGGAATATCTCGCAAAAGCGGTGAACCGCATTACTTTGCCGGGCGCAGTGTTCATTGCTTGTATCGCAATCCTTCCGTACATCTTGTTGTGGGCCGCTGATGTGAGCACCTTCGGATTCGCAGGAACCAGCATCTTGATTTCTGTTGGTGTGGCTCTTGAGCTCATGCGTCAGATCGACTCGCAATTGATGCTGCGAAACTACGAAGGCTTTCTCAAGTAAGCGGTCCCGATTCATGCCGGGAGCTCGTCTCATCATCCTTGGTCGTCAAGGCGCTGGTAAGGGCACGCAATGTGTGCGCTTATCTCGGCACTTTGTCGTGCCCCACATTTCGACTGGAGACATGTTGCGTTCTGCGGTTCGTGAGCGCACGCCGCTTGGCATCGTTGCAGGCGAAATCATGGACGCTGGAGGTCTTGTCGATGACGAGACCATGGTTGGCATCGTAAAAGAGCGTTTAGCTAAGCCAGATGCGATGAGCCGTGGCTACATCCTCGACGGGTTCCCGCGGACGGTTGGCCAAGCTGAGGCGCTCGCCGGCATAACTGAAGACCTTCCCATTCATGTGGTGATCGATCTCGACGTGCCCCGCGAGATCGTGGTCGATCGCATTTCATCGCGGCGAGTGTGCCAAGACTGTGGAACGAACTACACAAGTTCAGGTGATGACCCGTCACCATGGATTTGCGATGTGTGCGGCGGTGACGTCACGCAACGTGGCGACGATACTCCCGAAGCAGTGAATCGCCGTTTAGATCTCTACGAATCACAGACCGCTCCTCTCATCGAGTTTTACGGAGGGCGCGGGCAGTTAGCGGTGGTGAACGGAGTCGGGCATCCAGATCACGTGTTCAAGCGCCTCACCGATGTCGTAGAAAGTCGGCGGTGAACAAGATGCAATCACCATTGGTGTTGCCGTCTCACGCCGATAGCATTGCCCGTCGGCCCGTGTCCGTGCACTCGGAGCGCAGGCCGAAACGTTGACCAGACCGGCCAACACGTACAGTAGTCCGCCCCGCGGTCAAGACCGCGACAATTAAGGAGAATCCACTGGCTTCACCGAAAGAAGATGCAATCGTCCTTGAAGGAACGATTCTTGAGTCGCTGCCCAACGCGATGTTCCGCGTTGAGTTAGAAAATGGCCACAAAGTGTTGGCTCATATCTCAGGAAAGATGCGGATGCACTACATCCGAATTCTTCCTGGCGACAAGGTGCAAGTGGAACTCACCCCGTACGACCTCACCCGAGGCCGTATCACGTATCGCTACAAGTGAGAGAAGAACGCAGTGAAGGTCCGACCCAGCGTCAAAAAGATGTGTGAGAAGTGTCGTGTGATTCGTCGTCACGGCCGGATTCGAGTGATCTGTGAAAACCCGCGCCATAAGCAGCGCCAAGGCTGAAAGATAAACGGAGAGCAGTAAACGATGGCACGTATCGCCGGTATCGATATTCCCCGCGACAAGCGGTTGGAAGTTTCGCTGACCTACATCTACGGAATCGGACGCACCACAGCGATCCGCATTTGCGAAGATAACGGTCTTGATCTCAACGCTCGAGTGTCCTCTCTCACCGAAGATGAGGTCAACAAGATTCGTTCATGGGTTGATGCCAACCTGACGATTGAGGGTGACCTCCGTCGTGACGTTCAAAATGACATCAAGCGCAAAATTGAAATTGGTTGTCACCAAGGTATTCGCCACCGCAAGGGGCTTCCTGTCCGTGGGCAGCGCACCCACACCAACGCCCGTACCCGCAAGGGCCCGAAGCGCACTGTCGCCAACAAGAAGAAGGCTGTGAGGTAGTAATGGCTAAGACAAAGCCAGGTGGCCGTCGGCCCCGCAAACGCGATCGCAAGAACGTTTCTGTGGGCGTTGCTCACGTAAAGAGCTCGTTTAACAACACCATTGTTTCCATCACAGACGTTGATGGAAATGTCATCTCTTGGGCATCATCGGGTGCCGTTGGATTCAAAGGTTCTCGTAAGAGCACCCCATTCGCCGCTCAACTCGCAGCGGAGCGCGCCGCGAAGGCAGCGCAGGAGCACGGCGTTCGTCGCGTCGACGTTGAAGTCAAAGGCCCAGGTTCTGGCCGCGACACTGCGGTTCGCTCATTGCAAAACTCAGGCATTGAGGTGACGACGATTAAAGACGTCACCCCGATTCCGCACAACGGATGTCGTCCACCGAAGCGTCGGAGGAACTGAGATGGCTCGTTACACAGGCCCCAAAGTCCGCACCTCTCGTCGCCTTGGCGTCAACGTCTTCGAAAACGAGAAAGGTCGTCGCGCAATGGAGCGTCGGCCATTCCCACCCGGTGTTCACGGCCGTACTCGTCGTCGCAATGCAGGTTCTGAGTACCTCGCCCAGATGCAGGAGAAGCAAAAGGCGAAGTACATCTACGGTGTGCTCGAAAAGCAGTTCAAGAAGACCTACAACGAGGCAAGTCGCCTTCAGGGTCCAACCGGTGAGAACCTTCTCATCCTTCTTGAGTCACGTCTCGACAATGTCACTTTTCGTGCTGGCTGGGGATCAACTCGTCCTCAGGCCCGTCAGTTTGTGAATCACGGTCTGATTCAGGTCAACGGCCGTCGAGTTGATATTCCGTCGTATCGGGTGCGAAAGGGTGACGTCGTCACGCTGTCGCCAAAGGCTGCTCAGATGATCGTGATCCAGCACAACATGGACACCAACGACCGCTCATTGGTCGGCTGGCTAGAAGCCGGTGATGGTGGCAAGGAAGTTACCGTCCGTGATCTGCCACAGCGCGATCACATTGACGTCCCCGTCCGCGAATCGCTCATCGTTGAGCTTTACTCGAAGTAATCGTTCTAGGAAAGGAACCGGCAGACATGCTTGTCATGCAACGTCCCTCAGTGGAAGCACTCGGCGAGGTCGTCTCCGACGGCAACGGCGAACGCCAGCAGTTCGTTATCGAGCCACTTGAGCCTGGCTTTGGCCACACACTCGGAAACTCGCTCCGTCGTACCCTCCTGTCCTCGGTACCGGGCGCAGCGATCACCATGGTTCGTTTTGATGATGCGCTCCACGAGTTCGACACCATCAGCGGCGTCATTGAAGATATCACCGACATCATCCTCAATCTCAAAGACATCGTGATTCGTTCCGACGCAGAAGAGGCAGTCACACTCCGTCTCGACGCGAAGGGCCCCGGCTCGGTGACCGCCGGCGATATTGATTGTCCCGCCGACGTATCAATCTTGAACGGTGATCTCCATCTCGCGACCCTCAACGGCAAAGCCCGTCTTGCGATCGACCTCACCGTTGAGAGCGGTAACGGTTATGCAAGCAGCCAGCGCGAGGTCGAAACCCCGGTGATCGGCAATATGCCGATCGATTCCATCTTCTCACCCGTTCGTCGAGTGAGCTTCGCTGTTGAACCAACCCGTGTTGGCCAGTCAACCGATCACGACCGTTTGGTGCTTGACGTCACCACCGACGGATCAACATCGCCGAGCGAGGCAATGGCATCTGCTGGAGAGACCCTCCGCACGATTGTCGCTCTCGTCGCCGAACTCAGCGATGAGCCAAAGGGTCTTGCGCTTACCGAAGAGCCTGACACCGCGAGTTCATCGCCTGATCTTGATCTTCCAATCGAAGACCTTGATCTTTCAGAGCGCCCGCGCAACTGCTTGAAGCGGGCTCAGGTCAACACCGTTGGCGAACTTCTCATGAAGAGCCACGACGACCTTCTCAACATCACCAACTTTGGCCAGAAGAGCCTTGACGAAGTCATCGAAAAGCTCGATGAGCGTGGGCTTTCTCTTCGCCCGTGAGATTTTTGACAACAACGGAGAACTGACATGCCTGGAACACCACGACGTGCTCGCCGGTTTGGTGGCGACGCGGCCCATCAGCGTTTGATGATGGCCAACCTTGCAGCATCGCTGTTTGCTGCTGAGGGCATCACCACCACTGAGGCGAAGGCGAAAGCTCTGCGTCCAATCGCAGAGAAACTCATCACGAAGGCTAAGAAGGCTCAAGATGACAGCCCAATGCGCGTGCACCGCATTCGTCAGATTCAGGGTTACCTCGGTGACCGTGAGATGACGCACAAACTCGTGAATGAGGTTGCGCCTCGCTACCTCGAGCGCAACGGTGGCTACACCCGCATTCTGAAGCTCGGCACCAGGTCTGGCGACAACGCCGACATGGCTCGTATCGAGCTCGTCTGACCACCCCTAGAACGATGACGACCGGGTCCGACATTCGTCGGGCCCGGTTTGTCGTTTCTTACCGAGGTACCGCCTTTCGAGGTGCTGCCGAAAGCCCGGGGGTTAGCACGGTGATCGGTGAGCTTCGCGCCGCGTGCGAGCAGATCCTTGGGCAACCGATCGAGTTCACTTTGGCCGGACGCACCGATGCCGGAGTTCATGCTCTCGGTCAAGTGATTTCGTGTGACTTGCCAGGTGCGGTTGACCCATCAGATCTTGCTCATCGACTTTCGCGCATGTGTGCCCCAGACATCGCCGTTCGGTCAGGCGACTGGGCACCTAACGATTTCAATGCACGGTTCTCTGCATCTTCTCGTTCATACCGCTACCACGTGTGGAATGGGCCAGAGGGCAATCCGCTCCTACACGACCTCACATGGCATGTTGCCCAATCGCTCGACCTCGATCTCATGAACGAAGCCGCACAGGTCGTTGTGGGACAACACGATTTTTCGTCGTTCTGTCGAGCACCAGACCCCGCGCCAGATGGCACGCCACTGTCACTCGTGAGAACGGTGATCTCTGCAAGCTGGACGAGAGGGGACCCATCTCATTTGGTGATGTTTGACATCGTCGGTATGGCGTTCTGCCATCAGATGGTTCGATCGTTAGCGGGCACGTTGGTTGATATCGGCTCAGGGCGTCGTTCATCACATGAAATGAGCACAATTTTGGACGGGAAAGATCGCCAACTCGCAGGACGAGTCGCCCCACCACAAGGCCTTGTCCTCATGAAGGTTGGTTATGAGAGAGATCGCGGTGGAGGCGCCGCGCAGTGAGTGTTGGGGAACTACCCGCTACACCCGTATCCTCATAGGGTTCAGTGGACCTGACCTCCACCGGAAAATCGCTAAAATGACTGGAAATTGACGTAATGAAGACCTATACACCTAAGGCGAGTGAGATCACCCGAGAGTGGCACATCGTCGACGCTGAGGGAATGATCCTCGGTCGCCTCTGCACCGAAGTCGCCCGTTTGCTCCGCGGCAAGCACAAGCCAATCTTTGCACCACACATCGACACCGGTGATCACGTCATCATCGTGAACGCCGACAAAGTCGTGATGACCTCCGGAAAAGAGAGCCGTCAGATGATCTACCGCCACTCGGGATATCCGGGTGGGTTGAAGAGCGAGTCGTTCGCGGAACTTCTCGATCGCAAGCCAGCTGACGCAGTGCGTCGAAGCGTCCGCGGCATGTTGCCAAAGGGCCGTCTTGGTCGTCAGCAGATGACGAAACTCAAGGTCTACGCCGGACCAGATCATCCGCACCAAGCACAGTCCCCAACCCCGCTCGCGGTGCCTGGTGCCGCAGCCCGCTGATTGATTCGAGGCAATTGATATGAGCACTCCTCTCACGCAAACAACCGGCCGCCGTAAAGAGGCCGTCGCCCGAGCTCGGCTTCGTGAAGGCTCAGGTGTCGTGACCATTAACGGTCGTGCATTTGATGCTTACTTCCCAACCGCGGCACAGCGCATGGTCGTTTCAGAAGCTCTCCGGGTTGCCGATGTCGAAGATCGCTTTGACATTGACGCATCGATTCACGGTGGCGGCGTTTCTGGTCAGGCAGATGCGCTTCGCATGGCGATCGCTCGTTCACTTGTCGATCTTGATCCCGAAACTCGTCCAGCGTTGAAGCGGGCTGGTCTCCTCTCTCGAGACTCACGAAAGAAAGAGTCGAAGAAGTACGGCCTCAAGAAGGCCCGCAAGGCTCCTCAGTACACGAAGCGCTGATCAGGCAGCCCGATGCGTTTTGGCACCGACGGTGTCCGCGGGAGGGCGCATAGCGAACTCACCGAAGCGATGGCATCCGACCTTGGTCGGGCCATCGCTCGTGTGTTTTCCGGAACCCCTGTGGTCATCGGAGGCGACAGCCGCGAGTCGACCCCTGCATTCATCACTGCGGTATCACAAGGGTTGATCAATGGTGGGGCGGAAGTCGAGTCGCTCGGAATGGTGCCCACTCCGGTCGTCGCCGCTGAATCGGCGAGAAGAAACGCAGTCGGTGTTGTCATCTCGGCGTCTCACAACCCGTTCTTCGATAACGGCATCAAGGTGTTCGGCCCCGGCGGGGCCAAACTCTCAACCGAGACAGAGGCACAGATTGAAGCTGAGTGGAATCGGCAGGATGCCCCCGACGTGGTTGCTAAGCCTTCGGGAAACATGACCACCGGAGAGATGGCTGTCGTACAGGTTCGCTATCTCGAGCGCATCACCAGTGCGATCGAACAACGATCGCTGCAAGGGATCCGTGTGGTTGTCGACGCAGCAAATGGCGCCGCCTCTGAACTTGCTGGCGAGGTTTTTGCTTCGGTCGGTGCCGATGTCATCGTCATTCACGCTGACCCGAATGGCACCAATATCAACGACGGCTGTGGAGCGACTCACACGCAAAGCCTGCAAGAGGCGGTACTTGCCTATGGTGCTGATGTCGGGCTTGCACTCGATGGTGATGCCGATCGGCTCATTGCTGTTGACCATCTCGGCAATGTCGTCGACGGCGATCGGGTCATCGCCATTCTCGCAAGCGACATGCGCTCGCGAGGCATGCTCACCGGTAACACCGTTGTGGTGACGGTCATGGCGAACCTTGGTTTTCGTCGAGCAATGAACACCGCGGGCATCGAGGTGGTCGAAACACCAGTGGGGGATCGCCATGTTCTTGAGGCATTGATCGAGGGCGGGTTTTCTCTGGGTGGTGAACAGTCAGGCCACATCATCATTCCGGCTCACGCAACGACCGGTGACGGCATGCTGACAGGAGTCGTGTTGCTCGATGCAGTTGTCCGCTCTGGCAAGTCACTTGCCGAACTGTCATTTGCATCGATGAACTCGTATCCGCAGGTACTCATCAACGTTTCGGTTCCGGTACGTGGTGAAGTTCCAGATGAGGCCATTCGCGAGGTTCGGCGAGAGCTCGAGGGCGAACTCGGCGAAGATGGCAGAATTCTCATCAGGCCAAGCGGTACTGAACCTCTCGTTCGTGTGATGGTCGAAGCTGCCCTCCAGGCGGACGCCGAACGAATCGCTACGACGCTCGCCGATGCCATTGAACGGTCATATGAGCCGATGAATGACGACGACGGCGACGAGTAGGCTGATCAAATGTGCGGGATTATTGCGGTACTCAGTCGTCGTGACGGTCGCACACCGCCGACAGCCGCTGAGTTGTCGACATTGCTCGCAACGGCACTTGATTCTGTCGCAACCGACCCTGCTGGAGCCGCCAGTGTGCTGACTGCAGTCGACAAAGCGTTGCGCGGCGTCCCTGGGGTGATCGCGCTGACAAACGAAGCAGAACTTGTCGATTCGATCATCGCGGCACTTGCCGACATCGAGGGCAAGGTTGCTGAACTCGAGGCGGAAGTCGAATCTGGGACACGCGACGATGATGCAGCCGTGATCGCTCTTCGTGACGCGTCATGGGCAATTGGTCGCGACCGCATTCGAACCGCTCAAGAAATTCACGCGCTCGCGGGCGGCGCTTCAGAAGATTCCTTCAATGGTTATCTTTCGATACAGCGTGCGCTCTCTGCCCTTGATCGGCTTGAAGTTCGGGGTCGTGACTCGGCGGGAATTCATGTCATGGTTAGTGACCACGGGCTTGCTGTCGACGACCCTTTTGTCGCTCAGCAACTTTCCGAGCGGTCGAATGACGCCCTCTTTCGCTCACGTTCGGTTCGATGGGTCGATACGACGAGTGGACCGGTGTTGTCGTTTGTCTACAAAGCAGCGGCTGAGATCGGTGAGCTTGGCGATAACACAGCCTCGATTCGACAGGAGGTTCGCTCCGATGGGTTGTTGCGAGCCGTACTGTCATCACCAACCGCAGTGACTGCGGTGCTGGGTCATACGAGGTGGGCGAGTATTGGGGTGATCTCGGAAGCAAACGCACACCCGTTGAACAGCGAAGAACACGAGGCGATTACTGGCCCGTACGTGGTCGGGGTGTTGAACGGTGACGTCGATAATTACGCAGATCTCAGCCGACGTTTCGGGCTACAGATTCATCATCAGATCACGACCGATGCGAAGGTGATTCCAACAATGACCTCCCGCCGTATTGGCGAGGGCCTTGACCCGGTCGAAGCGTTTAGACGTTCGGTGAATGAATTCGAAGGCTCGGTTGCTATCGGAGCGATTGCCGCTGATCGCCCACAGCATCTCATGCTGGCGCTTCGCGGAAGTGGCCAGGGGGTGTATGTGGGTATCACCGATGACGGGTACATCATCGCAAGCGAGCCGTATGGCGTTGTCGAAGAGACCGACCGATACATGCGCCTCGATGGGGAAGCCGGTGGAGAAATTCTCGTCGTCGACCTCAATCGTGCGGGCCTCGATGGGCTGCACCGCCGTGCGTATTCCGGTGCCGAGATGCCGATTCAAGATGATGACGTTCTGAGCGCAGAGGTCACGACACGTGATATCGACCGCGGAGACTCACCTCACTATCTGCTGAAAGAAATTCAAGAATCGCCCCGATCATTTCGGCGAACCCTTCGAGGTCGAATCGACGAGCATGATGGAACTCCTGTCATCAAGCTCCCCGAGAGCTCGGTGCCAACAGCGGTGCGTGAGCGGCTCGCAGCGGGACATATCTCCCATGTTCGGGTGATTGGTCAAGGTACGGCCGCCGTTGCCGGTCAGGGTGTTGCTGCAATTCTTCGAGAGCTATGTGAAGGAGATCTTGACGTCGATGCCGTGACAGCGACGGAAATCTCAGGTTTCCAACTTCGAGCCGACATGTCAGACACGCTGATCGTTGCTGTCAGCCAAAGTGGGACGACAACCGACACCAACAGGACGGTCGACTTGTTGCGGTCTCGGGGAGCGCCAGTTATTGCAATCGTGAACCGGCGCGGAAGTGATCTTGCGGTTAAAGCAGATGGAGTGGTGTACACATCTGACGGCCGAGATGTCGAAATGAGTGTTGCATCAACGAAGGCGTTCTACGCACAAGTTGCAGCTGGAGCGCTCCTCGCATGCGTGATCGCTACGTCGGCTGGAATCGGAAGCGAACGGCGACGTGAGCGGTTGATCCGCTCACTACAAGAGATGCCTTCAGCGATGGAGAAGGTGCTGAGCCTTCGATCATCGATCGCCGAAATTGCCGCCGCGAGTGGCCCTTCGAAGCGTTACTGGGCCGTTGTTGGTAACGGCCCCAACCTTGTCGCTGCTCACGAGGTTCGCATCAAACTGAGTGAGCTCTGTTATAAGTCGATCGCTGCAGATGTCACCGAAGATAAAAAACACATCGATCTCTCGAGCGAGCCCCTGATCTTTGTGTGCGCGGCCGGCCTTCAGGGTTCAACCGCAGACGATGTCGCCAAGGAAACTGCGATCTTTAACGCTCATAAGGCAACCCCGATCGTGGTCTGCGATGAGGGTCAAACCCGGTTCTCAGTAGGCATGGTGATCGAGGTGCCTGTTGTTGACGCAGCGCTTGGATTCATTTTGTCGGCCATGGTTGGCCACCTCTTCGGCTATGAAGCGGCACGAGCGATCGACCGGTCGGCGCTTCCTTTGCGTGCAGCTCGAGATGTCATCGAACGATCGATCGAGTCTGATGAAACAGCTGACGATCTGATTGTTCACCTTGCAGAAGATATTCAGGTGCACATCCGTGACTTTGAAGAGGGTATGCGAGCAAGGATCTATGACGGGCACCTCGATGCCTCAACTGCAGTCCGGGTGAGTTCTGCAATCGGCTTTGTGCGGTCGCGTCGACCCGTTGAAGATTTCACGATTGCAACAGGCAATATCGGAACTCCTGAACTTGTCATCGCTGAAGTCGTCGATGCACTCTCTGCTGCGATCGACGAACTCACTCGCCCGATTGATGCCATTAAGCACCAAGCGAAGACGGTTACCGTCGGAATTTCTCGCAGTGATTCTGACCTCGTTGACAACGCTCTTGTGCAAGCGGTGATGTCACGTGGGGCTGGACGAGATGTTGTGTCGTATCGGTCGCTCAAGGTGCTTGCTGCACTTGATGCAGCAGTCGCTGAAGTGACGGGTGCAACGCGTTATGGCATCGTTGGTGAATCGATTTCAGTCGTAGATCGCGACGGTGTTGCGACAACCCTCTCGAGTCGTGTTGATGGCGACCCAGCGTTGACCGGTACAAAGCGGTACGTCGCTGAACAGCGAGACGTGCTGGTGGCCCGCGGTCGACGTGATGACCGAACGGTCATTCTGGTGCCCGAGACGAAAGCGGGTGTGTGCACCGGTCTCATGCTGTTGCACGTGAATTTCCACGATCACGTGCCGGTTGACGATGCCCGAATCTTCTTGCAGGGCTACGACAACCGCTACGAACGTCTCGTCGACTGGGTGACGGAAACCGAAGGCACGTTCGACGAGGCAAAGCTCGCCGAAGTGTCGGTTGCCGACCTCCTCATTCTGCCGATTTCAGAGACCGCGAATTACTGGATGTCGTGATGATCGGTGTCGGCGTTGACGTTGTCGACATCGAGCGATTTCGTCGTTCGCTGGCTCGAACACCGTCGATGCGAACCCGGCTGTTTACCGACGCCGAACTCGACTCGCTGTCAGGCCGTGTCGATGACGTGCCTGGGCTTGCCGCTCGTTTTGCTGCCCGAGAAGCATCGATGAAGGCCCTTGGTCTTGGGCTTGGAGCGTTCGGATTTCACGACGTGTCGGTGACGAAAGCCGAAAGTGGTGCTCCATCGTTGCTTGTTGTCGGAAGAGCGTTTGAACTCGCAACTGAAGCAGGGGTCGAGCGTTGGCATCTCAGCCTGTCCCACGGTGACAGCGTGGCGATCGCGCAGGTGGTTGCTGAGTGATGAAGGAAGATCTCTCGTTGCAGCGATGGTCGGGGGTGGATGTCGACACCAACGCCATCGAGAGCAATATGCGTCACCTTGTGGAGCGATGTGCACCAAGTTCTGTGTGGGCAGTGGTGAAGGCGAATGGCTACGGGCACGGTGCGATAACGGTGAGTCGGTCAGCTGTTGCGGGTGGCGCCAGTGGCCTCGCCGTTGCGCTCGTGCAAGAGGCTGCTGAGTTACGTCACGCCGGCATTGAGTCGCGGATATTGGTGTTGAGCGATCAGCCTCACGAGCAATATGAGGCGCTTCTCAATGCAAACGCCGAAGTGATGGTGTATCGGTCGGAGTCGATCGACGCTCTTGGAGCGGTCGCACAGCAACGCGGCGTGATTGCGAGAGTTCACCTCAAAGTCGATACCGGAATGCGCCGAGTTGGTGCAGAACCTTCGTCTGCCGAGGCGCTGCTGGCAAGCATTCAGCAGCACCCCAATCTTCAACTTGTCGGTGTGGCGACCCATTTCGCGACAGCTGACATACCTGGTCATCCCGGAATTGCTCAGCAGAGTGACGAGTTTGCGTCGGTGACCTCACTTGTTGAATCCGACACCGAAATTCACATGGCAAACTCTGCGGCGGCGTTGTCGGTGCCTGATAGTCGGTACACCTACGTACGAGCGGGCATTGCGCTGTATGGCATTGACCCGTCCACTGATCTCACACTCGATCGAGATGTGTTTTCGGCTGCGCTGCGCTGGTGGGCTCGGGTGTCGTACGTGAAAGTGGTTGAAGCGGGGGAGCACGTGTCGTATGGATGGCGATATCAAACGGCTCAACGCACGCGGCTCGCAACTATTCCCGTCGGGTATGCCGATGGAGTCCCTCGTCGATGGTCTGAAGTTGGTGGCGTGGTGCTCATTGGTGGTCGCCGGCGACCTGTCGTCGGCGTGGTGACCATGGATCAACTCGTGGTCGATCTTGGTCCCGAAGATGAGAATGACCCGATTGATATCGGAGATGAGGTCGTAATCATCGGCCGCCAAGGTAACGAGCAGCTCATGGTCGAAGAGTGGGCAGAACGACTGGGCACGATCGGTTACGAGATCGTCTGCCAGATCAGCGGGCGCGTTCCGCGACGAGCAGTGGGGTTGCCGACTGAGCAGTCGTAGCATCGTTACCAATATGTGGTTTCGAACGACATCCCCGAGTGACACGCGCGACTTTGCGGCTGCTCTTGCGCGGGTCGTTCGAAGTGGCGACACAGTCGTGTTGACCGGCGAAATGGGTTCTGGAAAAACGGTGTTTGCCCAAGGCATTGGTGCCGCCCTTGGTGTTACCGAACCGATGACCTCTCCCACGTTCACGCTGGTGAACACCTACGACTGTGGCAATCTCACCGTGCACCACGCTGACCTCTATCGGCTTGATCGAACGGTAGAGGTCGCTGACCTTGCGTTGAGTGAACTGGCGGAATTCAGCGGTGTCGTGCTCATCGAATGGGGAGAGGCCGCAATCGATGAGATTGTCGACTATTTAGAAGTCCACATCGACGTCGACATCGATGATGACGCAGGTGAACTCCGAGAATTCATTTTTGACACGGTGGGGCCAAGTTGGGACCGTCGTCGCGACATGCTGTCAACCGCTCTGGAGGCATGGTCGTGATCGTTCTCGGTATTGAAAGTGCAACCGAATCGGTTGGCGTCGCCCTTGCAGCGTCAGACGGGGTGTTAGCCAATGTCGAAGTTGCTCGAGGCCGTCGTCATGCAGAGTCGATCGTTCCTTGCGTTCAGTTCGTCTGCGAACGAGCTGATCTCGAACTTTCTGAAGTGGGAGCTATTGCAGTTGATGTCGGCCCTGGATTGTTTACTGGCATGCGGGTCGGAATCGCAACCGCAAAATCGTTGGCGATGGCACTCAACATTCCGATGGTGCCGATGACATCACTTGAGGTTTTGGCTGCAGCGGAGGCGACCACCGACGACATCATCGTGCCTGTTGTTGATGCGCGAAAGTCTGAAGTCTTCTGGGCCATGTACCGGCGCACTCGCCAAGGGCTTGAACTCTTGCATCAACCAACCGTCGGGTCAGTCGACGATTTGGTCTCAGATTTGATGGCGCGAGACCAGTCGAGCGTGTGTGTCGGCGATGGGGCCCACCGCTACGGCGATGACATCACGGCCGGATTTAGTTGCTCGATTGGTGCTGCGGTTCACCCATCGGCATCGGTGCTGGCAAGTGAGGCAGTTCTCCGGGCGATTCGTGATGAGACGGTTGTAGAGCAGATGGTTGAGCCGGTGTACCTTCGCCAGCCCGATGCTCAGATCAATTGGAGCACGCGCGAGGTGAGGTCATGATGCGGCGAGGAATCGTGATCGAAGCGATGAAGCGCCGCCATCTGAGACAAGTGCTTGTGATCGAAGCCGCAACCTACGACCGCCACTGGTCGCGTCAGGTATTTCTTGACGAACTTACCGAGGTTGGTCGGGGAGGACGTCACTACCTCATCGCTCGCCGTGGCCGGACGATCGTGGGATACGCCGGGTTATGGGTTGTCGAAGCCGCAGGTGACCGAGAGGCGCACGTGACGAACATTGTGGTGAGTGAGTCAGTGCGCCGTGAGGGCATTGGTGCTGCACTCATGATGAAACTTGCGGAACATGCGCGGGCACAACGAGCGACGGCGTGGACTCTCGAGGTTCGCGCGTCGGCTGAGCCGGCGCAGGCCATGTATCAGCGGTTTGGCTTCGCACCTGCCGGTTACCGAAAGGCCTATTACGAGCACGGCGAGGACGCCGTAGTGATGTGGTGTCATCGACTCGGCGATGGTGACTATCTTGACCGTTGCGCAGACCGGCTGACAGGGAGGTGTGCGTGATGTCGCTACCAGAGGTTGTCGTTGGGCCAGATACGGTCATCCTCGGAATCGAGACGAGTTGTGACGAGACTGCTGCAGCCGTGGTGATGGGCGGTGATGACGTGGTGTCATCGGTGGTGTCGAGCCAAATTGATGTACATGCCGAGTTCGGTGGCGTCGTTCCTGAGGTGGCGAGCCGCGCCCACCTTGAATCGATCAACCCGGTCGTGCGTCGGGCGATCGATGACGCGGGTATCGACGAGCACCGCATCGATGCAATTGCGTGCACTGTCGGCCCCGGTCTCATCGGAGCGTTGCTTGTCGGAGTGTCGTCGGCGAAGGCTCTTGCGTTGGCCTGGAACACACCGTTTGTCGGAGTCAACCACCTTGAAGCCCATCTCTACGCGAGCTTTCTTGAAGATCCGACCTTGGAGTTTCCGCTAGTTGTGTTGCTCGTCTCGGGGGGCCACACCATGCTCGTCGAGATGAAAGGGCATGGCGACTACCGGCTGCTCGGTCGCACGATTGATGATGCGGCTGGGGAAGCGTTCGACAAAGTCGCCCGTTATCTTGATCTCGGCTACCCGGGTGGCCCGGCGATTGATCGTGCGGCCACCGAAGGTGATCCGGGAGCAGTGAATTTTCCAAGGGCGATGATGGACGACGGTCTCAATTTCAGTTTCAGCGGACTGAAGACTTCGGTGGTGAACTTTGTTCGCAAGCATCCGGAAGTGTCATCTGTTGACATCGCAGCATCGTTCCAGCAAGCAGTGAGTGATGTGTTGGTCCACAAAGCGATGAAGGCAGCTCGCAACGTGGGAGCAACCGGGGTTGTTCTTGGAGGCGGTGTTGCGGCGAACACCCAACTGCGGTCTGATCTTCAAGCAGCCTGCGCAGACGACGGTATTGGAGCATTTCTCCCTGGACGCGAGATGTGCACTGACAATGCTGCGATGATTGCGGCTGCGGGCTGGCATCGGCTGCGGGCCCTTGGCCCAAGCCGTCTCGATATCGGAGCGTTTCCGTCGATGCCTCTCGTAGAAGCGGGGATCGCCGATGGCTGAGCGAATCCCAATGAAGATCGGTGATCACACGCTGGCTGCGCCGGTGGTGTTGGCGCCGATGGCGGGCGTGACTAACGCCGCTTTTCGATCAATTTGTCGTCAACACGCTCCCGGATTGGTGTACGTCAATGAGATGGTGATGGCGGCAGCCATCGTTCATCGAAACGACAAAACGATGCGAATGATGTCATTCGCTCCCGATGAGAACCCGCGAAGTCTGCAGATCTATGGCAGTGATCCAGCCCAGTTGGGGCATGCCGTATCGATCGTGTGCGAAGAAGGGCTCGTCGATCATGTCGACCTCAACTTCGGTTGCCCGGCGGCAAAGGTGACGCGAAAAGGTGGTGGAGCTGCTGTTCCCGCCCGCCCGGCGTTACTTCGAACAATTTTCCGTGCTGCGGTGAAAGCCGCTGAACCGTTTGGCATTCCGGTGACGGCAAAGTTCAGGATGGGCCTCGACGACGCCTTTCGAACCGATCGAGACGCTGCGCTGATTTGTGCCGACGAGGGAGCCGCATGGGTAGCAATGCATGCGCGAACCGTTGAGCAGCACTATTCAGGTGATGCAAGGTGGGGCGCGATCACGCAACTCAAACAGCTTGTTGTCGACGCCGGCCACAACATTCCAGTGTTGGGCAATGGCGACATTTGGGAAGCTCAAGATGCGCTCAACATGATGAATCAGACCGGATGCGATGGAGTCGTAATCGGTCGTGGATGCCTCGGTCGGCCGTGGCTGTTCTCTGATTTGGTCGATGCATTTGCAGGCCGAGAGGTTCCAGCGCCTCGCGCACTCGGTGAGGTTGCGGATGGGATGCTGTCGCATGCCCGAGCCCTTGTTGATCATTATTCGGCCGATGTGGTGATGAAGAAGGGCAAGCGGCTCGATGGTGAGAATTTCGCGATGCGAGATTTTCGCAAGCATGCCTCGTGGTATCTCACCGGGTATCCGGTTGGCCCTGAAGTGCGGCGTCGCTTTTCGATGGTGGCGACCGTTGCTGAGCTCGAGCAGTTGCTCGCCGAACTCGACCGGTCAGCCCAGATCGTCGAGGGAGGGGCGCGCATTCGACGCGGTCACACGAATGGCCCTATCAAGGTTGCGTTGCCAGAGGGCTTTCTCACCGCTGACGATGCAGATAGCGATATGACGATTCCTGATGACGCCCGAGAGATGGCGATTTCGGGTGGCTGAACTTGTTCTTGCGTCGGGTTCACCGCGCCGGAAATCACTGTTGAGCGATCTTGATGTTGACTTCATAGTGGTGCCAGCTGACGTTGACGAATCGTCGCTGGTCGGTGAGGACGCCAAAACTTATGTCGCTCGTGTTGCCACGTTGAAGGCACAGACGGTGCGCGAGTCGTACCCGAATGTGGTCGTTCTCGCCGCCGATACGACAGTTGATCGCGATGGAGAGATTCTTGCGAAACCGGTTGACGCCGCCGCAGCAGCCTCGATGCTGCGGTCGCTATCAGGTCGGGAGCACTTCACCCATACTGCGGTCTGTGTGGCCCATGGTGACCTTGTCGACACGGTGGTCGTGTCAACTGCGGTGACGTTTAGGTCTCTCGCTACTGAAGAAATCGACTGGTATGTCCGCACCGGCGAACCCCTCGATAAGGCGGGGGCGTACGGTATTCAAGGCCGGGCCGCAGCATTTGTCTCATCGATTTCGGGCAGTGTGTCAAACGTGGTTGGGCTTCCTCTTGCGGAAACCATCGAGTTGCTTCGAAAAGCTGGTGTGAACGCTGCAGGAACCGCTCGCTCAAGCGGTTAGCACTCCCTACTGCCGGTTGCTAATCAGTCACCTGCACCGTAGCCTTGGCACTCGTCAATTATGAGTGCTAATGAAGTGATTGGCGTTATTACATCAACCCCTGTTCACGCCATGGAGGCTTGCAACATGAATTTACAGCCGCTCGATGACCGCATTGTCGTCCAGCCGAATGAGGCCGAGACGCAGACTGCGTCAGGACTCGTGATTCCCGATACGGCAAAGGAAAAGCCACAGCAGGGCACCGTTCTCGCTGTAGGCCCTGGAAAGCGCGCCGAGGCCAGCGGAGAATTGATACCGCTCGGCATCAACGTTGGTGACGTTGTCCTGTACTCAAAGTACGGCGGAACTGAAGTCGCCGTCGATGGTGATGATTTGCTCGTTCTTTCGGGCCGCGACGTACTTGCAATTGTGGAGAAGTGAGGTAACAACATGGCAAAGATTCTGAAGTTTGATGACGACGCTCGTAAGTCCCTTGAGGCCGGCGTCAACAAGCTCGCCGATGCGGTCAAAGTGACCCTCGGGCCTAAGGGCCGCAACGTCGTGCTCGACAAGAAGTTTGGTGCTCCGACGATCACCAACGACGGTGTCTCGATCGCAAAAGAAATCGAACTCGAAGACGAGTTCGAGAACATGGGTGCCCAGCTCGTGAAGGAAGTTGCGACCAAGACCAATGACGTCGCCGGTGACGGAACCACCACCGCAACCGTTCTCGCGCAGGCAATGGTGCAGGTCGGTATGAAGAACGTTGCTGCAGGCGCCAACCCAATGGGCGTGAAGAAGGGCATCGAGCAGGCTGTGAAAGCAGCTGTTGACTCGATCCTCGCTCAGGCAAAAGATGTTGACGACAAGTCAGACATCGCCAACGTTGCAACCATTTCAGCTGCAGACAACTCGATCGGCGAGGTCATCGCCGAGGCGATCGACAAGGTCGGCAAAGACGGTGTTGTCACCGTTGAGGAGTCGAACACATTCGGCACCGAGCTCGAGTTCACCGAGGGTATGCAGTTCGATAAGGGCTACCTGTCGCCATACTTCGTGACCGACACCGACCGTCAAGAGGCAGTCCTCGAGGAGCCCTACATCCTCCTCAACCAGGGCAAGATCTCAACGGTTCAGTCGCTCCTTCCCGTCCTCGAGGGCGTCATGAAGACCGGCAAGCCACTCGTGATCATCGCTGAAGACATCGAAGGTGAAGCACTTGCAACCCTCGTCGTCAACAAGATCCGTGGCACCTTTGCTTCGGCATCAGTCAAGGCTCCTGGCTTCGGTGATCGCCGCAAGGCAATGCTCCAGGACATGGCAGTGCTCACTGGCGGTCAGGTCATCAGCGAAGACGTTGGCCTCAAGTTGGAGAACACCACGCTCGACCTTCTCGGAACCGCAAAGCGCGTCATCATCACTAAAGATGCAACCACCATCGTTGACGGTGGCGGATCAGGTGAAGATGTTGTCGGACGTATTAACCAGATCAAGGCTGAGATCGACAACACCGATTCCGACTGGGACCGTGAGAAGCTCCAAGAGCGCCTCGCGAAGCTCGCTGGCGGCGTTGCCGTGATCAAGGTTGGTGCAGCCACCGAGGTCGAACTCAAAGAGAAGAAGCACCGCATCGAAGACGCAGTGTCAGCAACACGTGCAGCAATCGAAGAGGGTGTCGTCGCCGGTGGCGGTACCGCTCTCGTTCGTGCCCGCGCATCAGTTGCCGATGTTGTTTCTGGTCTCGAAGGCGACGAGCAGACCGGCGCACGCTTGGTCTATGAGTCACTCGTGGCACCAGCTCGCAACATTGCGATGAACGCTGGTCTTGAGGGCTCAGTCATGGTTCAGGCCATTGAGGCTGAGTCTGGGGCCGTTGGCCTTAACGCAGCCACAGGCGAGATCACCGACCTCGTCAAGGCTGGCATTATCGACCCCGCCAAGGTGACTCGTGCAGCCCTGCAAAATGCTGCATCGATCGCTGCGCTTGTTCTCACGACCGAGTGTGTCGTTGCCGACAAGCCAGAGCCTGCCCCAGCAATGGGTGGCGGCATGGACCCAATGGGAGGTATGGGCGGCATGATGTGACGCCCATACGACCCCGAGTCGTTTGATGGAGCCCGGGCACATGCCCGGGCTCCATTGTTTTTCGGTTCCTGTTGAAAGCGACGCTCAATCAATCCGTCCGTAGAATGTGTGCATGGCATTTGAACGTCCAGCCCCTGATCTCAACAAGTTGCAGACCGCGTGGGACGAGTGGGAGCGCGGCGAGCAGCTCCCTGGCAAGGTGCTTGCAAACCTGAAGACTGCTGGCATGGCTGAAGTGCTCAACGAACTTGTTCAATCCGGATGGGTGCCAGGAACCTCAACGAGTGAGTGAACCAGCGCCTCGGGGCGGACAGCAGGTCGTTCCGCGTCCGACGGTGTGGAATCGGGTGATGAGCCCGCCCTGGAACGTTGATGCTGAAGCGATCATCTCCACACAACAGATAACCGAGGTTGTCGATACCGAGGGTTTACCAATTCAGCCAGCATTCGACGGCGCTCGTCACGCTGCTGTTCTTGTCGCACTCGCTCCTGGTTCGCAAGGGGTTGAAGTCTTGTTGACACGGCGCTCTCAGCAGCTCCGCCAACACAAAGGTGAGATCTCGTTTCCGGGTGGTCGGATGGACCCAGGAGAAACCGCCACGCAGACCGCCTTACGGGAAGCTCATGAAGAAGTAGGTCTCCACCCATCGTTGGTGACGATCGTCGGTGAACTTTCCCATGTGAACACGGTGGTGAGTATGAGCTACATCATTCCAAAGGTCGGCTTACTCGATGCTCCGGTGCCGCTCACTCCACAGACAATGGAAGCCGACAAGGTGATGTGGGTACCGCTCGCTGAACTCACGGCGACTGGCACCTATCACGGCGAGTTATGGGGGAGTTCGCCCACCGATCGACTCCTGCACTTCTTTGAGTTGGCTGATGAAACGGTGTGGGGTGCAACCGGCCGAATGTTGGTCGACTTACTCGTTCGGCTTTATTCGCCGTCGGTCTGAAGCGACGAGACCGGTTGATTCTTTCGCGCTCCAGCAACGATTCGCCAGCCGATGAAACCAACGCCGCTGATCACGAGACCGAAGACGAGCATTTGGCGCCAGCCGCCTTTCGCTTCACTTCCGCAGCCTGGTTTTGGAATCGCGCTGATGCAGTCGCTGAGGTCACGTTCTTCAGGAATGAAGTCGTTGTAGGTCACCGTTGGTGTGTTGGCGTCACCGATGCCGGTGCCTTCTTCAGCTGAGACCGACCCGGTACCCATTGCGATAAAGGTGATCGCGGCAATAGCAGTAGCGGCAGCGAGGGCGAGGCGTCGAGAAATTTCTCGACGATGATCGTGTGCGGAGCGTTGAATGACCACATTGAATGTCTACCATCGGTTGGGTGACGCCCGCCCTTCCGTCAAACGACTCGTCGACTCGTCAAGAAGTTCTCGTCGTCGACTTCGGGGCTCAGTACGCACAACTCATCGCTCGCCGCGTTCGAGAATTGCAGGTGTATTCGCGAATCGTTCCACATCGCATTTCTGCAGACGAGGTCGCTGCTGCACAGCCGGCAGGAATCATTCTTTCTGGTGGACCGAAGAGCGTGCACGTTGATGGCGCTCCCACTCTTGACCCTGCGATATATGACCTTGGGATTCCCATTCTCGGTATTTGTTATGGCGCACAACTCATCGCCTCGCAGCTCGGTGGTTCAGTGGGCCGAGGTATGCGAGGTGAGTACGGTCGCGCGGAGATGACCTGCACTGGGGCATCTGATCTCCTTACCGATGACATGCCGACCGTTCATGACGTGTGGATGAGTCACTTTGATGCCATCACAGAAGTCCCGGACGGTTTCGTTGCAACCGCAAGCACCCCTGACGCTCCGGTTGCAGTGCTTGAAAGCACCCCTCGAAAGATCTGGGGTGTGCAGTTCCACCCCGAGGTGGTGCACTCGCCTCACGGCATGGCAGTTCTCAGCCAGTTTCTACATCATCTTGCTGGCTGTGACCCTGAATGGAAGATGTCATCTGTTGTTGATGAGCAGGTGGGGCTCATCAAAGAACAAGTCGGTGACGCTCGGGTCATTTGCGGGCTTTCTGGAGGCGTTGACTCGTCGGTCGCGGCTGCACTTGTCCATCGAGCGATTGGTGCTCAATTGACCTGCGTCTACGTCGACACCGGTCTCATGCGCAAAGGCGAGAGCGAACAGGTGGTCGAGACATTCCGGCGCAACATGGGTATCGAACTCATTCATGTTGACGCAGGGCAACGGTTTTTTGAACGCCTCGAAGGGATATCTGAGCCCGAGGCAAAACGTAAAGCGATTGGCGAGCTCTTCATCCGTATTTTTGAAGAGCACACCGGAGGCTTGTCGGAAGCAAAGTTCCTAGTTCAAGGAACCTTGTATCCAGATCTCATCGAAAGCGGCGGAGTTGACGGCACCGCAGAGGTCATCAAGAGCCATCACAATGTTGGCGGTCTTCCAGAAGATATGACCCTTGAACTTGTCGAGCCGTTGCGAGAACTCTTCAAAGACGAAGTTCGGGCACTCGGAACCGAACTCGGTCTTCCCGATGAAATGGTGTGGCGGCAGCCATTCCCGGGCCCGGGGCTTGGCGTGCGCATTATTGGCGAGGTCACCCCTGAGCGGGTGGCGGTGTTGCAGGAGGCTGACGCCATCGTGCGCGAAGAGATCGCTCTCGCTGGCCTCGAGCGCGAAATTTGGCAGGCGTTTGCTGTTCTTCCTGACATCCGATCGGTTGGTGTGATGGGTGATGAGCGCACCTACGGACACCCGATCATCATTCGGGCGGTCACCAGTGACGATGCGATGACCGCAGATTGGGCGCGCCTTCCATATGACCTTCTGGAGCGGATGTCACAGCGGATCATTAATGAGGTGCCGGGCATTAACCGGGTGGCGTATGACATCACGTCAAAGCCTCCAGGCACCATCGAATGGGAGTGACGGCCAGGCCGTCGACCCGACCGACATCATTTCGTAACATACGGTACGCTTGAGATTTCATGGTTTCCGCTCGCGATGTTCGCCCCCCACGTCGCCGATCTGCAATCGGCCTTGCGGCTTTCGTGCTGACAGTGGTCCCCGTATTGCCGCATGCCGCTCATGCTCAAACGGTCGACCAACAGGAGCAAGAAGTTCGACGAATTGTTGATGAACTTGAACGCCTTCACGAACGGGCTGACATTCTGACCGAGGATTACGCAGTTGCAATGGATGAACAACGGCTGCTCGGTGACGACATCGAACTTGCGAAAGGTCGAGTTGCCCTCCGACAAGCCGAACTTGGCGAATTGCAGAGTGATCTCTCGACCGTTGCGGTTCGTGCATTTACTCGCTCGGGTTCTGATGTGCTGGGCCCATTGCTGTCGAATGCTGCGGCATACAGTGACGTATTAACGCGTGATCAGTTGTCTCGAGTTGCGCTTCGCGTCGGTGCCGGTACGACCGATGACCTTCAGGCGGCAATTCGCGAACTTGAACTCGAACAGATTGAACTCAACCGGCTTCGCAAAGAATCAGAAGATCTCGCTGCTCGGATTACCGGCATGTTGGATGAAGTTGAGTCGTCGACTACTCAATACGAATCGGCGCGAAAGTCTGCTGAACAAAAACTGGGAGCATTGATTCGCGCCGAAGAAGAGCGAAGAGCAGCGGCTGCGCTCGCTGAATACCAGCGTTTACAGGCGGAAGCGAATGCTGGGAACTCTGGAGGATCAGGGTCTTCATCGGGAGGTGGGTCGAGCTCTGCCACCGATGATCTCATTGCGAACTATCCGGCTCCCTCAGGGATGGCAGGGGTCGCAGTAAAGGCTGCTCTCAGTCAGATCGGTGTGCCATATCGGTATGCGACGTCGATTCCCGGAGTTTCATTCGACTGTTCGGGCCTGACCCATTACGCATGGGCCCAGGCAGGTGTGGTGTTGCCGAGAAACTCTCGTCTGCAGTCGAATGCGCTGCCATCGGTACCCACGACCGAGGCTAAGGCCGGCGACCTGATCTTCTATTACAACCCGATCAGCCATGTTGGCGTTTACCTTGGTGACGGTCAGATGGTTCACGCCCCCGCCCTCGGAAAAAACGTCAGCATCACCAGTGTGAACTGGAGCAAAGTCGTTGACGTTGGCCGGCCCGGCTAACCGAGCACATCGGTGCCGAAGTAGTTTCATGCGGTATGTCGACCCCAGGGATAGATAGCGAGCCGGTAACCGCTTGGCTCGATGTGCACATCGAGGGAATTGACGGGCCGTACGACTTCTCGCTCATCGAAGGCGGTCGTTCAAATCTCACCTACATGGTGACCGATCGGCACGGGCGCCGGTTTGTGCTTCGCCGTCCACCTCTCGGTCATGTCCTTGCGACCGCTCACGATATGGCCCGCGAGCACAAGATCATTTCAGCCGTCGGAACAACCGATGTGCCAGTGCCGAAAACCTTGGGATTGTGCTCAGACGATTCAGTAAATCAGGCTCCGTTTTATGTGATGGATTTCGTTGAGGGCATCGTGCTCGACAGTCCTGAGAAAGGAGCCGAGCTTTCGATCGAGCAGCGCAAGGCGGTTGCATTTGACCTTGTCGATGTGCTCGCTGACCTGCATGCGGTTGATGTCGACGCTGTTGGGCTTGGGGATCTTGCTCGTCGTGAGGGCTATGTCGAGCGACAAGTGAAACGTTGGACGCGTCAGTGGGCTGATTCTCGAACCCGAGATCTTCTCGCAATCGATGAGGTTGCCCATCTGTTGGCCGCATCAATTCCTCAGCAGCATTCGGTTTCAATCGCTCACGGCGATTACCGACTTGGAAACTGCCTCACCAACCTCGATAGCAACCGTATTGCCGCAGTGCTCGACTGGGAGCTATGCACCCTCGGTGACCCGCTGGCTGACCTTGGATACCTCGGCGTGTATTGGGCAGATCCCGACGGCAATGGTCAACGCTCGAACGACCCAACAGGTGCTGGAGGATTTCCCTCGTATCAGCAGTTGGTTGAGCGATACGCGGCCCGAACCGGTCGCGATGTGAGCAATATTCCCTATTACGTCGCCTTTTCGGCGTTCAGGCTGGCGGTCATTTCTGAAGGTGTGTACGCCAGGTACCTCCATGGAGCGATGGGAGACGACGTCGACGAAGAGATTCTCAACGGTTTCCGTGATGCGGTTGAAGAGCTTGCAGTCGGCGCACTTACGACCCTGCGAAGCGGTATCTGAGCCACATGGTTACGCCCTCGATACCTCCGGTGGTGCATCGCTGAGCAATGACATAACGTATGAGCCGTGGGTAGTAGTCAACTTGAACTCTCTGTTCCTGAAATGACGTGCGGCCATTGTGAGGCCGCAATCCAAAAAGAGGTATCAGCGGTTGCCGGTGTGTTGTCGGTAGTTGTTGACCTTGAAACGAAGTTGGTCACGGTCACCGGTTCAGGGGTTGATCACGGAGCAGTTGTCGCAGCGATTGATGAAGCTGGATTCGACGTCGCCTGAAGTTACTGTCGAACTCGTCATCGGTGGAATGACGTGCGCGGCCTGCGCATCTCGCATCGAGCGGCGACTCAACCGAATTGATGGCGTCGAAGCATCAGTGAATTATGCCGCTGAGCGAGCATGGGTAACTGCAACCGACACGATCGATGTTGCGTCGCTTATCTCGACAATCGAACACACCGGCTATGAGGCGAGGACGCCTGAGGAAGTTGGCCGTGAACAGCGTGAACGTTCTGTCGATCTCGAACGCCGACTTGTTGTCGCGATAGCGCTCGGTATCCCCGTGCTGTTGATGTCGATGGTGAGTGCCCTGCAGTTTGATGGCTGGCAATGGTTCACCCTAGGGCTGACGCTCCCGGTCGCGCTCTGGTCGGGCTTCCCATTTCACCGTTCGATGGTGCTGAATCTTCGTCACGGCGAAACCACCATGGACACACTCATTTCCATTGGCGTGCTTGCCTCGCTGGCATGGTCGGTGTGGGCATTGCTTGCAACATCTGCCGGCGACATCGGGATGTCGATGACGATGTCGTTTACGGGCAGGGGAGACCACCTGTACTTCGAGGTGGCGTCAACAACAGTTGCGATCGTGCTTGCGGGCAGGTGGTTCGAGCACCGGTCAAAACGACGTGTTGGTGATGCGGTGAATGCTCTGCTGGAAACGGCAGGGGACACTGTCGAGGTTCGCCGAGCAGATGGGACAACAAGCATTGTTGAGGTTGACGCACTGCAGGTGGATGACCTATTTGTCGTCGCTCCTGGCAATCGAATCGCCACTGACGGAGTCGTCATTGAGGGATCATCTTCGGTCGATATGTCGATGCTCACCGGTGAGAGCGTGCCTGTCGAAGTCGAACCGGGTTCCGATGTTGTTGGAACGGCGATAAACGGTGACGGTGTCCTCGTCGTGCGGGCGACGAAGATTGGACGAGACACCCAAGTCGCTGCAATCGCACGACTCGTCATGAATGCCCAGTCAGGTACTGCACCCGTTCAACGAATTGCTGACCAGGTGTCGGCGGTATTTGTTCCGGTAATTGTGGCGTTATCGGTGATGACGACGATCGCATGGCTGCTGTTTGGCTCATTGACTGAAGATGCGTTTTCGACCGGTGTTGCGGTGCTGATCATTGCGTGCCCGTGCGCCCTTGGACTCGCAACTCCAATGGCGTTGCTCGTGGGGACCAGTCGAGGAGCGCGAACAGGCATCTTGATCAGCGGACCTCACATTCTTGAGCAAACGCGGGCGGTCGAGACATTGGTTCTCGATAAGACTGGCACGATCACGACCGGGCAGATGTGGGTCACGTCGGTCACCGGCGTTGATGGCTGGTCACGTCACGACGTGCTTCACCATGCTGCGGCCGTCGAAGCATCGCATCAACATCCGATCGCCCGAGCAATCGTTGATGCGGCTCTGGACGAGATCGAAGAGGAACTCCCGCTGGCGATTGATGCCGTCAACATTCCCGGGTTTGGCGTGCGAGGTGCAGTAGAAGGCGTCGTTGTTGAGGTATGCACCTCGGCAGATCCATCGAGACGCGCAGAGACCGGCGTTGACGTCGTCGTCGACGGGACACGGGTGGGAACAATCTTCGTTGCCGATCGAGCGAAACCATCGAGCGCAGAGGCGATCGCAGAAATGAAAGCCCTTGGAATTCGACCTCTGATGGCAACGGGCGACCGTCGTGCGGTTGCAGAAGCCATTGCCCACGAGGTCGGTATCGATTCCGAAGACGTGTACGCAGACCTCAGCCCATCAGAGAAGTTGTCGCTCATTAGCGACCTGCAGGCAGAGGGTCGACAAGTCGCGATGGTGGGAGATGGCGTGAATGATGCAGCCGCCCTTGCTGCGGCTGATCTTGGAATCTCGATGGGAGCGGGTTCAGACATCGCCGTTCACGCCAGCGACCTCACACTTATGCGCAACGATCTCACATCGGTGGTTGACGCGATTGAACTGTCTCGTCGCACACTTCAAACGATCAAGGTGAATTTGTTGTGGGCGTTCGGTTACAACGTCGCCGCCGTCCCCCTTGCCATGTCAGGACAACTGTCCCCGCTTGTCGCTGGTCTGGCGATGGTCTTATCTAGTGTCTTTGTTGTGTCAAACAGTCTTCGCCTCAGGACGGCAACGTGACTGTCGATATTTCCGACGAGCGGCATCGCCAGTCGGTTTCGCAGGCGTGGAGCGAGTATGGCGATGGTCGCAAGATCATCGACCTTGGTGAATTGTCGGCGATGGTGTCAACAAACCGTGTGTACCGGCTGCAGCTCGATGATGGCGGAACAATCATTGCAAAATCCTCAAATTATGGGTCGTTCTTCCTTTTTGCCGAAGATCACGATCGCCTGCATCGAACGTCTCGGCTGCTCGACGGGGGGCCATATGAGCAGTTCATGGCCAGCACACTCACCGCCGACGGACGACCCTACGTGTGGTACGACGGCGATGTGTGGGTCGCCTTTTACCGTGAGGTCGAAGTGCGGGATCACCTGCCAGCGATTCTTGCTCCCGAACAGGTCACCAACTTTGGCGAAGAGGTGGCAAGGTTCCATCGGGCGACCGCTGGCGTTGCTCGCCTCGTGCCACCCACATCAAAAACTGTCACATCCGATGCGATTGCGTTATACGACCTGACTGCCAGCAGGCGAGCGGCAGACGAACTCAGTCTTGACCCCTCGAGGATCGATCTTGTTCGTCGACACACGCATCGATTTCTGATGGCAGTACATGAGTCGGGTTACGACTACTGGGCAAAACAACCGGTGCTCATCGACTGGAACCTCGGAAACTTCTCTGTTGACTTCTCTGATTCTGGTCGGTTTCGTTTGTTTAGTCGATGGGACTACGACTGGTTCCGCTACGAAACGCGGCTCCTCGATTTCTATTTCCTCTCACGCGTGTCATCTCGAACCGGAGACCGTTCAACATTTACTTATGGTGCCCACACCATGTTCGAACCTCGGTTCCGACAATTCCTTCGGGCATACCACTCGGTGTTCCCGTTGAGCCCAGAAGAAGTCTTGTTCTTAAAAGAGGCGTACCGATTCTTCTTGTTGAACTATGTCGTGCGCGAGGGTCGCTTCTTTTTCCGACATGACATATGGCAACAACTGCTCCACGATGTCGTCGATCGCCATTTGCCGAGTCTCGATAGTTACGACTTCTCTGAGCTCCTTCGAGAACTTCAGCTGTAGTCGATCAAAGGCTGAGTTCAGCGCCGCTTCGCATCCGCCGAATATTGCTTGCGTGACGAAGAGCGATAACGAGGGCGATACCGATCGAGGCCGGTACCTCCCAGAGCTCGCGGCCTGTCACCCAGACTGCAACCGGAATTGCGCACAGCACGATCAGCGAAGCGAGAGCGGCTGTTTTTGTTGCCTTTGATATGACGACCCACGTCGGCACGAGTATCACGAACACCAGCGGGGTTAGCACTGCAAATGCGCCACCACCAGTTGCGACACCTTTTCCGCCGTTGAAGCCTCGAGTAGCCGGATAGCAATGTCCGAGAATTGCCGCCGCGCCTGCAAGATAGGCGAGTGGCCGACCATCGATTGCGAGGCTGGCTCCCACTGCGGCTGCACCTTTTGCCGCGTCGAGCACAAAGACCCAGACACCACGTTTCCAGCCGAGGTTCCGAGTGATGTTCGCTGCGCCTGGGTTTCCAGAGCCAACCAACGTGATGTCGACACCGGCGGCTCGAGCAATGAGGATCGCGCTCGGGAACATGCCGACGACATATGCCGCGACAACGATGAGTACCCAAGTCATGCGTTGCTACGACGACCAAGCTGAACCGCGATCGGTTTCGAGTGGTCACCGCTCGGTCGAGGGATCGCACCCGCAGACGCAAGCGCGTACTCACCGTCACCACCAACGCATTCTGGGTCAGGGCCATCAAGAGGCAGACCCGTAAAGAACTTTGCTGCCATGCATCCGCCTTGACAGGCATCCCACGAGCCACATGAGGCGCAGGCACCAGCCGATTGAGGTCCGCGCAATTCAGTGAAGCAGTTGCTCGTTCGCCAGACCGCTGCGAACCCACCGTCATTGCGGACGTTGCCTGCAAGGAATTCATCATGGATAACGAACGGGCACGCGTAGACATCACCAATCGGATCGATCAAGCACACAACGCGGCCGGCCCCACAGAGATTGAGGCCCGGCAGACTCTCGCCGAGGGCGTTGAGGTGGAAGAACGAGTCACCGGTCAACACATTCTCACCGTGACCGAGCAGCCACTGGTGCAAGGTGCGCTGCTGGTCAAGGGTTGGGTGAAGCTCTTCCCAGGTATCGACAGCGCGACCTGAAGGCCGAAGCCGGGTAATCCGAAGTTGGGCACCAAACTCGTCAGCGATCGCTTTGAACTCATCGAGCTGTGCAATGTTGTGTCGGGTGATGACGACAGAGATTTTGAATTCACCAAAACCTGCATCTTTGAGGTGACGCATTGCGGTCATTGCAGTGTCGTAGGAGCCCTCGCCTCGAATCGCATCATTTGTCGCTGCGTCGGCACCATCGAGGCTGATCTGAATGTCGAGATAATCCATCGCTGCGAGCCGTTGCGCCGTTGCTGCGTCAATGTATGTGCCGTTCGTTGAAAACTTCACACCAACGCCACTTGAGGTTGCGTACTCGACGATGTCGAAGAAGTCTCGGCGGATCATTGGTTCACCGCCGCCGATATTGACGTAGAACACCTGCATTTCGCGCAGTTCGTCGACAACTCGGAAGGCTTCTTCGGTGGTGAGTTCTTTCGGGTCACGCCGGCCTGATGATGAAAGGCAGTGAACGCATGAGAGGTTGCAGGAATAGGTCAATTCCCAAGTGATGCAGATCGGGGCGTCAAGCCCGTCTTTCATGCGCTCGGTCAGAGCGGTCATCGTGCCACCACAACGTCTGATTCGATCAGCGAGCAGATGGCTTTGTCGTAGTTGTCCCACTGTTGCTCATCGATGCCGTGGGCTGAGAGGGTCGCTTGCAGATCGGGATGCTGCTCAAGGTCTTTTACGACATCAACGATCGTCGGGTGTTTCAAGAAGATCAGTCGTCGGTTGTCGTAGTGATATGCCAGTGCACCAAACGGCTCGGGACGCAAGGCGACCGAGGGGTGCAACTTGAGAGGCGAATCGAGCACGGCGAGGTGAATTTCAGTAGACGCCGCACATGCCGTCGATGGAAATTTCCTCGACGAGTTCGAGCTCTTCGGCGACAGCTTCGGCGTCTGAAACGTCTTCTGAACGTTCTTCGGTGATCTGAGGCTGAGTTGTGTCCATACCGAGATGGTACATCGTCGTGACCCGGCTATGGCTCTCGGCGCAATTGACCACTACTCTTCAGGAACGGAAGGTGCCATGTCGTGGCGCCACATCGAGGGGGTAATCAAAATGAGGACACGAGCAGCGGTCTTGCACGAGCTTCACGCACCATGGAGCATTGAAGAGATTGAACTAGACCCACCGAAAGCCGGCGAGATTCTCGTGAAGCTTGCCGCCTCAGGAATGTGCCATTCCGATGAACACCTTGTGACCGGCGATCTGGCTGGGGCAACTGCCGGAATGCCGATCATCGGTGGCCACGAAGGCGCCGGAGTCGTTGTTGAAGTTGGCGAAGGCGTGACGTGGCTTGAACCGGGCGACCATGTCGTCTTCGGGTTTATCCCTGCATGTGGACGATGTGGGCCATGCTCTGAAGGAAACTCAAATCTGTGTGATATCGGCGGCACCGAGTTCGCGCGAGGCATGCAGATTTCCGATGGCACCGCGCGACACCACACGCTCGACGGAAAAGATCTCACGCTGATGTGCTTGCTCGGCACCTTTGCGGAGCACACGGTGGTCAACGAGGCGAGCTGCGTGAAGATTGAAAAAGATTGGCCGCTCGACAAGGCATGTTTGCTCGGATGTGGCGTGGTGACCGGTTGGGGATCAGCCGTGTACGCGGCTGACATCAAGCCGGGTGACTTTGTTGCGGTTGTTGGTTGTGGCGGAATTGGCTCTAACGCGATTCAGGGTGCGAAGCTCGCAGGAGCTCGTTCGATTACTGCGATTGATCCGGTGGAATTCAAACGTGAGATGGCAATGGAGTTCGGTGCGAACCACACCTATGCGTCGGTCGCAGAAGCCCTCGAGAACCTCGGTGAGTCAACGTGGGGACGCGGCTTCGACAAGGTCATCATGACGATGGGCGTTGGTGATGGAAGCGTTCTCGGGGAAGCGTTCTGGTTGAGTGCGAAGAAGTCACGAACCGTCGTCACCAACATTCATCCGACCCACGAGCAATCAATCTCGATTCCTGGAGCGTTCCTCACCCTTTTTGAAAAAGAGATCGTCGGGTCGCTCTTTGGTTCAGCCAACATCAGGACCGACATTCCAAAGCTCATGGAGTTGTACACGCAGGGTCAGTTGAAACTTGATGAGCTCGTCACGCAGACGTACACCCTCGATCAGATCAATGAGGGATATGAGGCAATGCGTAATGGCGAGAATATCCGTGGCGTCATCCTCTACGACTGAAAACAACCTGTGACATGGTGACTACTCGACTGGTCGTCGACCAGCTCTCTGCTGAGGTGGTCGGACGCCGTCGCGAAGCTGAATTGGTAGTCGCTGCGCTTGCGGCTCACCGGCACGTGTTGCTGGAAGGGCCGCCAGGAACCGGCAAGTCGACGCTCCTTCGAGGGGTTGCGTCTGCGGTGGGCTTGGGCTTTGAGTTTGTCGAGGGAACAGCCGAACTTACGCCTGCCCGCTTAATCGGTCATTTCGACCCGGCGTTAGTGCTGGCTGAGGGGTATTCACCCGACATTTTCGTCGACGGCCCGCTGGTGCGAGCCCTTCGGAATGGCTCACTGCTCTACGTCGAAGAGATCAATCGCGTGCCAGAGGAAACTCTGAATGCTCTTGTCACCGTGATGAGCGAACGGGAGGTTCACGTGCCACGGCTCGGGCGGATTGAAGCACAAGAGGGCTTTCGTCTGGTTGCGGCGATGAACCCATTTGATGCGGTCGGAACCGCCCGCATTGCGGGTGCGGTGTACGACCGTGTCTGCAGGGTCGCCATGGGTTATCAGTCGGCAGAAGATGAACGGTCGATTGTCGAGTCTCAGCATGATGACGTTCCTACCCGTGTGCAATCAGCAGCGGTTGAGATCGTTCGTGCCACCCGTGAGCACCCTGATCTTCGAACAGGTTCGTCGATTAGAGGTGCGATCGACCTGTGTGCCGTCGCTCGAGAGCTGGCTGAATTGCGATCGCTTTCGGTCGACGATGACGGGGTCACTCTCGACGCTGCTCTTGTCGCGCTTTCGGGACGGGTTCGAGTGCGAGAAGGCGTGTCTCGCACATCTGAAGAGATCGTCACCGATCTGTGGAGATCTATTTTTTGCCGACTGAGCGATGAGGAGCCCGCGCCTTCGGAGGGAAAAGTGGCGAGCCCGGCCACGACGAGTCGGGCCATCTAGCCCCTCCGCCGTCTGGCTCTCCGGGAGGAGTCGCTCCCCGCACAATGGTCTCTCGGCAACAGATGACAGCAATCGAACATTTCGATGAGCTCTCACCTGAGGTTGGCGAACTTGACGAGCACGTGATGGATCGGTTGCTGGCCGACAGTCCTGATGAAGCCGTATCCCTTCTCGTCACACTCGGTGACGCAGTCGATCCTGAACTCCGGGCAAAAGCCCGACGTGTCGCTGAGCGAATCGTTATTGATATTGCGCGACGTGGCCGCGCAGCGCAAGGAAAGGTTGGCCGTCTCCGTTCGCTTCCACTTCGAGATGGAGGTGATCTCGATGTTGATGCTGCAGTTGAGTCGCTGGCTGAATCTGGCGGCTCGTTCGTCGACGCTGACACATTACGCGTCATCGATTGGGAGCGACCCGATACGGCGGTGTGTTTGGTGATCGATCGTTCGGGATCGATGAAGGGAGAGGCGTTGGCCTCGGCGGCTCTTGCAGCGGCCGCAGTCGCTCTTCGGGCTCCTGCATTTCACGCGGTCATCGCGTTTTCAGGAACGGCAGAGGTGGTGAGATCAATGGAGACATCTGCCCACGCTTCAACCGATGGCGTTGTCGACGCGGTGCTCTCTCTCAAGGGTCACGGAACTACGAATGTGTCTGATGGTCTCCGAGCAGCAATCACCGAACACGAAGCGGCTCGATGTGGTCGTCATCTCACGGTGTTGCTGTCTGACTGCCGCGATCGGGCAATCGATGAGGCGGTCCCGTTCGCACAGTCTCTTGAGGAATTAGTCATCGTGTCACCGGCAGATGACATCGCCGATGCTCAGCGGTTTGCAGATGTCACCGGAGCCGCTCTGGTGGGCGTTGAAGGCCCTCACGATGTTGCGAGAGCACTCGACGAAGTTCTCAGTCGCAACTAATGTTCGGGTCGGGTGCCCATCCCAAGGTGTTGTCGTCGGGTGTGTCTTGCTGCACGAGACCGACGATGAGGGGTGTCGACTGACCGGCGGCACCGACCACAGACGCTTGCTCCTCGTCAGCGCTCACGGTTGTGGTCGTGGTTGCAATGTCATCGAGAGTGATCGGCGTTCCCTCGATCAGAGAATCTCCCTGAAAGATGTCGAGAATCGCGCGCATTTCGCTATTTCGAAGCGTCGGAATGAGTACGGATTTTCCGCTGACAATTCGGCCGGCGGCGGCAATTTGATAGGAGCGTGCGCTTGCAGTGTCGATCGAGCGCAGGATATTTGCGAAGCCAAGCATCGTCGACACTGAAAGTTCGCTGTCGGTCACAACCTGATCAGCATTTGTTTCGATGAGGGCGCTCGCAACCGATGGAGAGGTGAGTCCAGAATTGACCACCTTGGCAAGTGTCCGCTTAATGAAATCTTGCTGACGAGCGATGCGACCCCAGTCACTCGAAGGGTCAATGACCCAGTTATCACTCCCCGCGGGACGCTCAAATTCAAGTTTCCGGGAGCGCACATAGGCAAGCGCATCGTCACCATTGAGCGTGCTGCACCCTGCTGATGAGATTGCGAGACCGGTGCCACGGTCGCGCACTGGCGACTCAAACGGGATCCCAACGCCATCGACAGAGTCGACGAGATTTTTGAATGCGCAGAAGTCGATCTGAACGTAGTGGTCGGTCTCGATTCCAAAGTTTGATCGGATCGTCGAAATCAAGCCGTTCGGGTTATCGGTATCGAATGCGTTGTTGATTCGGCCACGGCGCCCTCCGTCGAGGCGAACATAAAGATCGCGGGGAAATGACAGTGCGGCAATGGCCCCGGTTTCGGTATTTACTCTCCACATCTGAATGACATCGGCTCGCTCACCGAAGTCGGCGCGCCCGAGCAGAAAGGGGGCGTATCTTGAGTCGGGGTCGATGCAGGCGTTGTTGTCGGTGCCGACGAGAAGGAAGTTTCGAGCACCGGGTTCGATATCGCCGACGGTGACCTCAATAACTTCTTCGACCGTGATGCTCTCTTCGTCGTCACTACCGACTTCGATCAGGCGTTCGACGGGGCCGGCGGCCGCTGTTAGTGGTGCGTCAGACGCGGGTTCGATGACCACGAGTTGACGTTGACCGAGCACGAGACGTCCACCGATGAGCGCTACCGCACTGATGACGCACACCACGGAAACAACTACTGCCGCGACGATGGTGAGGCGCTGAGGCCATGTGCGGGGCGCAGTAGTCGATTGGGTCATCTAGCGATCATTCTTTTGGTGCGAGGGTGACGTCACATGTCAGGGCATCACTGCCGGTGTCATTGACGGTGATCGTCTCTATTGATCCTGCCCGACAGAGGTCGTCGATACCGGCATCGAGTGCGGCTCGTTGACCAGATGGCACCGAGATGGTGACCGATTCAACGACGGCACGTTGACTCACCTTGGCTTCAGTCTTGGCCCTGCGAACCTTGGCGAGTGCATCGAGAATCGGGCTGAGAAGTTCTGAGTCTCCGTTGATGTTCGTGGTGGTCGGCCACGATGAGATGTGGATGCTGCTCTCGTTATCCCACCGCCATGCTTCTTCTGTCGCAAACGGAATGAGTGGGGCGAACAGTCGTTGCAAGGTGGTGACAGCGGTGTGTAGCGCCGAGAGTGCAGAACGTTGGTGCTCATGCTCGGTGTCGTAGGCGCGTGACTTCACAAGTTCGACGTAGTCATCGCAGAACCACCAGAAGAATGATTCGGTTCGCTCAAGTGCTCGGGCATAGTCAAATTCTTCGAACGCTGCTGTCGCTTCGGCAATGACGGCGTCAAGACGGTGAAGCATCGAGGCATCGACGGCGTTCAGTGCGACATCGTTGGTCGGGGCGCTTCCGAATCCGTGGACGAACCTTGTGATGTTCAACAGTTTGTTCGCAAGCTTGCGGCCCACCTTCATTTGATCTTCGCTGAATGCGGTATCAACACCGGGTCGAGCTGATGCGGCCCAGTAGCGAACGGCATCGGTGCCATACGACTCGAATAGCGCCATCGGCGTGACGACATTGCCTTTCGACTTCGACATTTTCTTGCGGTCTGGGTCGAGAATCCACCCGGAGAGCGCTGCATGCTGCCAAGGAATTTCTTGGTGCTCGTGATGTGAACGAACCATTGAAGAGAACAGCCAGGTGCGGATGATGTCATGGCCCTGGGGCCGCATGTCCATCGGAAAGACCTGGCTGAAGAGAGTGTCGCTCTCTTCCCACTTCGAGGCAATATGTGGGCTCAACGAGCTCGTCGCCCAGGTATCGAGAACGTCGGGATCGCCCGTAAACCCACCGGGCACATCGCGTTGATCTGCTGAGTAGCCGGCGGGTACATCGGTAGAGGGGTCGATGGGCAGGTCTGACTCGTTCGGGAGTATCGGACTGTCATGGTCTGGCTCTCCATCGGCGTCGAGCGGATACCAGATTGGCAGTGGTACACCAAAGAACCGTTGACGGCTGACAAGCCAGTCACCATTCAGTCCTTCAACCCAATTTTCGTACCGGTGACGCATGTGGTCGGGGTGCCAGGTGAGCTCGTGACCCCGATTGACGAGCGCATGCCGGGTGTCGCTATCACGTCCTCCGTTAGAGATGTACCACTGGCGGCTGGTGACAATTTCAAGAGGGCGTTCCCCGCGTTCATAGAATTTCACTGGGTGTTCGAGAGGTCGAGGCTCGCCGATGAGTTCTTGAGATTCGGTCAGCATCTCGACAACTTTGCGTTGAGCTTGCTTGACGTTGAGGCCCGCTATTTCTGCGTAGGCATCAGTGTTCACCTCTGATGGTGGTTCGGCGATGATGCGGCCGTTACGGCCAATGATGGCTCGTGTGGGCAGTTGCAGTTCGCGCCACCAAATGACGTCGGTGAGGTCACCGAAGGTACAGATCATTGCGATACCGGTGCCTTTATCGGGTTGGGCAAGCGGGTGGGCAACTACGGGAACTTCGACGCCGTAGAGCGGCGTTGAGACCGTAGATCCGAAGATCGGCTGATAGCGCTCGTCGTCTGGGTGAGCGACGAGGGCAACGCACGCAGCGAGAAGTTCTGGGCGCGTCGTGTCGATAAGGATGTCGCCCGAACCGTCAGTTCGATGGAATGCAAGTTTGTGGTACGCCCCGGGGCGGTCGCGATCTTCCATTTCTGCCTGAGCGACGGCGGTCTGGAAGTCAACATCCCACAGTGTTGGTGCCTCGGCGCTGTAGGCCTCGCCTCGAGCAAGGTTGCGGAGAAACGCTCGTTGGCTGACGCGACGCGAACGTTCATCGATCGTTGCGTAGAGAAGTGACCAGTCGACGGATAGACCCAGGCGCCGGAAGAGGTCTTCGAAGACTTGCTCATCGAGAGCAACGAGTTCGTCGCAGAGTTCGAGGAAGTTGGGTCGAGAGATGGGGATTGCCCGATGGTCTTTGGGTGGGTCACCGCGGAAGGGGGGTTCGAAATCGCTCTCGTAGGGCTGTGAGGGGTCGCATCGGACGCCAAAGTAATTTTGTACTCGTCGCTCGGTGGGAAGACCGTTGTCATCCCATCCCATTGGGTAGAACACCGATTTCCCGTTCATTCGGTGGAATCGTGCGATTGCGTCCGTGTGGGTGTAGGAAAATACGTGACCCATATGAAGTGACCCTGAAACCGTTGGCGGCGGAGTATCAATCGAGAAGACATCGGCTCGAGATGCTGTTCGGTCGAAGGAGTAAATGCCTTCTTTGTCCCATGCCGCAGACCACTGCTGTTCAATTCCGTCGAGGGTTGGTTTCTCCGGGACGTTTGCCATGAGTATCAAGGCTAGGCCGTCGGCAATAGCCTCGGACTGGTGCTGCACCTTTATGACACGGCGACAAGGCAGGTTCGAGAGCTCGCAATGCGCGAACCAGGGCGGATCAGTATCTATCTGTGTGGACCGACGGTCTACGGGCCGCCGCATCTTGGACACGGTCGAGCCACGCTTGTCTATGACATTTTGCGCCGTTACCTCGAGTGGTCAGGTATCGAGGTGCGTTTGGTGTCGAACATCACCGATATCGATGACAAGATCATCGACCGGGCTGAACGCGAGGGTCGAGAGTGGTCTGATATCACCACGAAATGCGAGAACATTTGGTTTCGCGCAATGGAGGGCATCGACGTTCTTCGACCAACCGATGTGCCCCATGCGACCGAGTGGGTCGACGAGATGGTCGAGATGATTTCGACGCTAGTTTCGTCGGGAGCCGCGTATGCGACCTCTGATGGGGTGTATCTCTCGGTCGAATCAGTTGAGGGTTACGGACTGCTTGCCCATCAGTCGCTCGACGACATGATGGCTGGTGGGGGTGCGCGTGAGGTGTTCGGCGCCGGGGAAAAGCGCCACCCTGCAGATTTCGCTCTATGGAAACTCGCAAAGCCTGGTGAACCCGCTTGGGAGTCGCCGTGGGGGGCCGGCCGTCCAGGCTGGCATAGCGAGTGTGTGGTGATGAGTCTCGGGCTGCTCGGCGATGGATTTGACCTGCATTGCGGTGGCCAAGATCTTCGCTTTCCGCATCACGAAAATGAGCGAGCGCAGGCAGTGGCACTTGGCCGGGAATTCGCTCGCCATTGGATGCATAACGGATTCGTTGTCGATGCAGAGGGCGAGAAAATGTCAAAGTCTCTCGGCAATGTGTCGAATCTGCTCGACCTCATCGAGGTGTACGACCCGCGCGCCTATCGAATGGTGTTGCTGCAATCGCATTACCGAAGCCCGGTTGGTATCTCTGCCGATGGCTTGGAGGCGGCTGGTCGTTCGCTTGCAGGTCTCGACAGTTTTGTGGCGCGCACGGCGTCACTTGGTCAGGCAGAGGCTGATGCTGAGACGGTTGCTGGGTTTAGGGCCGCGATGGATGACGATCTCGATACACCCAAAGCGATGGCACTGTTGTTTGACGCGGTGCGCCACGCAAACTCAGCGCTCGACAGCGGCGACGAGTCATATGCGGCTGGTTTGACGAGCGCGGTTCGCGAGATGTGCGGTGCGGTTGGGTTGCGGCTTGTCGAACAAGTTGCGGTGCCGGCTGATGTGCTCGCTCAGGCAGCTGCTCTTGATGCTGCACGGGCGGCGAAAGACTACGACACCGCTGATGCAATTCGTGCCGACTTGCAAGCGGCCGGTTGGCAGGTGGAGACCACACGCGACGGTACGACGGTTCGTCGCTGATCGTTATTCGTTGTCGGTCGATGAAGATTCCGGACCGTCGGGTGTGATGGCCGCAGCACGTTCATCGTTACCATCGCCGTGCATATTGGGTTACCCACGGGTAACTTTTAGACATGAGTGAATTTTCGATGGCCCTCAACGACGACCAGCAACAGATAAAAGACTGGACACACGGATTTGCCGAAGACGTCATGCGTCCAGCTGGCGCCGAATGGGACGAACGCGAAGAGTTCCCGTATCCGGTAGTGCAGGAGGCGGCAAAGATTGGGCTCTACGGCTGGGAGTTCTTGATGAATGCTGGGCAAGATCGCACCGGTCTTACGTTGCCAGTTGCGGTTGAAGAACTGTTCTGGGGTGATGCTGGCCTTGGCATGGCGATCATGGGAAGTGGCCTTGCCGCAGCAGGCATCGCAGGTAATGGCACGCCCGAGCAGACGATGGAGTGGGTACCGCAGTGTTACGGCGATGCGAATGACGTGAAGCTTGGAGCATTTTGTGTGAGTGAGCCAGACGCCGGCAGTGACGTGTCGAACCTACGCACACGTGCTGTGTACGACGAGGCGAATGACGAATGGGTGCTCAATGGTACGAAAGCATGGATCACGAACGGTGGTATCGCCGATGTGCACGTCGTCGTCGCTGCAGTCGACCCAGAGTTGAAGGGACGTGGCCAAGCGTCGTTTGTGATTCCTCCGAACACGAAGGGCCTCTCGCAGGGTCAGAAGTACATGAAGCATGGCATCCGTGCATCGCACACCGCAGAAGTAGTGCTTGATGATGTACGTGTTCCGGGGTCATGTTTGCTCGGCGGGAAAGAAAAACTCGATGCCAAACTGGCCCGGGCTCGAGAGGCCGGCACATCTGGTGCACCGCAGCCGGCAATGAAGACGTTTGAAGCAACGCGCCCGACGGTGGGGGCGCAGGCACTTGGTATTGCTCGAGCCGCGTATGAGTATTCACTCGAGTACGCAAAAGAACGCCACGCCTTCGGCAAGCCGATCATCATGAACCAGGCGATTGCATTCAAGTTGGCAAACATGATCACCGAGATCGATGCGAGTCGTCTGCTGATTTGGCGCGCGGCGTGGCTTGCTCGCAATGGTGGATTCACCAATGCCGAAGGCTCGATGAGCAAGTGGAAGGCCTCAGAGGTCGCAGTCCGAGTAACTGAAGAAGCCATTCAGATTCTCGGTGGCTATGGCTACACCCGGGAGTACCCGGTGGAGCGTTGGCATCGAGACGCAAAGATTCACACCATCTTTGAGGGAACGAGTGAGATTCAGCAACTCGTTATCGCTCGGGCGATTTCAGGTCTGCGCGTCGAATAAATCAGAGGGTGTCTGACTTTCTTGACCCAAGGTTCGGCAGGTCATGTGCTGCACCGGCTGCTCCGCCATTGACCATGGCATCGTTGATGGCTACGGTCAAGGAATGATCAAACTCACCGTGTCCTACCCAAAGGGTGACGACGTCACCTTCGACCACGATTACTACAAGAACTCACACGTGCCGATGTGCGTCGATGCATTTTCACCAGCCAAGGTTGAACTTGAGCGTGGAGTTGATGGCCCTTCGGTTGCGAGCGTGTCGTTTTACTTCGAGTCGAGTGATGCGATGAAGGCGGCAATGTCAAGCCCAAAGATGGGTGACATCATGGGTGACGTTGCGAACTACACGAACGCAGCGCCATCAATGCAAGTCTCAGAAATCGTCGACTGATTCGTTGAGAACATCGTCGGTCGCGGCATCAAGTTCACCGATGCCCTGACGCTTGCGTAACTTTTCAATATCTCGAATCGGGACAGAGAGTTTCCGGAAGCGGGTGCCATCGGTCGCAATCGCTCCGAGTTCGTTATCGAGTTTGTTGAACGTTGCGCGCACTTTGTCAACTGCGGCTGAGTAATTGTCGAACTCTTTTGAGAACTTGTTGATCTGCTGGGTGATCTCGGCTGCCGTCTGCTCGGTGTGGAAACTTTCTGTTGCCTGTCGAATGACGACGAGGAAGGCATACAAGGTGAGCGGGGAGCAGAGCACCACTTTTCGCTCAAGGGCCCAGTCGATGAGATGTGGGTCAGCTTCGTGCACAAACCCCGAGATGCTTTCGTTGGGAACGAACATCAGCACGTAGTCGAGGGCATCTTCAGTGGTCTGGTCGATGTAGTCGCGTTTCGCTAACGCGTCAACATGGCTACGAACTGCTTTTACGAAGTCTGCTTTAGTGGTCGCTCGGGTGGCGTCATCATCGGCATCGAGGTGGGCGACATAACGATCGAGAGGAAATTTGACGTCCATAAATAAGACACGGTCGGGTGGCATGGTGAAGGTGAAATCGGGTCTGCCGCCGGCTGCGGTGGTGTCTTGTTTCGAGTAGTTCACTCCTTCGACGAGTCCGGCTGCACGAATCATGTCTTCAGCAAGTCGCTCACCCCATTGGCCTCGCTTTTGAGAGCTTGAGAGCACCTCGTTGAGATTTGCGGTTCGTTGTGCGAGCAATGTGACCGCTTCGCTGACCGATGAGAATTGGCCAGCATTGAGTTGGCGGAGTTGATCGAGTTCGTGGTTGAGTTCGGCAAGTCGTTTGCTGACGTCATCATGGACACCTTTCAGCGTGGTGCTGATGACCTCTGCTCGTTTGCCGAGCGCCTCGCCACTTTGTTGGGTGACCATTTGTGTCACCGTGCGGATTGTTTCTTCTCGATGGGCTTCCGCCCGTTGATTGAGTTCTGCGATGGCGCCGTTGAGTGCTTGTTCGTTGACCAGTTTGATCTGGCTGGTTAATTCTTCGGTCGAGGGGAACGCAGGTGGAGGAGCCGTTGGTTCAGGGGCAGGTTTACGAGAGGTTGCAATCACCCCTGCGAGGGCGATGAGCACCGCCACCAGCAGGACAACAATAAGAATTTCCATGTTCTGAACCTAAACGGCGGGTGTGACGTTGACGGTGATTACTGAGATGAGATCGAAGCTCTTAGGGGCAGCCAAGTCCGTGGAGAGTTGCACATTGTTGGCAGAGTACGGCCACACCTTCAGGTGTGCTCCATCGTTGGGCGAGATGGGAGCCGCAACTCATGCACGAGGCAATGTCGCTGTCGCTCTCTGACCGCTGCTTGGCAAACAACGCGTTCCCATCGACGATTCGCTCCTCCATGACTGCGAAGGTACCAGGGCGCATGAGTAGGAGGTCACCTCTGAAAGACTCAACCGCGATGACGTACACATCACCATCGGCACGGCGATATCAGCCCGATTGGCCAGTTGATGTGCTGGGGATTCTCACGATTGCGGTGTACGGCTCGTGGTACTACGGGTTTGGTGTGCTCATCAATGACATCGGTGCCGGCCTCGGGGCAGGCTCGGCACAACTCGGTTTGGCCTTTGGCTTAGCCCAGGTGTTGCTCGGCGCGCTCTCCCTTGCAACGGGGCGGCTCCTCGATCGATTCGGCCCTCAACTCCTCCTCGGTGTCATCGGACCAATTGGAGCAATCTTGGTGGGCTTCAGCGGACGCTCAGCAGAGGTATGGCAATTCGTTCTTCTTTTCGGCGTAGGAGGTGGTGTGTCGGCGGCCGCTGGCTTTTACGGAATGACCCAAGCGATGTTGGTGAGGATGGATCCCGCTGTGTCAACGCAGCGAATTATTCGCCTCACCATTTGGGGAGCGTTTGCTTCTCCGATTGCCATTCCGGCAACCGAATTTCTTCGTGGCACGTTTGGTTGGCGGGTCGCCATTGAAGTTCCTGCCGGTGTTGCCTGTTGTGTGTTCTTGCTCGCTGCCCGCGTTGTGCGGCGGGTTCCACGGCACGGTGAGTTTGAGCGGTCGTCAACATGGAGGATTGCGGTCACAACCGCAGCCCGATCGGGGGCAGTTCGCTGGCACGCAATCGGGGTGTTCTGCGCATATATGTCGATGTCGACGTTGTTGGTATTCCAGCTTTCAATCATGAGATGGGCGGGGCTTTCGGCTGCTGCCGCTGCCGGTTTTGGTGGAGCGAGGGGTCTACTCCAACTCCTCGGCAGGTTGCCGTTACAACGGGCGCTCCGACGTTACGGGCATTGGTTTCTTCTTGCGGGTGCACGATTGTGTGTCGCAGTTGCGTGTGGGCTCGTGCTCATCAGCGGGAATGCGGTCATTGCGTCGCTGTATGTAGTGATCGCCGGCGTCGGCATTGGTGCCATCAGCGCGCTCGATGGGATCGTCGCCCGAACAGTGATTCCGACCGGCGACTTTGGGGCGATTAGCGGGGTCGTCACGTTCCTCGGCGCAATCGGTGGGGGAGTGGCACCGGTGCTTGCTGGACGTCTCACCGATGTAAGCGGTGCACCGACGATGGCATCGGCGGTCGCCGCATTTGCTGCAGTGATTGCAGTTGTTTCGCTAAACCGGACCAGATGGCATTTCACTCGGGCGAGTGAGAGCGCCACCTAGGCGGTTCGAACTAAGTGGTGAGAACCGCCTGAGTCTGGGTGGTTCGAGAGACAACTTTCCCGTCTGGGTTAATGACATCGGTGGTGACGGTGATCGTCCGACGTCCAGCCATCACAAGGGTTGACACAATTGAATACACCGCTTGTGGAGCGGGGCGAAGAAAATTCGTTGACGATGAGATTGTCGAGGTTCCAGCTCCTTCCGGCAGGTGCTGTACCGAGAGGAACGCCCCAACCGCATCGGCAAGTGACATGAGGTATCCGCCATGCAGATTGCCATTCACCGTGCAGAATTGCTCTTTCCATGCGACGCGCCCGGTAACGCGTTCAGGGGTAAGTGAGTCGATGACGACCTCGCAGAGGTCGGTAAATGGCATGGATGTTTTGATCCATTCGGTGTTTGCTGGATCGCCGGGAACGAGTGGTGTTTCAGTGCTCACGCGCCGAGCGTAGGCCGTGGGGCGACGTGGGTCGTGAGTGGGTGGCCACCATTCTCGTTGGCGAGTGTGAGCGACCGTGTCTCAGGGTGAGCGGTCGGATCGTTAGGTATGTCGGGAGGTCATCCCGCCATCGACGGGCAGGATCACGCCGTTCATGTAACTCGATGCAGGAAGCACCAAGTTCAACATGCCGTGGGCGATTTCTTCTGGTTGTCCGTAGCGACGAACGGGCACACGACGTTTTGCGAAGATCTCTTTGTGTTCTTCGGCGATGTTCGCCGTCATTCCGGTCACGATGGGTCCCGGGCAGACTGCGTTTGCGGTGATGCCGTGACGACCGAGCTCAACCGCAAGTGATCGAACGAGACCGATAACCGCGTGCTTTGAGGCGTTGTACGCAGGAATTCCGCCAGTTGCACCAAGACCTTCGGTTGACGCAGTGCATACGATCCTGCCGCCATCACTCTTCATGAGGTAGGGGAGCGCCGCTCGGGTGAGCCGTGCATATGAGGTGATATTGACGGCGAGAGTGGCATCCCATGCTTCGTCGAATACGTCGGCGGTTGTTGTCATGTCAGCGTTAAACACGACCCCGGCGTTGTTGATGAGAATGTCGATGCCCCCGAACGCCTCGGCAACAGCATCTGGGAGGGCATCGAGTTCGGCGTTATCGGTGACGTCGACCGTCCAGCCCTTCACTCGGTCTGCTCCGTGCACGTCCGAGATCTCTCCAACCACTTGGGCGACGCCTTCACCGTTGCGGTCGACGACAGCAACGAGGGCACCTTCATCGGCGAAGAGGTGGGCGGTGGCGCGCCCGATACCTGATCCTGCGCCGCTTACGATGGCCACACGACCGGCGATCGAACGGTTTCCTGAGGTCAAGCGAGTTGTGCTCATGCACCGAAGGTAATGACAGGAGATTGATAACTCATCACCGGAACTCGCGCTCGGAAGAGATGACAGGAGTGTTCGCAGATACCCTCGCAGTATGGGAAATCCGTGGTTTGAGTCGGTCGCAGTTGCTCAGCGGCGAGCCGAGCGTATTCTTCCGCGCCACGTGTATGACGCGCTTATCGCCGGTAGCGAGGCAGGACTCACACTCGACGACAACCGCGCCGCCTACCGTGAACTTGGGTTTCAGCCAGTGATTGCCGATCGACCGTCAGAGCGTCATCTTGCAACGTCGGTGCTAGGTCTTGACCTCTCGATGCCGGTGATGATTTCACCAACCGGTGTGCAGGCGGTTCATCCAGACGGTGAGCTCGCAGTGGCGCGGGCAGCAGCAGCTCGTGGTACCGCTGTTGGACTTTCATCGTTTGGCTCAAAGCCGATGGAAGATATCGCCACAGAAAATGAGAACTTTCTTTTCCAGATGTACTGGATCAACGGGCGTGACTGGGTGAGTGCTCAGATGGATAGGGCCCGTTCCGCTGGAGCGAAAGCCGTCATTTTGACGCTCGACTGGTCGTACAGCCACAGCCGTGACTGGGGGAGCCCTGAACTTCCTGATGGCATTGATCTCAAGACGATGGTGAAGTACGCGCCGTCGGTGCTTGCCCGCCCGCGGTGGCTTGGCCGGTTCTTGAAGGCGGGACACCTTCCCGACCTGACGGCTCCAAATATGAGCATTGATGGCTCGCCCCCTCCAACATTTTTTGGTGCCTACGGGCAATGGATGGGTTCGCCGCAGCCCACGTGGGATGACCTTGCGTGGTTCGTCAATGAGTGGGGTGGCCCTTGTGTGGTGAAAGGTGTGATGCGGGTTGACGATGCTCGTCGTGCGCGTGACGCTGGCTTCACTGGATTGTCGGTTTCTAATCACGGAGGTAACAACCTCGATGGAACGCCATCGCCGCTTCGAGCATTGCCGGCGATCGCTGAGGCGGTTGGATCTGAGATCGACGTGCTACTCGACGGGGGTGTCCGGCGTGGCAGCGATGTCGTCAAGGCGGTCGCTCTGGGCGCCCGGGCGGTCATGATCGGGCGTGCTTACCTTTGGGGGCTTGCTGCAAACGGCCAGGCAGGTGTCGAGAATGTGCTCGATGTCTTGCGGATGGGAATTGACTCGGCTCTTCTTGGAATGGGCATCGAATCAGTGCATGATCTTCACCGGGAACACCTTGTGATTCCCGATGGTTTTGAGCGCCGCTTGGGCGCCCACTGATCGCAGTTACGAGTCTCGGTTACACCCACGTTGCCCAGGTGTCGAGCGGAAGTCGTTCGGCGACGAGGTCATTGACGGGAGCTTCGGTATTTCGGTAACCGATTGCCATTCCGCAGAACAACATTTCTTCTTCTGGTGCGCCGACGAACTCCATGACTGCGCCGTGGCGGCTTGACCAGTATTCCTGAGCACACGTATCGAGACCGGCCTCGACTGCTAGCAGCATGAACGTTTGAAGGAACATTCCGAGGTCTGACCATTGAGGCTCGTTGAAGCGACGGTCGATGGTGATGAAAAACGCAGCGGGAGCATCGAAGAAGCGGGCATTGCGAGCGAATTGTTGAAGGCGGCCGGCTTTGTCTTCGCGGGGAATGTCGAGAAGGCCGTACATCTGCTCGCCTAGTTCAAACCGGGCGGTTCGGTGGGGCTCCCAAAGGTTTGCCGGGTACACGTCGTATTCGGACGGTTCAGTATCAGGTTGGGTGCTGAGGAAGTCGAGAAAATCGGTCAACCGTGAACCGTTGAGCATGTAGATACGCCACGGTTGAACATTGCCGCCTGATGGCGCGCGGGCGGCGCGTTCGAGAAGGTCACGAAGAAGTTCATCGTCGACTGGGTCGGCGAGGAAGTCTCGTATTGATCGGCGAGCTGCAACGGCTTCGGATACGTTCATGAAACCAGTGTCGCAGTCAGAGGCTGGCGATTTCGCGTCAGAGATGCTGCGTCGACGATCGACGTTTACGCACCACTTCGATGATTACGTTGATGGCAAGTGCGGTGAGAAACGCAATGAGAAACGCCGCTGTGTGGTTGTCTTGGAGTGCTTTTCCGAAGATCGCTCCGAGGACAGCTGCGTAGGTGGCCCAGATGCTGACGGCGAGCGCTACCCACTTCACGAACCACCGCTGCGGCTGTTGGGTGAGTCCACATGAGATAGTGAGCGCCGTTCGGCCACCGGGGATGAATCGTGCGGTAACAAGAAGAAGACCGCCGCGCTCGCGAACTTGCTTTTCTGCCCAGTCAAGTCGCCGTTGCGTCGAGGGTTTACGGGTTGCTCGACGGGAGATTGGTCCATGAAATGAGCGGCCGATGAGATACGCAAGGTTGTCGCCGATGAAGGCACCGATCGCTCCTGCAATGATGACCAAAATGAGGTTTTGATCTCCGGCGCCGGCGGCAACCCCACCGATGATCACCGTGGTTTCGCTGGGTACGACCGGCACTACCGAGTCGAGCAGAGCAATCACAAAAATGACGGCGAGAAACCATCGTGCGCTCGATGTATCAACCAGCCAATTGGTGAGTCGTGCAACGATGCCGTCTCCAGATGCGGCGAGGATGACACTGTGCACGGCATTGATCGTATCTGGTGACCCAATCTGTGAAGAAAGTCACATACGAACGTGACTTGAGACATATTCGCCAGTAATGTCCCACCTATGCGTGTATTCGTTGATGAAGAAAAATGCCAGGGCCATAACCGTTGTTTTGCCATTGCCCCCGAGTTATTCGATGTCGATGACTACGGCACTGCGTTCGCGTTGAACGATGGCGTTGTTCCTGCTGAGCTTGAAGACAAAGCTCGACTTGCCGCAGCCAATTGCCCCGAATTTGCAATCACGATTGAAGACTGAGCGTCTCGGAGTATCTCATGACTGGAATGTACGAAAAAGTTCTCGACTGGGTGAATGACTTTGATCATGCCGACCCCGAATACAACGAACGAGCGCACGAGATTTGGGAGGAGTTTCAAGGCTCCGAATGCCCGGTTGCTCACAGCGGACGCTACGACGGGCTATGGGCACCGTTCACCTACGAGATGGTCCACGAGATCGCCTATGACACCGAGCACTTCACTTCGCAGGGCGTGGTCGTCAACACGGGCCGCCCGTTGATCGAGGCTCCTGTTGGGCCTGCGCCGCCCATCACGAGTGACCCGCCATTCCACAACATTGCCCGTCGTCTTCTGTTGCCCCCGTTTGCGCCAAAGGTGATTGCAGAGTGGGAGCCTGAAGTTCGACGACTCTGCAATGATCTCCTCGATCGCATGGGTGATATCACCGAAGGTGAGTCAATTGTCGATGGCGCGGTGCAATATGCGCAGAGCATTCCTGTCAACGTGATCGCCCGGATGCTGGGCTTCCCGCCAGAGGACGAAGCGCTCTTCAGAGACTTTGTACACAACGTGCTTGAGCGCATTAACGAACCAGCGGAAGATCGCGAAGCGTTCATGCAGCCCTTGGCCGATTACCTCGATGCGCAAATTGAGGATCACCGGGCGAACCCTCGAGATGATCTCACGAACTACCTTCTCAACGTTGAGATCGCAGGTAACAAACTTTCTGATGAACATGTCCGTGGGTCGATCCTCCTGCTCCTTGTCGCCGGAATCGACACGACGTGGTCAGCGATTGGGTCATCGCTCTGGCACCTCGGAACCCACCCAGATGATTTGCAGCGTCTCGTCGACGAGCCAGACGTCATGATGTTTGCTCTTGAAGAGTTCCTTCGTGCGTACGCTCCAGTGACCATGGCTCGTCTCGTCAAGGACGACTACGACTTCCATGGGTGCCCGATGAAAGCCAACGATTGGGTGCTACTTCCCTTCCCTGCTGCGAACCGCGACCCCAAGCAGTTCGAGCACGCAACTCAGTTTGTGATCGATCGTCAAGAGAATCGCCATGGAGCATTTGGTCTTGGCATCCACCGCTGCTTGGGCTCGAACCTCGCGCGACTGGAACTTAAGGTGGCGGTCGAAGAGTTTGTGCGACGGTTCCCGTCGTTCACTGTCGACGGTGACACTCGTTGGAGTGTCGGTCAGATTCGAGGACCGCGCGAACTGCCGTTACGAGTGTTGAAGACCAGTTAACGATCGACGTAGCGCGTGCCGCTGCGTTTCGTAGATCGTTCCGGAGCCTGAGGCAACCCACGCAACGAGACAGCCGATTGCCATCGGAGCAACGGCTGCAGTGCCGAATAACTCCAATCCCATCACGGTGCACGCAAGGGGCGTATTCGCAGCTGCGCCAAAGGTAGCGACCATGCCGATTGCGGCTGCGACGCCGAACGGCAGTCCCACAAGCTCACCAACCGATGCCCCGAGTGTGGCGCCAATGACGAACAGTGGGGTGACCTCGCCGCCGAGGAACCCTGTGCCAATAGTGATTGCGGTAAAGGCGATTTTGAGTGCGAAGACGGTGAGGGCGATTGAGGCGCCGGACAGCGCCGTGTCGAGGAGTGGGAGCGACAAGCCGAGATAGTCACGTCCGAACAGGGCCGACAGACCGAGCACTGCTGCGCCGCCAATGACAGGGCGCAGCACCGTTGACGGAAGATACCGGCGGCCGAGGTTTCTAATGATCGATGTTGCCGAGATGAACATTCGAGAGGCAATCCCACACGACACGCCAACAACGATCAGAGCGCCCATCGTTGACACCGACAGCGACAGATCGACCGAAAGTCGAGTGACGTGGTCATGACCCAGCCACTCGACCATCGCGTCTCCGACAAATGACGCGGACACTGCGGGCACGAGCGCTCGGAGTCGCAGACGTCCGACGGTTGGTACTTCGAGTGCGAAGACAACTCCTGCGAACGGAACGCCGAACACAGAACCAAAGCCTCCGGCTAGGGCAGCGGTGAGTAGGAGGGAGCGATCAGGGTGTTGAAGTTTGATGAGGCGGCCAAATGCATCGCTGAGGCTCCCTGACATTTGAAGAGCGGTTCCTTCTCGACCAGCCGATCCGCCGAACAAATGTGTCCACCATGTTCCGAGCAGAACGAGCGGTGCCATTCGCCGGGGAACCCAGCGAGTTGGACTGTGGATCTCTTGTAGTAGGAGTGAATTTCCCGATGTGGAGCGACCGGCCAACCATTTGTTTGAGAGCCCGATGACAAGACCTGCGATGGGCAGAAGGTAGATCATCCATTGTTCATCGGTTCGGAATGCGGTCACCCGATCAAGACCCTCAAGGAACACGTACGAAGCACACCCAGCGAGTAGTCCTGAGAACCCTCCGAGAGCGATCCAGCGGACGGTGCGCACAAGACAAAGCAGTGTGCGTTGTACCGGTGATGTAAGGGCGAGCTCAGAGATTTTTGATGACATTCTCACCAGATACTTACCGCATTCTGGTGTACTCATGTGATGACCGATGAGAGATTACGGGTGCTGCTGGCCGAGGATGACCGTGCGGTTCGAGAGTCTCTTGCCCGGGCGATGACGCTTGAGGGCTATGAAGTGAGTGCGGTAAACGATGGTGCTGCAGCTCTTCAACACTTGAGAGAAGACTCTGTAGATGCTCCTCCCGACATCATCATTCTTGACGTGTCGATGCCGGCTGTTGATGGGTTGACAGTGTGTCGTGTGCTTCGGTCTGAGGGAATTCGTATCCCAATTCTCATGTTGACGGCGCGAACAGAACCAAGTGATCGAATTGCCGGGCTTGACGCAGGAGCAGACGACTACGTACTGAAGCCATTCGATTTAGGTGAACTTTTCGCGCGCCTTCGGGCGCTCGTGCGTCGCTTAGTGGTCGATGCCGACGAGCACTCAGGAGTTGAGCCACTCGTGCTCGACGACTTGGTGATGGACCCTGCCGGGCGTCGGGTTCGGCGTGGTAGCCGCGAACTTGAATTATCAAAAACCGAATTCGACCTGCTCGAACTGCTGATTCGGAACGCCGGCATAGTGCTCGACCATTCAATGATTTACGAGAGGATTTGGAAGTATGACTTTGGTCCAGACTCCAAGAACCTCGCTGTGTATATCGGCTACCTTCGTCGCAAAACCGAAGAGGGGGGCGGGTCGCGGTTGATCCATACCGTTCGTGGCGTGGGTTACTCGGCTCGGGTTGAACGATGAGCCTTCGACTCCGAATTGCTCTGTTGATGGCGACGCTTGCTGCGGTCGCGACCATTGCCGTTGGCGCTATCTCGTACCAGACAACGTCTTCGCGGCTGTTGAGAGCGGTCGACGATTCGTTGGTAGACGCCACTGCGGTGGCGACCGCACAACGGTTCGATGAACGTTTATTCGACTCCGGTCCTTTCGATGGGGTGGTCGTCCAGGCGATTCTCAAAGATGGTTCGGTTCTTCGCTCAAACTTTCCGAAGCAGATGAAGCCAAATCGGGAAGATCTCAAGTTGATTGGCCGCGCCGGGGTGACGAATTTTCGGTCAACACAGCTTGGTCGGGCCGAGTATCGAATTCGTTCCATCGGTTTTGAAGACGGCATCATCCAAATCGGGCGACCTCTCGTTGAGATGAATGCCGTCTTGGAAAGTTTGAGGTTGCGAACACTGCTGTTGGTCACCGGTGTCACCCTTGCCGCCGGTGCGCTAGGAGCCGTCGTTGCTGGGCGGGTTACGCGACCGCTTCGCGTGCTGACCGATGCCGCTTCAGAAATTGAATCGACTGGACGTCTTGAGCTTGCAGATGGTGATCGACTTGAGGGCCGTGATGAAGTCGGCCGGCTTTCAACTGCATTCCATCGCATGATCGGTGCCCTCGCTCGCTCTCGAGCCGACCAGCGCCGTCTTGTGGAGGACGCAGGTCACGAATTGCGAACTCCGGTGACCTCGATTCGAACAGGCCTCGATACGTTAAGCCGATACCCGGACTTGCCGGCTGATGAGCGCGCAGAGATCGTTGAATCGATGCGTGCCGAGGCGAGCGAATTGACGTCTCTTGTGAATGAGGTTGTGCAGGTTGCGAGCGGTGAGGTTGATGACTCCGCGCCCGAGCAGGTTCGAATCGGCGACGTTGTTGCTACCGCAGCCGAGCGATCTCAGCGTCGTTCCGGGCGACAGGTGCTCGTGCAGTCAGATGACTCCGAGGTCATTATTCGCCGGGGACAGCTCGAGCGAGCAGTTTCTAACCTGTTGGAGAACGCAGTGAAATTTGACCAGACCGATGGCGCGATTGAGGTCACGGTTGTCGACGGCCGAATTTCGGTGCTCGATCGGGGCCCGGGTATTCCGATCGCTGATCAACCATTGGTGTTTGAGCGTTTTCATCGGTCAGCGACTGCTCGCACACTCCCTGGGTCAGGTCTTGGCCTTTCGATGGTGGCGTCGACCGCACGTCAGCACGGTGGCGAGGTGTTTGTTGCAGATCGCGATGGGGGAGGAGCGGTCGTCGGCCTTACATTGCCGGTGGTTCGGTCGTGGGACCCTCCCTCGGTGTAGTGGAGAGAGTTCTCACGTTCTCCTTACCTAGATCACGCACACTTCTTGAAGACCCTCTCGATGATGGTGTCCAACGGAAGCAGGATCCCCCAACTTCCAAAGGAAAGAAAGAAGTTATCCATGAAGAAGAAAGCACTTTTTGTAGCAATGTCAGCGGGATTGCTCGCAGGAACTGGAGCGGGTTTCGTTCTCGGTGTGCCAGGGCTCACGAGCGCAGCGGGTGACGTCGAGACCGACTCGATCGACGAGCGCTCGTCAGACGGGGCCAAAGACGGGGCTGACGGTCGCCACGGCGGTGGAAAAGGTAAGGGCGGCAAGATGGGGTCTCCAGAGACGCTTGCAACGGCACTCGGTGTCGACACCGAGACACTTCGTTCAGAGTTCGCAGCCGGAAAGTCGATTGCCGACATCGCGGCCGAGCAAGGAATCGCAATCGACACGGTTGTTGCTGCTCTTGTTGCCGATCTGGAGGAGCATCTCAACGAGCACGTCGCGGATGGTTCTCTTACCGAAGATGAAGCCGCTGAGAAATTGGCTTCGGCTGAAGATCGAATTTCAGAAAAAGTGAATGAGGTGCCTCCGACTCGTGATCGCGACTCAGGTCCCCGCCGAGGTGGGCAATTGCCAGCGGCGGTGCTCGAGATGCTCGGTATTGATGGCCCAGCGTTGCGTGAAGCATTTTCGGAAGGGAAGTCAGTTGCCGACATTGCTGATGAGAACGGCGTCGAGATCGGTGACATCGTCGGTGCTCTCGTCGACGAGCGGTCGGTTCACCTTGCCGAGCATGTGGCAGATGGTTCGCTGACCGAAGATGAAGCCGCAGAAAAGCTAGAGGCGATGGAGGCAAAGATCACCGAGCGGTTGAACACTGTGCCTGAGGCTGGGGAAGGTCTCCGTGGTCCGAAGCACGATGGCGATGGCGAATTCCGTCGTGGGCATCACGACCACGCAAATGATGATGCGGTCGCTGAGGCCTGAGATCTCATCGCTTTGAGGGCTCTACGCCTGTCGGTGAGTTGACCTTCCACCCCCCGGGAGGTCAGTTCGTCAAAAGTTGTGGGTGCATCCGCAATGCGGGTGCACCCACCTTTTGCGTTTTCCTGACGCCTCAGTAGGGCTTCGATGATGAGGTGCAGGGCGCGCAACACCCGACCCGTACACTGACGTCAGATGTCTGACCCCTCGCTGTTTTCGACAAGCCCATTTCTCGATGGTCTCAACCCCGCGCAGTACGACGCTGTTATTCACCCGAGTGGGCCGTTGCTGGTGGTTGCCGGGGCTGGCTCGGGCAAAACGCGTGTGTTAACCCATCGGATCGCTCATCTCATTCACACCGGGGTGCACCCCTCACAGATTCTTGCGATCACGTTCACCAATAAGGCAGCACGTGAAATGCGCGACCGGGTTGGTGATCTTGTGGGCCCGGTGGTGAAGAGCATGTGGGTGAGCACATTTCACTCCGCCTGTGTGCGAATTCTTCGTGTGCATGCCGAACGCGTTGGGTTGCCGCGAACGTTCTCGATTTACGACCAAAGTGACGCAGTTCGCCTCACGGGGTATGTGGTGCGCGATATGGGGCTCGACCCGAAGCGATTTAACTCGAGGGCGGTACACGGCCACATTTCGTTGTTCAAGAACGAACTTGTCGACCCCGCAACTGCGATTGCGTCTGCTGATGACATTTTTGCTCGCCGTCATGCCGAGATCTATGCCGAGTATCAAACACGCCTCGAACGTGCTGGAGCGGCCGACTTCGATGATTTGCTCACCCTCACAGTGCGACTGCTGAACGAGTGCCCTGATGTTCTCGACGAATATCGGGGACGGTTCCGCCACCTTCTCGTCGACGAGTACCAAGACACCAACATGGCGCAAAACGAGATCGTGTTGGCTTTGGGTGGAGCGACTGACCCGACCGGGGTACATAACGTGTGCGTGGTTGGTGACAGCGACCAGAGCGTCTATCGCTTTCGCGGGGCCGATCTTCGCAACATCATCCAATTCGAAGATTCGTTTGCCGATGTGACCACCATCGTGCTCGATCAGAACTATCGATCAACGCAGACCATTCTCGATGCGGCCAACGCAGTGATCGTGAACAATCCGGGACGTCAACCGAAACACCTGTGGACTGACGGAAACCCCGGCGACCGCATCGTTCGCTTTTACGCAAGTGACGAAGGCGATGAAGCCACGTTTGTTGCATCGTCTGCCCTTCAACTCACCCGTGAGACCGGCGCCATGTTCAGTGATACGGCGGTGCTATACCGAACAAATGCTCAGAGTCGTGTGATCGAAGAGTCGTTCATGAGGCTCGGGGTGCCGTACCAGGTCGTCGGTGGCACCAAGTTTTACGACCGTCGCGAGGTGCGTGACGCGCTTGCGTACCTAAGGGTTGTGGCCAACCCTGCCGATGAGGTGAGTGTGAAGCGGGTGCTTAATGTGCCCAAGCGCGGTGTTGGCGACACGAGTGTTGCGAAAATTGACGAGTTCGCATCGCTCGAAGGTATTTCGTTCATCGAAGCAGCGCAACGTGCGAGTGAAGCGGGAGTGAGTGGTAGAGCGGCGCGAGGTGTTGAAAGTTTTTGTGAGGTCATCGACGGTGCCATCGAATTGCTTCGAAGTGAGGGTGATGACGGGCTTACGGTGGGAGAACTTCTTCAGCACGTGCTCGAGTCGTCGGGTTACCTCACCGAGTTTGAAGAAGAAGACACTGTTGAGGCGCACGGGCGCATTGAGAACCTTGGCGAACTGGTCGGCTCAGCCCGAGAGTTCACGCGCCTCGAAGAATTCCTCGAGCAGGTTGCTCTCGTCGCCGATACCGACGACCTTGCTGATGACGACAGAGTCGTCCTCATGACACTGCATTCTGCAAAAGGTCTTGAATTTCCCAACGTGTTTCTTGTCGGGGTTGAAGAAGGTGTGTTTCCTCATCATCGGGCGCTCTCCGACCCAGATGAGATGGAAGAAGAACGCCGTCTTGCCTATGTCGGCATTACGAGAGCGATGCAGCGCCTATTCCTGTCGCACTCGTGGAGCAGGATGTTATTCGGTTCGACGCAATACAACCCGCCGTCGCGGTTCTTCGACGAGATCCCAGAATCGTTGCTCGATATTCAAGGCGACCGTCGCCCCTCGGCTGCACAGAGTTCGTATCGCTCGTCGTCATCATGGGACTCCCCACCGCCGTACCGGCGACGAAGTATCGACCGAGAAGAAAGTGATGAACATCGTGACCGCATCGTTGAACGGGCGATGAGCACACGAACCGGACCTATCCAGTCGGGCGCTCACGAGATCGGATTCCGTATCGGCGACGATGTGAGTCATCCTGCGTTTGGTGAGGGGGTCATCATTGAGATCACCGGTCAAGGTGACCGCGCAGAAGCGACGGTCAACTTCGCAGGAGTCGGAACAAAACATCTTGCGCTTGCCTTTGCGCCGCTCACCCGCCGATCTGGTTGAATAGTTCGTGATGAAGGCCTCACTACTCGTCGAAAGTCTCACCGGCAACACGTGGCGCGCTGCAGAGTTGATCGGTTCACATCTCCAGCAAGAAGGCTGGGAGATCACCGGTCTTTCTCGTGTTCGGCGTCCCGATCTTGCGAGTGTGCAAGCGGCAGACATTGTTCTCATCGGAACATGGACTCACGGCTTGTTCTTCGTCGGTCAGTCGCCGTGGGCTGCGGGCGATATTGCCAACATGCCAGTGATGCGAGGCAAGAAAGCTGCCTGCTTTCTCACGTATGCCCTTGAAGCGGGGAAGAGCCTTGACCGACTTTCCACCGCTGTTGGACAGACCGGTGCAGAAGTTGTTGGCGGCCTACAAATCAAGCGGAATCATCTTGAACACCACTCGGAGGTCTTCGCTGATCGCCTGATTGGCGCGATGTCACAGCACTAGTTGTTGCCGACACCTCGGAGATCAATTTCAAGCAACGCTCGGTCAACGACAACGGGTCGCACCCCCTCAGGAGGGATGGCGAGGTCGTCAACGGTGACTGTTCTTCCGTCGCAATCGGTGAACATGTCGGTGCCGATCTGTTGGGTGACGATGCAGTCTGAGTCTCGATCGGCTGGGTAGGCCCAGCGAACCCGCCACCCGTTGAGCGGATCAGTTCCTTGGTGATCAATGACGATTGAACGATCAGACACCGCGGTTCCGAGTTCGGCGAACAGTAAAGGGCCGTCGTTTGCGACAAGCTCTGAGAGATATTCGACGTTGCCGACGGGCCATGTGTCAGGAGCGAGACGGTTCGATGTCGATACCTCCCCTGAAGAGATGTACGCAGCCATTGCCCAGGTAAATAGACCGATCAGGGTGAGCACGATGAGGCCTCCCACAATGGGTATCACTGCCCGAGCAAGCGGAGATCTGAACTGCGGAAGTTGCACCTCTCTAGTCTGCCTTGTCCGTGAGTTAGTGAGTCGGGTCGTTAGGAAAGTAGGGTTCGAATCTTGTGAAGCGTCCTTACCGAGTTGTCGTGGCGAAACCTGGCCTTGATGGTCATGATCGTGGAGCGAAGACAATCACTCGCGCCCTGCGCGACCACGGGTTCGAAGTCATCTACACCGGGCTGCATCAAACTCCTGAGCAGATTGCCGAAACGGTGCTTCAAGAGGATGCCGACGCCATTGGGCTGTCGTTGCTATCAGGGGCTCACCTCACTCTGTTTCCACGGGTGATGGAAGAACTGGAGAACCGTGATCTTGGCGACGCTCTTGTCTTTGGTGGCGGGGTGATTCCCGACGCTGACGCTCGTGAGCTTCGCAATCAGGGCGTAGCCGAAATCTTCCAACCGGGAGCATCGTTGAAAGCGATCAGTTCCTGGTTGGAGTCAACACTCGATCAACGAGAGGACTGAACAAGTGGATCTGTTCGAATACCAAGGCAAGCAGTACTTTGCTCGCTTTGACATTCCGGTAAGCCCGGGTGACAAAGCGGACACCGTCGAAGAGGCGTTAGCGGCTGCAGAAGCCGCGGGGTATCCCGTCGTCGTCAAAGCCCAGGTGCAGGTTGGTGGTCGTGGCAAGGCCGGAGGTATCAAACTCGCCGACAACGCTGACGAGGTTCGCACCCACGCCGGAAACATCCTTGGCTTGGACATCAAGGGTCACGTTGTGAAGCGCCTTTGGGTCGAGCATGCCTCTGATATCGAAGACGAGTACTACGCAAGCTTCACCCTCGACCGAGCGGCGAAGAAGCATTTGTTTATGTTGTCGGCTCAAGGCGGTGTCGAAATCGAGGCTGTCGCTGAGAGCGACCCTGACGCCATCGTGAAGCTTCATATCGACCCTGTTGTCGGTCTCGATGCGGCCACCGCTCGTCAAGCAGCGGTTGACGCGAGGATCCCCGAGAAAGCACTCGACGGAACCGCTGACATCCTCGTCAAGTTGTATCGCTGCTTCTCAGAAGGTGATTGTGATCTCGCAGAGATCAATCCACTCATTCTCAAGCCCACCGGTGAGGTTCATGCGCTCGACGCCAAGGTGACACTCGACGCGAACGCATCGTTCCGTCACCCTGAATGGGCCGAGTATGCAGAGACCGAAGAGCTTGATGAGCGCGAACGTCTAGCGAAAACCCATGACCTGCAATACATCGGTCTCGACGGGACCGTCGGCATCATCGCAAACGGTGCCGGACTGGCAATGTCGACGCTCGATGTGGTGAATCAGGTCGGTGGATCGGCCGCCAACTTTTTGGATATCGGTGGTGGGGCCAATGCAGATGTCATGGCGGCAGCGCTTGAGGTCATCAACTTTGACCAAAACGTTTCATCGATCTTCATCAACATCTTCGGTGGAATCACTCGAGGTGAAGAGGTTGCGAAAGGCATCGTTGAGGCACTCGGCCGAGTCGATCTTCGTGCCCCCATTGTGATTCGTCTCGACGGCACCAATGCTGAGGAGGGCCGTCAGATTCTTGCCGACGCAGGAATTCCAGAATCAAAACTTCGTTCAGAACCAACCATGCTTGACGCCGCCCGCGCCGCTGTTGCGTTGGCAAAGAACTGAGAGGTCACACCATGTCGATTTTTGTTAACGAAAACACCAAAGTCATCGTTCAAGGCCTCACCGGCGGACAGGGTAAATATCACGGTCTTCGCAACCGTGACTATGGCACCAATGTCGTTGCGGGTGTGACGCCCGGCAAAGGTGGCCAAGACGTCGAAGGCATCCCGATCTTTGACAGCGTTGCTGATGCAGTTGCCGCTACCGGTGCCGACGCCTCGTTTGTCGCAGTCCCACCCAAAGCAGCGCCGGCAGCAATTCTTGAAGCAGCGGCGGCTGGCGTGTCGTTCGTCGTGTGCATCACTGAAGGCATTCCTGCCCAAGATGAGGCCCGGGTGTTCAACACTTTGCTAGCCGACTACCCAAATACTCGACTGCTCGGCCCTAACTGTCCTGGCATTATCAGCCCCGGAAAGTGCAATATTGGCATCACCGCAGGCGAAATTGCGTTGCCGCCCTCCGCAGAGGGCCCAAATGTTGGCATCGTGAGTCGCTCGGGAACCCTGACCTATCAGGCACTGTATGAACTGAAGCAGAAGGGCATTGGCGTGTCGACCTGTGTCGGTATCGGTGGCGACCCTGTGCCAGGAACAAACTTCATCGATTGCCTAAGCGAGTTTCAAGCCGACCCAGATACGCACGCAATCATCATGATCGGTGAGATCGGTGGATCGGCTGAAGAGGAAGCGGCTGACTTCATCAAAGCAAACGTGACAAAGCCGATGAGCGCGTACATCGCTGGCGTCACGGCGCCTGCTGGCAAGAAGATGGGCCACGCAGGTGCAATCGTGTCCGGCGGCAAGGGAACTGCCCAAGGCAAGATGGATGCATTGGCTGAGGCCGGCGTGAAGATCGGGCTCAACCCGACTGAGGCTGGCGAGTTGATGGCAGAAATCGTTGCCAAATTGAGCTGAGTTCGCATGCCCACTGCTCTTGTCTCTGTCTATGACAAGACCGGTGTAGTTGATCTTGCTCGTGAACTTCACGAGCTTGGGTGGTCGTTGCTGTCGTCGGGTGGAACTGCTGCTGTCATCGCTGACGCAGGGGTTCCCGTCACCGACGTTTCGGAGATCACAGGTGTTCCGGCAATCCTTGGGCATCGGGTTGTCACACTGCACCCAAAGGTTCACGGTGGCATCCTTGCTGACCGTTCAGATGCGACTCACCAGGCCGATCTTGCGGAATACGGCATCGATCCCATCGATGTGGTGATCGTCAATCTGTATCCGTTCTCAACGGCGCCGGGAGTTGAACTCATCGATATTGGTGGCCCGGCGATGGTGAGAGCCGCAGCAAAAAATTTCGCTGATGTTGGCGTGGTGGTAAAACCCGACGACTATCAGTCGGTTGTCGACGAGATTCGTGAACACGGAGCGTTACAGCAGTCGACACGAACACGCCTCGCACGCGATGCGTTTGCGCACACAGCGGCGTATGACGCAGCGATTGTTCGTTGGTTTGATGAGGTCAACGATGAACGTGGCGACGAGTTGCCACCAACCCTTCATCTCGCTCTTGAGCGAGTCGAGACGTTGAGATACGGAGAGAATCCGCATCAGATCGGTGCCCGATATCGAGATCTCACGTCGGCATCGGCCGAGAGCGGTTGGTGGGAAACTTCAGTCCAGCACGGTGGAAAGGCAATGAGCTATCTCAACGTCTATGACACTGAAGCGGCGTGGCGCCTCGTGCATCAGTTCGAGGACCCAACGGCGGTGGTGATTAAGCATGCCAACCCCTGCGGAGTGGCAAGCGCTCACACGGTCGATGAGGCCTACCGCCTTGCGCACAATTGTGATCCGGTGAGTGCGTTTGGCGGAATCGTGGCCGTCAACCGACCGGTCACTCAGGCCATGGCTGAATCGCTCGCTCCCGTCTTCACTGAGGTCGTGATTGCGCCTGGCTATGAAGAGGGCGCTCTCGACGTATTGACCGCAAAGGCGAACTTGCGAGTGCTCAGCGCAGAGAGGCCAGACGGTCGAGGTTTCGATCTGCGGCCGATTGACGGTGGCATGCTCGTACAAACTGCTGACGATGTGCCGCTTGACATTGAGCATTGGTCTGTCGTCACCGATGCGAAACCGACCGACGAACAGTGGGATGACATCAAGTTTGCGTGGCAAGTCTGTGCGGCCGTTTCGTCGAACGCCATCGTGTATGCGAAAGATCGGCAGGCTTTTGGTATTGGTGCTGGACAGCAGAATCGGCTTGATTCGTCTCGTATCGCTGCTGAACGCTCTGCCGGCCGGGCCGACGGAGGGGTGTGCGCGAGCGATGCATTCTTTCCGTTTCGAGACGGCCTTGACGCGGCGGTTGCGGCCGGGATTCGTGCGGTAGTACAACCGGGTGGAAGCGTGCGTGACGACGAAGTGATCGCCGCTGCGAATGAGGCGGGTATTGCAATGGTGTTCACCGGGCGCCGCCACTTCCGACACTAGACGCCGAAGTTTCGTTTTCAGCGGCGATACTGGAGACAATGTCGATGACCTCCGACCGCACGTCTGCAACTGCGCAGGCGAACTCCTTGTCGAAAGTGCCGTATTTGCCAGCGCTTGACGGCTTGCGTGCGCTCGCAGTTGTTGCGGTGATGGTGTATCACGCCAACAGCGAGTGGCTCCCGGGCGGATTCCTTGGCGTGGAAGTCTTCTTTGTGTTGAGTGGCTATCTCATCACGTTGCTGTTGCTTGCGGAGCATGATCGTGATGGAGCGATCGATCTCCGATCGTTCTGGGCGCGACGAGCCCGACGACTGCTGCCTGCGCTTTTCGCCGTGCTGTTGTCGGTGGCGGTCGTTGCAACTCTGCTCCGACCCGAAACTCTTGGGAAAGTACGTGGCGACATCATCGCTGGCTTTTTCTATGGGTCGAACTGGTTCCAGCTGTGGGTTGGTGCTGGCTACGCAGCAAGTGGTGATTTTGCTCCTCTGCGCCACCTGTGGAGCCTTGCGGTTGAAGAGCAGTTCTATTTGCTGTGGCCGCTCGTCATGATCGCGGTGACACGCAAACAGGTGGTGCGTGTTGGACGGGTAGTGCTCATTTTTGTGGGTAGCGCGTTAGCTGTCACGCTGCTCGTCGCGCTCCTTCATCACAGTGGACCAATCGGTGAATGCTCGGCAACACCGGACGCCTACTGGCAGATAGGGGGGCGATGCTTCTCGATCGCCGATGTGTTGTATCTCTCGACCCCGACAAGGGCGAGCGGTTTGTTGCTCGGAGCTGCCTTTGCAATGGTGTGGCGACCGAATGCCGTGATGCGAGGAAAACTGGGTCGGCGTCCGGCACGTCTTGACGCATTCGCCATCATCGGTCTTGTGGCGTTGGCGATCTTGATCGTCAAGGTCAGCTACCTCAAGGCCGACCCAACCGGAGCGGGAATTGTTGCTGACGGCGCATTGATGCGAGGCGGTTTCTTGTGGACTGCTTTCGCCACGTTGGCCGTCCTCGGGGCCCTCGTGCATCGACGTTCATACGTGGGACGTGTGCTGGCGATTCCGCCATTGTTATGGCTTGGTACCCGGTCATACGGTCTTTACCTTTACCACTGGCCGATCTATCAGATCATTCGGCGGGTGGCCGGTGTACCGCTGTCGGTGGTCGAATTTGTCGTGGCGATGGTGCTCACAGGTGTGATCGCAGAAGTGTCGTATCGCTATCTCGAGATGCCGATCCGGCGTGGCAGTTTCAAGGTTGAGACAGCCGCCCGTGCCCAAGCGTGGCCAATGCAGACGCGACGGATTATTGCTGTGTTGGGGCTTGTTGGAGCAGTAGTCGTTGGGTTCTCAGGGTTCAGAGTCGCCACCGCAGATCTTGAACTCAACCAGATCGAGGCATCGATTGCCGCAGGCGAAGAAGAGGTGACATCGGTCGAAGAACTTCTTGGTGAGGTCACGCCGACAAACACTCAGCCCGATACTGAACCTGCTCCCGTGGGTGCAGACGAACCTGTCGTCACCACAACCACACCTGCCGCTGTCGTCGCTCCACAGCGCGATCCAGTTCAATTCTTGGCGATCGGTGACTCGGTGATGCTTGGCGCAGCTGGAGTGCTTCGCGAGCGCGGGTACACCGTCAATGCAGAGAAGAGTCGACAGCTGAAGGGGACGCTTGAGTTTCTGCAGCAATTGAAAGACGCAGGAACATTCGGCGATGTTCTCGTCGTTCACCTCGGCACCAACGGGCTGATCGCTAGCGATGATCTCGATACCCTCTTGGAGATTGTCAGCGAGGTGCCGCTAGTTGTCATGCTGAACGTACGAGGCGAACTCGCGTGGCGATCGTCGAATAATGAACTTCTTGCTTCGATCGATGTAGAGGGCGACAACATTGTGGTCGTCGACTGGCTCGCGGAATCACAAAATTGCGCTCGTGCCTGTTTCAGTGATGATGGGATCCATCTGTTGGGTAACGGCCAAGTGTTTTATGCAGACGTGATTCGAAATATCACTGGAACGTAGATCCGGTGGCTTTGGAAGAGCCTTGCGGCCACCGTCCGTTTAGTTGAAACAACGTTCACAGGCGTACGCTGAAGGCATGACAACTCCAGTACGTGTGGCGGTCACCGGTGCCGCCGGCCAGATCGGTTACTCGCTTCTTTTCCGCATCGCTTCAGGTTCGATGTTGGGTCCTGACACCCCCGTTGCGCTGCAATTGCTGGAGATCACTCCGGCCCTCGGAGCCCTTGAGGGGGTCAAGATGGAGCTCGACGATTCGGCCTTCCCATTGTTGAGTTCAATTACGTGCACCGATGATGCCGATGTTGCGTTCGGCGATGCTGATGTTGCGCTACTCGTTGGCGCCATGCCACGCAAGGCGGGCATGGAGCGCTCTGATCTCCTATCGGCAAACGGTGGAATTTTTAAGCCCCAAGGTGAGGCGCTGTCACGTTCTGCGAAGCGCGACGTCAAGATCGTTGTCGTCGGCAACCCAGCAAATACCAATGCGTTGATCGCTCAGCAGAATGCACCTGACCTTGATCCCGGTCGTTTCACGGCAATGACCCGACTCGACCACAACCGAGCCGTAACGCAGATCGCTCAAAAACTTGATGCCTCAGTGAACGACGTTCGCAACATGACGATCTGGGGTAATCACTCGACCACTCAGTATCCCGACCTTTTCCATTGCGAGGTCGATGGCAAGAACGCCTACGAGGCTGTCAATGATCACGAGTGGGTTGATTCGGTATTCATTCCGACGGTTGCGAAGCGCGGAGCCGCAATCATCGATGCCCGCGGAGCATCATCCGCTGCGTCAGCCGCAAACGCTGCTGTCGACCACATTCGCTCGTGGTCTCTTGGAACCGCCCCGGGTGACTGGGTATCGATGTCAATTCCATCAGATGGCTCATATGGCGTCCCAGAGGGAATAATCTCTTCATTCCCATGCACGTGTGAGAACGGCGAGTACAAGATCGTTCAGGGTCTCGATATCGACGACTACAGCCGTGGAAAGATCGACGCATCTGCTGGTGAGCTCGTTGAGGAACGTGACGCCGTTCGCGAACTCGGCTTGATCTAGCAGGATGCTCGGCAAGCCGAGCTCACATCATCTCTACGACACTGCAATGCGGCACGCAAGGTGCATCATGGTGTCGACGCCGCGCTTGAGTTCTTCGTCTGAGATGCGGACTGTTGATCCGTCATCGCCGAGTACGTCAGACACGGTCATCATTGCGAGCGCCTCGATGCGATGAGTGGCGGCGACGGTGTACATCATCGCCGCTTCCATTTCGACTCCGACATGCCCGGTTGACTTCCACTTTGCGAATGCGGTGGGGTCAGGGTCGTAGAACAGGCCACTTGTCACGATGGGCCCAACATGCACAGTGCTGCCTTCAGCCGAAGCGAGTTCCACAGCCGCCCGAACGAGACCAAACGTTGCCGTCGGGGAGAACCCGTTAACACCTGAATAGCGAATCGGGGTGGTGTCATCTGCGGTGGCGCTCATTGCAACGACGGTGTCGCCCATCTTCATTCCATCGAGAAGACCACCGCAGGTGCCAACCCGCACGAAGCGACGGGCGCCGAGTTGCGCAAGTTCTTCAAACACGATGCCAGCCGATGGGCAGCCCATACCGGTCGTTTGCACACTGATCGGACGGCCTTCAAACGTGCCGGTGTATCCGAGCATGCCGCGCTCTGAATTGACGAGACGACAACCTGGGTCAAAGAACGTCTCCGCGATATGCGTGGCCCGATTGGGATCTCCGGGGCACAACACGTGGTCGGCATAGTCACCGGGCTCTGCTCGCAAGTGAATTGGCATGTGGAAAGACTAGGCGAGGACTTACGCGGGGTAGCGAGTGCGTACCCGCACCGTGTTGAACACTGCATCGAGTGCAGCGAACACCTCTTGGGCACCCATCAGCGCCTCGCGATCACCGAAGAGCAGAATCTTCCCCGTCACAAACGCTTCCTGAGCATTGAGGTCGCCGGTCGCTACCGCAACTGCGGTCTCGTAACTTTGCTGCATTTTGACATCTTCAGGGTCGGCGGGGCCTGCGCCGAAGGCGGCAGTACCGTCAGCAACCTGAAGGTGATAGGTCACGTCGCCTTCTGGGGCATCTTCCACCATCTGAGTGACGCCGATTGAGTGGCGAGTTGCGAGATCAGCAAGCTCTGCACTCTCACGAACCTCGCGACTGAGTTCGCGTATCCAGGCGAGTGAGAGATAGTCGATCATCTCTTCGTTGTAATTGTCATCGGTGCTCACAGGAGCCCTATTCTGCCGCATGTGGACATCGAACCGGTCGAAGAGAGCCCGCATGAGGGTTGTACCGATGAGTGGTGGTTTGGTTGGTGGGTGCCCGGTGGCGCCGGAGGTATCTGCGGACATCGCTCTGACCCGGTGCAACGCATCCTCGGATATTGGTGGGCGTGGATCGCTCCGGGTGAGAAGTTGTTGCATATCGCTGACTGGGAAATTCCGATGCGGACGACAGACGGCCTTATGAAAGGTGAGCTGTTATGGGCTGAACATGTCTGCGAATCTCCGCACGAACAGTGGACGGTGTCGAATGAGTCTCGAGCGACTGCGATCGATGATCCCACCGATCTCAAGGGATTGGGGTATGGCATGCCGACGGCGATTGCATCAGATCTCGAGTGGTACGCAGTAAGCCCTTCAGTGTCTCGCGCCGAAGAACATGGGTACGAGCAGTCTGGGGTTGTGCATGGGGTCGTTGAGGTGGAGGGGCGTTCACCGTTTGGTCTCGATGAGATTTCGGCATGGAGATGCCATCGTTGGTGGACCCACGGGTCAGACATCCCGAAGATGGTGATGTCGCGCACATCAGACCACGAGGCTGATGTCATCTTCCAGACACCTGAGGCATCGCTGTGGACCTTCAGTCTTGATGAACAAGGGTGGTCTCAGGTCATTCAGCCGGCGTCCGGCGAGTCGTCTCCGTTCGATCCACATGCGGCGAGGGCGGATACGCCGGCGAACGCCAATTGTCACACGACCTAATTTCCGAGAACGCTGTTGACTCTTCATGCGTCATTAGACGATGCCACCAACACATTGGTTCCCTCTGCCACGCTGGAGGGATGCCAGCCGGAGGCGCCCGAGACATACTCGACGAATTTGATGAGGATCGTCGCCGACCGACGTATCCGACAGTGACGACCGAGGCTGGCATGGTCGTCGAAGACCGGTCAAGTGGATTCGTAGGCGATGTTGTTCGGTGGTCGTTCGAGGGGGTCACGTTGCGTGATCGCCAACAACAATTACGCCACTTCACGTGGAAACCTGGCGGGTTCCTGTTCGATGGTAAGCCGGTGACCCTGAAACGACCTGAGGCGATTCCTGTACTTACTCAGAACGTTTCAGCAGCTGGAGGCTTCATCGACGACAGGTCGAATGGAGCCTCGAGAGCGCGGGTTGCACAACCGCACAGAATCTGGGTGGAAGGAACCCACGACGCAGAGCTTCTCGAACATGTCTGGGGAGAGGAGTTGCGAGAACTTGGCATTGTTGTTGAACCGATGCATGGTGCAGACGACCTTGCGCTGAGGGTCCGCGAATTCTTACCAACCGCAGACCGTCGTCTCGGTGTGTTGCTCGATCATCTTGTTGATGGGTCGAAGGAGCAACGCATTGCAGACTCGGTGGTGGAAGAACACGTGTTGATTACTGGCCACCCGTTCGTCGACGTCTGGGCAGGGATACGTCCACGAACGATTGGCCTCGATGCGTGGCCCAATGTTCCAAAAGGCATTCCCTGGAAGCACGGATTATGCGACGCAATCGGAGTCGAACTCGATGGATTTTGGCCGAAGTTGCGTAATTCAGTGTCGTCGTTCGCCGACCTTGAGTCGTCACTTGTTGGGGCAGTTGAGCAACTCATCGATTTTGTTGCCGCTGAGGCGTAGAACCCGGGCGTTCTTGGTTCGGTTACTGAAAACGAAAGTGGCGGTGGGGCTGAGCCCCACCGCCACTGACAGTGCTTAACGTCTCTACAGGATCAGACGAATGCGCTGGCGAACACCAAAGCGACAATGGTCATCACTTTGATGAGAATGTTCATCGCCGGGCCAGATGTGTCCTTGAACGGGTCACCAACGGTGTCTCCGACGACGGCAGCCTTGTGGGCCTCTGAGCCCTTACCGCCGTGGTTGCCAGCTTCGATGTACTTCTTCGCGTTGTCCCATGCGCCGCCTGCATTCGCCATATAGATCGCAATGGCGAATCCGCTCACGAGAACACCAGCGAGCATGGCGCCGAGAGCGTTGACGGAGATGAATCCAGTGACGAGAGGGACGACGACCGCAAGTGCTCCAGGAACGATCATTTCTTTCAGTGAAGCCTCGGTCGAGATGGCGACGCATCGAGCGGAATCAGGAATAACCCCTTCCTTGCCTTCCCGGAGACCAGGAATGTCGCGGAACTGTCGACGCACTTCCTCGATCATCTTGTTGGCTGCTCGACCGACGGCATCGATGGTGAGGGCAGCGAACAGGAATGGGAGGCCTGCACCGAGGAAGAGTCCGATGAATGCATCAACTTCGCCAATGTTGAGGTCGAGCGATCCACCTGCGGCGGCAATTGCGTACTCGAAGCTCTTGAAGAGTGCGAGTGCGGTAAGAGCTGCCGAACCAACGGCGAAGCCCTTTGCGATTGCAGCGGTGGTGTTACCCAGACTGTCGAGAGCGTCGGTCACTTTACGAACTGATGGGTCGAGGTGAGCCATTTCGGCGATGCCACCGGCGTTGTCTGAAATTGGGCCGTAAGCATCGACCGAGACCACGACGCCTGTCGTTGCGAGCATGCCGATTGCAGCCACGGCGATTCCGTAGATTCCGCCCGGAATTTGAGCTTCACCGAATGACGTATCGCCACCCCACCATGCGACGAGCACGCCAACAAGGATGAGAATGACCGATGCGGCAACTGAAACCATGCCGGTGGAAACACCTGAGAGCACAGTCGTTGCGGGGCCCGTTTCTGACTGGTTTGCAATCTTCTTGACAGGCGAAAATGCGTCAGAGGTGTAGTACTCGGCGGTCTTGCCAAGTGCCCAACCGACGATGAGTCCGCCGATCACCGAAACTGCGATGCCCCACGGCTTATCGACGTCGAAGATCATGTACGCAGCAATAACGGTTGCGATGATGGTGAGACCCATTGCGATGTTGGTCCCGCGGTGAAGGGCTCGCGACAATGCGTGGCTGTCGGTTGAGTCTCCCGACTTCACGAAGAATGAGCCAATAATCGAGGCGACCATTCCGAGGAACGCAATGGCAATCGGGAACATGAGGTACGACACGAAGTCGGTCTGGTCGGTTTTGATGCCCGTTGCCGTCAGCCCACCTGCACCGGCAAATGCAATCAACGAAATTGGGGCAATGATTGAACCGGCGTATGACTCGAAGAGGTCGGCGCCCATTCCTGCGACGTCTCCAACGTTGTCACCCACGTTGTCAGCGATCGTTGCCGGGTTACGAGGATCATCCTCAGGGATACCTGCTTCAACCTTGCCGACAAGGTCGGCTCCGACGTCAGCAGCCTTGGTGTAGATGCCACCACCGACACGGCTGAAGAGGGCGATCGAAGATCCGCCGAGGCCGAACGCCGTGACGATTTCGAATGCTTTATCAACCTCGAGCCAGACGACGAACAACAGGTAGGTGAACATCAGGCCAAGCAACGCAAGGCCTGCCACGGTGAATCCCATGACTGCTCCACCCCGGAAGGCCACCGGAAGCGCTTTGCCTGCTCCCGACTTTGCTGCCTCCGCAGTGCGGGCGTTCGCCATCGTTGCAACGGTCATACCGATGAATCCGGCTCCGGCCGACAGCAATGCACCGAGGATGTAGGAGACCGCAGCCAATGGTGCGATGACAATTGCGAGCACAATCGCCAGCGCAACAACAAAAATTGCAACCCAGGAGTACTCCTTATAAAGAAAGGCTCGTGCGCCCTTTTGGATTTCGGTCATTAAGAAGACCATGCGGTCATCACCGGGAGGTGCTGCCTCAACGGCTTTATAGAAGAACGCCGCTAATGCGAGTGCGGCGATTGCCGATGCCGCGGCGAGGTAGGGGATCATATCCACGGTAAAAGTGCCTCCTGTTGGGCCTTGATGGACGCCACCTATTGGACGACCAAAATGTAACGAAGAGATGTTAGGCCGTTTCGACCCTTACGACAAAGATTCTTCGAATATGGCGTTTGGCTGGTCAGCCCTGCCGTAGGAGGTTGTTCGCTGCGCAAGACGACGACCAAGGGGTTCGACAAGATGCGAGAAGTCGTTCGCTGTCATTCCTTGGCCATGCGAGGCGCCAGCGGCTCGAGAAATGTTCTCATCCATCAGGGTTCCACCAAGGTCATTACAGCCCGCGTTCAAGAGTTGCCGGCTTGCGTGTTCGCCGAGTTTCACCCACGACAGTTGGATGTTGTCGATGAGGCCTCGGTACACAATGCGGGCAACCGCGTGAATCAGCAAGTTCTCTCTAAATGTGGGACCACGTCGCGCCTTATGTTGCAGGTAAATCGGTGATGCCATGTGAACGAAGGGCAGACCAACAAACTCGGTGAATCCGCCAGTGACCGCTTGGAGATCTCTCGTCACGATGAAGTGTTTTGCCCATGACCGGGGATGTTCGATTGAACCGAACATCATTGTCACGTTTGAGCCGAGACCGACCTCGTGTGCTGCGGCGTGGCAGTCAAGCCATTCGGCGGTTGTGATCTTGTCGGGGCACAACTCGGCTCGAACGGTGTCATCGAGGATTTCTGCTGCGGTGCCGGGCAGCGAAGACAGGCCGGCTTCTTTCAGGCGGCCGAGATATGTCACAAGGTCTTCTCCGAGGCGTTTCGCTCCCTCGGTGATTTCAAGAGCGGTGAACCCGTGCACGTGAATCGACGGGGCGGCGCTGCGGACGGCATGGGTGACATCTATGTAGTAGTCGCCGTCGAAGTCGGGGTGAATTCCCCCTTGCAATGTGACCTCGGTAGCTCCGAGTTCTTCAGCTTCGCGGGCTCGTTCGGCGATGTCATCGAGGGTGAGCAAGTAAGGGGTACCTCGCAGGTTGAGTGACATTGGCCCTTTTGAGAACCCGCAGAATCGGCATTTGAAAGTGCAGACGTTGGTGTAGTTGATGTTGCGGTTATGCACCCACGTGACGGTGTCACCGACGGCCTCGTGCCGGAGTTGGTCGGCAACTTCAGCAATCGCGTTAACCTCTGGGCCGCGAGCTGAAAACAGCGTCACAATGTCATCTTCGGTGAGTTGTTCCTCTGCTGCGACTGCGTCGAGCACGCGCTGTATCGGGGAGTCGGCAGCGGTTGACGAGCGACCTGGAATCAACGTGGTCGGTGGGTTTGTTGCGCCTGCGTACCACGTGGTGGAGCGATGTCCGATTAACACCACCTCGGCGCCGTCGTGCACGACGTCTGCGGCAGTGGTTTTTTCAGGCCATATCGCTCCCGGGTCATCGCGGCCTAAGCCCTCTGCATCAGATCGGTCGAGAATGGCGAACCGCAAGCCTTCGTCGATCCATTTCTCTGGATCGAGCACGTATTCAGGGTGAGCGGTGAGTCGAGGCGCAAGGGAATACCCGCGGTCTTCGGTGATCGACCGCAGGCGGTCGAGTTCTGGCCATGGGCGCTCTGGGTTCACGTGATCTGAGGTCACCGGTGAGACGCCACCCCAGTCATCGATTCCTGCATCGATGAGTTGACCGATGTCGTCGGAGAGGTTCGGTGGTGCCTGAAGGTGAATTTCTGCAGGCAACAGAACTCGAGCTGCGGCAATCGTCCAGAGATATTCGTCGGTCGGACATGCCGGTTCGTTGCGCATACCTGTTCCGGGTTTCGGCAAGAAGTTTTGAACGATGACTTCTTGTACATGCCTGTGACGTTCATGAGATGCGACGATGGCGTCGAGAGCGGCGAGTCGATCTGCTCGGGTTTCGCCGATGCCGACGAGGATGCCTGTGGTGAACGGAATGGCAAGTTCTCCGGCAGCTTCCAGAGTTGCCAGTCGGCGTTCAGGAGTCTTGTCAGGAGCGCCACGATGGCAGGCGAGGTCGCCGCGCAATGTTTCGACCATCATTCCTTGGCTTGGTGAGACGCGGCGGAGCATGTTGAGTTCGTCTGCGGAGATCGCTCCAGCGTTGGCATGGGGGAGGAGCCCCGTCTCATCGAGCACTAGTTGGGCCATGTCACGCAGGTAGTGAATTGTTGAGTCGTAGCCACGCTCGGTCAACCATTCACGTGCGACGTCATAGCGATCTTCGGGTGCCTCGCCCAAGGTGAAGAGTGCTTCATGGCAGCCATTCCGGGCACCTTGTTTTGCAATTGCGAGGACGTCGTCAGGAGAGAGGAACGGCTGCTCAAGCCGGGCAGGAGGTTGCGCGAACGTGCAGTAGCCGCACGAATCACGGCACAGCATGGTGAGGGGGATGAAAACTTTAGGCGAGTACGTCAGGCGGGAGCCATACATCGAATCTCGCACTTCAGACGCTCGTTGCATCAGCGCATCGAATTCGAGAGTCATGATGTTGGCCGCAGTAGCACTGAGGTCGTTCGTCGACGCTCCGCCTCTGGTTACCGAGATGACAACAGGTTTCATAGGGCAACTGTAGCGAGACTGAGTTCGAAATCCGAACTCAGTAGATTTGAGTCTGAAGTGCGGTGTACCTTCAGGGAGTAATGAACCAGCAAGGACAACCCGGATCAGCGATTGAAGAGACCCTTCGCGTTGTTGGCGATCGCTGGTCGATTTTGTTGGTTCGAGCCGGTTTGAGGGGCATCCGTCGTTTCGATGATTTTTGTGATGACCTTGGAATTGCTCGTCCTGTGCTGACCGATCGACTTCGGCGGTTGGTGAAATTCGGGATCTTCGAACGAGTGAAATATCAAGACAAGCCGGTCCGATATGAATATCGATTGACCGAAGCTGGTCTGGCGCTGTCACCAGCGCTTGTTGCTCTCGTGAGATGGAGTGAGGAATATTCACAAGATGTATCGAGCGAGACAACACTCGTTCACGCCCCGTGCGGCACAGAACTTGAACAGGCATTCTGGTGTCGCTCGTGCCAAACAACCTTTGGGCCAAACGCGGTGAAGGGTGTCGGCGTAAACCGCGAATCGTAAGTTCTTGAAAACAGGTACCTGTCGATTGTGTTGAGAGAGGGTCTGGGGAACTAGCGTGAGGGTTATGTCGCAGACTTTCCAGCGCGGACCGGTAACCGGGACCGCCGTGAAGAAACGGTCCCGCCGTAAGCCATTTCTCGTTGACTACTACTCAACTGCAGTCGGCAAGAAGTATGTGATGGCGATCACCGGCATCATCGGTGTCGCATTCATCATCGGTCACATGGTTGGCAACCTCAAGGCGTATCTCGGTGTGATCGAACACAACGGTGAGCAGGTGTACGACATCGACGTCTACGGCGAATTCCTTCGTGAATTGCTTGTGCCGATCTTGCCCCATGGCTATGCCCTTTGGGGATTGCGCCTCCTGTTGATCGGAGCGGTGGTCCTCCACCTTCATGCCGCATGGTCGCTCACCATGCTCAATCGAAACGCACGTCCGGTGAAGTATCAAGGTGCTCGTGATTACCAGATCGCAAACTTTGCGAGTCGCACGATGCGCTGGTCAGGTGTCCTCGTGCTCGTGTTCATTGCGTGGCACCTCGCCGACCTCACATGGGGATGGTTGAACCCAGGGTTCGAGTACGGCGCGATCTACCGCAACCTCGATGCAAGCCTTTCACGCATTCCCGTCGCTGCGCTCTACATCGCTGCGAATATTGCACTAGGAATTCATTTGTTCCACGGCGTGTGGAGCCTGTTCCAGTCAATGGGATGGAATAACCCCCGGTTCAATCGCTGGCGTAAGGGGATTGCAACCGGAATTGCGGCCGCAGTGGTCGTCGGAAATGTGTCATTCCCTATTATGACTCTCGCTGGAGTCATCAGCTTCCAGCCGCTCTCATAGGAAACGTTGAGGAGACATTCAGATATGAGTTCAATTCTCGATTCGAAAACGCCCGAAGGGCCACTCGCTGACAAATGGCAGAACTTTAAAGCCAATGAAAAGTTGGTGAACCCGGCTAACAAGCGGAAGTTCAAGGTCATCGTCGTCGGTACCGGTCTCGCTGGTGCCTCGGCTGCCGCCACTCTCGCTGAGCTTGGCTACCAGGTCGACGCCTTTACGTTCCACGACTCGCCCCGCCGGGCCCACTCGATTGCAGCTCAGGGCGGTATTAACGCCGCAAAGAACTATCGCGGTGATGGTGACTCGGTTCACCGCTTGTTCTACGACACCATCAAGGGAGGCGACTTCCGTTCCCGTGAGTCAAACGTGCACCGCTTGGCTGAAGTGTCGGTCAACATCATTGACCAGATGGTTGCTCAGGGTGTTCCGTTCGCTCGTGAATATGGCGGCATGCTCGACAACCGTTCGTTCGGTGGGGCTCAGGTGAGCCGCACCTTCTATGCCCGTGGGCAGACCGGTCAGCAGTTGTTGCTCGGCGCCTATCAGCAGCTCGCTCGCCAAATCGGCCAGGGAGGTGTCCGTCTTTTCAACCGTAGTGAACTTGTTGACGTCGTGGTGATTGAGGGACGCGCCGCAGGCATTGTGGTCCGCGATCTCATGACTGGCGAACTGTCGTCACACTCCGCTCACGCGGTCGTACTCGCAACCGGCGGTTACGGAAACGCATTCTTCCTGTCAACCAACGCGATGGCGTGCAATGTCACGGCAGCATGGCGGGCTCACAAGCGCGGAGCGTTCTTCGCAAACCCGTGCTACACGCAGATTCACCCGACCTGCATTCCGCAGAGCGACGACTTCCAGTCAAAACTCACGCTCATGTCGGAGTCACTCCGCAACGACGGTCGTGTCTGGGTGCCAAAGGTTGCAGGCGATAACCGTGAACCGCACCTCATTCCTGAAGACGAGCGTGACTACTACCTCGAGCGTCTCTACCCAAGCTTCGGCAACCTTGCGCCTCGAGATATTTCGTCCCGTGCGGCGAAGCGGGCAGTTGACGCTGGTCAAGGTGTTGGTCCGAAGCAAAACGGTGTGTACCTCGACTTTGGTGAAGCGGTTGGACGACTCGGCAGAGACACCGTCGCCGAGCGGTACGGCAACTTGTTCGATATGTACGAGCGCATTACTGGCGAGAATCCATATGACGTTCCGATGCGTATTTACCCGGCGTCGCATTACACCATGGGCGGGCTTTGGGTCGACTATGAACTGATGACGACCATTCCAGGTCTCTACGCTGCCGGTGAAGCAAACTTCTCCGACCACGGAGCCAACCGTCTCGGTGCTTCAGCGTTGATGCAAGGTCTCTCCGACGGCTACTTCGTGTTGCCGTACACGATCTCGAACTACCTTTCCGAGTGGCTTAACAAGTCGGTGCCTGACACTAGCCATCCAGAATTCGCCAAGGTGGAGAACGAGGCTCGTGACCGTTACAACCGCTTCGCATCGGTCGGCGGCACTCGTTCACCAGACTGGTTCCACCGAGAACTCGGCAAGATCATTTGGGACTACTGCGGTATGGAACGAACCGAAGCTGGCCTCGAGAAGGCTCTCGGTGAAATTCCGGCGCTGTACGAAGAGTTCAAGAAAGACCTCCGGGTCACCGGTGGTACCGACGGTCTCAACCAGACGCTTGAAAAAGCGGGCCGAGTCGAAGACTTCTTCGAACTGGGCATGTTGATGTGTCGTGACGCACTCGATCGTAAAGAATCATGCGGTGGTCACTTCCGGGCTGAGTATCAAACCGCGGAGGGCGAGGCCCTTCGCGATGACGACAACTTCGCCCACGTCGCAGCATGGGAGAACACCGGCGATCCAATGGAGCCGAACCGCCACGTTGAAGATCTCGTTTACGAGGAAGTCCACTTCCAGACACGGAGCTACAAGTGACCAATACTCTGAAGGATCTGACCCTCAAGGTGTGGCGTCAGGATGGGCCGAACACCAGCGGCTCGTTCGAGACGCACACGATTGAAGAGATCAGTGATGAGGCTTCATTTCTTGAGATGATCGACATCTTGAATGAGCGTCTTATCGAAGATGGCAAAGAAGCGATCGTGTTCGACCATGACTGTCGTGAAGGCATTTGTGGAACATGCTCGTTAATGATTAACGGTCAGGCACATGGCCCAGAGCGTGGAACGGCAACATGCCAGTTGCATATGCGTAAGTTCTCGTCGGGTGACACCATCGTCATTGAACCGTGGCGGGCAAGTGCCTTTCCGATCATTCGCGACCTCATGGTTGATCGTTCATCGTTCGACCGCATCGTCGAATCTGGTGGATACATCACTGCAGCAACCGGTGGCGCTCCTGATGCCAACCTCATTCCGGTACCGAAGCCCGTTTCGGATGCCGCAATGGATGCCGCTCAGTGCATCGGGTGCGGTGCTTGTGTTGCTGCGTGCCCGAACGGTGCAGCGAACCTCTTCACAGCAGCGAAGATCACCCACCTCAACTTGCTTCCTCAGGGTCAAGCAGAGCGGTACAGCCGTGCAGAAGACATGGTCGAAACGATGGATTCGTATTTTGGGTCATGCACCAACCACGGCGAGTGTGAGGCGGCATGTCCAAAAGAGATCTCCATCGACGTGATCGCGTTGATGAACGCTGACTACCGCAAAGCCAAAGTTCAGAACCGCAAGCAACTCTCCCGTACCTGAGCGCTCACCGTCGCTTGGCCAACGTGCGTGTTGCGCCTTAGGCGACGGTTGTTCGGCTCGTTGCTCTTGAGCTAGATCTGCCGGCATTGAGCACGGCAGAAATGGTGATATCTCCGGCCTGTGGTGCGATGGTGTTGATAGTCCCGATGTATTGGGCCGCATTGGCGTCAATGGTGCCGGTGAATCGTTGGGTCTGAGTTGAGTCGGTGTTGGTGATGGTGACGTCAACGATTGCATCATCAATATCGTCTCTCAAATCGCTCGAGACGTGAACGGCAAGTGAGAGTCGGCTGCCGGGAAGAGTTGTTTCGGGTAGGGGGTCGATGGTGACGATCACAGGCTGACACGCCGCTTTGAGGGCCTCAAAGGCTGGGCGGCGATTTCCGTGCAGATCGATCACACCCCACCCGCTGTCGGCCGTGTGGTCATTGAGCGCTCGAACACAAAACCCGCCGGTCGGTCTGTACGCAATGCGCCTGAGATGGGTTACCCATGCTGTGATGACGTCACTTTGGTGCTGCTCTGTTGCGTCAATCCATGTTGCATCATCAAGAAAAAGGTGTGGTGGTGTCGATTGCTCATACTGCCAGCGTTCGGTGCCGGTGAGTTCTGCAAATCGTTCCCAGTCAGCATCCGGCCAATGGTGCTCTTGAAGCGTTGCCGTCGTCTGTGGTGAGCGGGGAGCGGCGGGTGCTCCGAACTCGGAGACAAATCGAAAGAGCCGAGGAAAACGAGCTGACTCGCGTGGCAGTAGCGATATCGGCCCATCGGTCCAACCGATGTAAAGATGAGCGTCAGTGCCGTCAAGAAGGGGAAGGTGAGGCAACACGTCCGAATGGGGAACACATCGCCGTGTCGGGTCGACATCTTCGATTGCCCGTCTCACGAGAGGATCTAACACCGATCGATTCCAGGTTGGTGCCTGGTCGCGAACGGCACGCTGCACCCTGATTGCGAGTTCACGGGCACGCCCTGCAAGGCCGAGTGTCTGGCGTTGGTCAACAGAACCATCGGCGGGCTTCGCGACAGGTTCATCATGTGCCCACCATGAGATCACGCTCGGGTGATGTCCGAGTAGGTCGACCATCTGTTGTGCTTGCCTGATCGCTGCCGGCCGAATCTGACGACGTTGCACGCCTTGCAGTGGGAAGTCCTGCATCAGCAGCAGGCCGAGTTCATCTGCGGTGTCGTAGATCGTTGTCGGAGCAATATGACCGTGCACCCTCAGCATGTCGAGGCCGAGTTCAACTGCGTCCTCCATCAGTTGTCGCATGTGCTCATCGCTTGCGCGTCCGAGAAGTGCATCAACGGGCATGAGGTTTGCGCCCTTGAGGAACATTCGCTCACCGTTGATCGAGCACGTCCAGTCGTCCCATGCCACTTCTCGAAGTCCGGTGCGGCGATGGGTTGTATCGCTTGGGTGCCCATCGATTGAGACGACCACATCGATATCGACGAGGTGTTGGTCTCCGAGATCTCGGGGCCACCAAAGAGCCGGTTGCGGGAGATCAATTCTCCATGACACATCGTTATGGCCGGCGGCTACCGTGATGCGGTGTTCGGCAACGACGGTTCCGTCGACGAGGGTTTGCACGTCGGCTGCACAACTTCTGTCGCTGTCGAGTCGGGCATACATTTTGAGGTGAGCTCGTTCGACGGTTGCATCTTGGCAAAGAACACGAATTGCATCGATGTGTACAGGTCCGGTGTCGAGGAGATGTACCGATTGCCAGATCCCACCAGGGTTTGGCGTGAGAGGCCCTGAAGGGTCTTGAAGGACTCCAGTAATCGTTCGACGGGAGCCTGGCTCAGTTGGTGGGCAGTGAACTTCCACCGCAATCACGTGGTCAGGCGACAGCCGCCACAGATCGGTGACATCAAACGTATGCGGAGCAAAGTAGCCCTCGGTATCACCCAGATAGGCCCCATCGAGCCACACGTCAGCATGATATGCAATGCCATCAAAGGTGAGGAATCTTCGGCGGCCGTCATCGACTGATGGGGTGTTGACGGTCGTCCGGTAGGTGAGTGGCCCGTCGGTGGTAAGGCCGGGTTCAATGTCAGCCCAGTGTCCCGGGACATTGACTTCTCGCCATTCAGCGTGATCGAGTTGGGGCCCGATCGCATACGAACGGTGTTCGTCTCGCACCTCCGCGGCATTCCACACACCATCGAGTAACCAGGACGACACATGTTGAGCGTATCTAGTTGCGGAGAGTGAAATTCTGTCGATAGCCGGGTCAGACCTTGAGTCTCTGCGCGAAGTAGTTTCGCCGTATGGGTTCTGACACGCATCTGATCACTCCTCCCACCGACCTTCCAGCAACGCTGGGAGCACTTCGGGAATCGGGTTGGTTGTCAAGGCCGGTCAAGGAAGAGGTTCGTGAGAATGCGGTTGCATCCATCTCGGCGGGCATGCCTCTGTTTGAGGGAGTCCTCGGATACGAAGAGACGGTGATGCCACAGTTGGAGAATGCTCTCCTCGCGGGTCACGACGTCATTTTCTTGGGTGAGCGCGGGCAGGCGAAGACGCGCATGATTCGGTCTCTCGTCGGGCTGCTCGATGAGTGGATGCCGATTGTCGCAGGTTCAGAAATCAACGACGATCCGTATGCGCCGGTGTCTCGGCATGCCCGTGATCTGATGGCAGAGCATGGTGACGAGATGCCGATCGCATGGGTGCATCGCAGCGATCGGTACGGCGAGAAGTTGGCAACCCCAGACACGTCGATTGCGGACCTCATTGGTGAAGTTGACCCGATCAAGGTGGCTGAAGGTCGTTACCTGTCTGATGAGCTCACGTTGCATTACGGCATGGTTCCCCGTACGAACCGAGGGATTTTTGCAATGAATGAGCTTCCTGATCTTGCCGAGCGCATTCAAGTGGGTTTGCTAAACGTTCTTGAGGAACGTGATATCCAGATCAGGGGTCACCGTGTTCGACTGCCACTCGACATCATGTTGGTGGCGTCGGCGAACCCAGATGACTACACGAACCGCGGTCGAATCATTACTCCACTAAAGGATCGATTCGGCAGTCAGATCCGCACGCACTATCCGCTTGAAGTTGATCTTGAGTTCTCGATCATGCAGCAAGAGGCGACAACGACGTCTGTCGGTGGTGTGACGGTTGACGTGCCCGACTATCTCGGTCTTGTGGTGGCTGAATTCAGTCATTTGGCCCGTGCGAGCAGCCATGTCAACCAACGCAGTGGTGTGAGTGTTCGGTTGAGTGTCGCCAACTATGAGTCGCTTGCAGCAAATGCACTTCGTCGGGGGCTTCGAGCTGGTGAAAATCCGGTGGTGGCTCGGGTTGATGACCTTGATGCTCTTGCGGCCTCGTCGATCGGAAAGATCGAGATCGAGTCAATGGATGATGGACGAGAGGGGCAGATCTTCGACAATCTCATCAAAGGCGCCGTTCACCAGGTGTTTACGAATCGACACGACGGCACGTTGACCGCAGCGATTGTGGAGGCGTTTGAAGAGGGTGTTGTTGCTCACACCGGCGAAGATCGCACCAGCGAAGAACTTGCACAGTTAGTCAATGATGTCCCAGCCCTCGGGCCTGCGGTTGCGCGGTTTGTGGGTGAAGATTCATCGCCTGCGGCGACAGCGGCTGCGATCGAGTTTGTGTTGGAGGGGTTGCACCTCACCCGTCGGCTGAATAAGGACGCGTCTGGTGCCTCTGCGACGTATCGAAGTCGCTGATTGGTGTCGAAGTTCTCAGTCAGACAACTTGTCAGACAAAGGGTGTGCGGGTCCAGAGCTCTCCGGTGTCGTTGCGGTCGCCGCGAAGGGGTGTACCGGTGAGGCGGACAACTTCGATCGCGCCGGGGAACCCTGGTAATTCAACATCGCCATAAGGTTCGGCGCTAATCCCCTCGGGCAGACTCTCGGTGTTCGATGCGGGCATGAGCACGTCATAGCCAGTTGCGTGATCGCAGAGCCTTGAGGCCATGTTGACGGCAGAGCCGATGTAGTCGTCGCCTTCAAAGAGCAGTGCGTGGCCGGTCGCAATACCGGCGCGAAGTGTGAGGGGCGAGCACACTCTGGTCGCTCGTCGCTCGAGTTCCATGACGAACTCGATTGCGCCCACTTGATCGACCGCCACGACCATGCAGCCATCACCAAGCCATTTAGCAATGCGAACGCCTCGTTCAGAGGCGACCTCTCGAACGACGGTCCTGAACGTTCCGAGGATCTTTCCTGCCGCGTCGTCACCATATGCAGCGGTGTAATTCGTGAATCCTGAAAGATCAAGAAAAACGAAGGTTCGTGGGACGCGCATTACCATTGAGACTATTGGTCTCAACTGATCTCCACACGATCGGATGCTTCTCACAGGATCGAACTACGGTGCAGATATGGCCCGGAGATTTGTCTACTCCCGATGGGACGGCTCTCAGCGGGGGTTTGACGTCGACGCTGATGTGTTGATGGAGCAGATTACGGATGAAGTGATCCATCACGGAGACGTTGAAGCTGCGCTCCGTCGAGTAATGGAACGTGGGCTTCAGACCCCTGATGGTCGCCAGATGCCTGGTCTCTCGGAGCTACGAGATCGGATTCGTGATCGAAGAGAAGAAATTGCCGAGTCTGGGGAACTTGACGGTTCATTGGCAGAAGCGGCGCGCGAATTGGCTGACATCCTTGATGAAGAGCGCCACGCAATCGAAAACGCCCGAGATGATGCTCTTCGTAGTGGTGACGAGCGGCGAGCAGAGAATGCGAATGCGGCGGCTGATGAGCGGCAGATGCGGCTCGATCTACTTCCTGACGATTTGGCTGGCCGCATGCAAAGTCTGCAGAGCTACAACTTCGAGTCGGCCGAGGCCTCCCGTCGATTCGATGAGTTGTCTGAGCGGTTGCGTTCGGAAATGATGCAACAGGTCGTTGATCGAGTTTCGGAGGGAATGGAGTCAGTCACGCCTGAAGATGTCCAGCGCACGAAAGAGATGTTGGCTGCGTTGAACGAAATGATCGCAAAGCGCGATCAGGGCGAAGACCCTGGTTTCGAGAAGTTCATGGACGAGTACGGCGACATGTTCCCTGACGATCCTGAGACACTTGACGAACTCCTTGAGTCGATTGCCCGTCGAATGGCGGCGATGCAAGCGATGCTGAACTCGATGAGCCCTGAGCAGCGCGAGCAGTTGGCGCGGTTGTCCCAGCAGTTCATGGATGACATGGATTTGCAGTGGCAGATGGAGCAACTGTCATCTTCTCTTCAGGCCCAGTTTGGTCAGTTGAACTCTGAGTCGTCGTATGAGATGAGTGGCGAGAGCCCACTATCGATGTCGCAGGCTCTTGACGCAATGGCAGAGATGGGCCGACTTGATGAACTTGAGGGAATGCTTGATGCAGCAACCTCGCCCGCCGACCTTGCAGAGATTGATCCCGAGAAGATTCGAGAGACTCTCGGCGAAGACGCCGCATCGGCGCTTGAGCAGTTATCGCGTCTTACGAACGAACTGATCGAGGCCGGACTTGTCGATCGGGTTGAGGGGAGACTTGAACTCACGCCGCGAGGGTTGAAAACGCTGGGCTCGAATGCGCTGCGAGATTTGTTCTCGTCGCTCCGACAGGATCGAAGTGGCCAGCATCAGATGGCAACGATTGGCCAGGGTCATGAGTCGGCGTACGACACGAAACCGTATGAATTTGGTGATCCCTTCCGACTTGATCTGCATCAGACGATTCGGAATGCAATCGCTCGACAGGGGAGCGGCACTCCGGTTCGACTCTCGCCGGATGATTTTGAAGTCGAGCGCACCGAACATCTCACTCGTGCTGCGACCGTATTGATGGTCGATTTATCGATGTCGATGCCGATGCGAGGGAACTTCTTACCGGCAAAGAAGATGGCGATGGCGCTTCACTCTCTTATCACCTCTCGTTTTCCACATGATTTCATCGGCCTGGTCGGGTTCTCCGAGACGGCGCGAGAAATTACCGCTGCTCAACTCCCGGAAGTGTCGTGGGACTACGTCTACGGGACGAATATGCACCACGGCTTCACTCTGGCTCGAAAGATGCTTGCCCGTGAGCATGGCACGAAACAGATCATCATGGTGACCGATGGCGAACCGACGGCACATATCACGTCTCGAGGTGACGTGTATTTTGACTATCCGCCGGCACCAGAGACATTGGAAGTGACATTGCGAGAAGTGCTTCGCTGCACGAGAGATGGAATTCGGATCAACACCTTTGTCTTGGATGCGACAGCCTCACTCGACCGGTTTATTAGTCAGCTCACGCAGATGAATGGTGGTCGTGCCTTTCATACGACAAATGATGAACTTGGCGGCTATGTGCTCGAAGATTTCATTGAGCGCCGCCAACGCATCACCCATCGCCGAGCCGGATAACCCGCATGCCCACGGGGTGTATTTCGCTGAGGATTCGTCTCTTGCGCTCCGATAGGGTGCTGTGAGAGAATAACAACGACGTAATTTCAAGCGTGTCACGATTTGGGTGGTTGTGTCGCGCAGGGGATTTCACCCAAACCTAAGGACGGAGCGCGCATGTACGATCAGATCGGACCCACCGAGGACTGGCAAGACGATGCCAACTGCCTCGGTGTCGACCCTGATCTCTTTTTCCCAGAGCGAGGAGCTTCAACTCGCGAGGCGAAAGAGGTATGTCGGGGATGTGTAGTACGCGAAGATTGTCTCGAATTTGCCCTCAGAAATGGCGAAAAATTTGGCATTTGGGGTGGCTTGTCTGAGCGAGAACGGCGGCGAATTCGCCGTCAGCGTGCGCAAGCAGCTCGCGGGATTGTTGGCGCGTAGAACAAACAACTACGTCAGAGGGTAGAGTTTCGCTATGCCTAGTGGTGCCGAGTGGTTCATCGTACTTCTTGTCGTACTGCTCATTTTTGGTGGATCACAACTCCCGAAGATGGCTCGAAATCTTGGTCGAGCACAGCAAGAACTCAAGAAGGGCTTCGCGGAGGCGAACAAAGAAGCTGAAGCCGAAGCTGGAGAAGACTCAGCAAAGTAAGTTTTGCTCTCGAGGCAGTTTTCAGTGATCTGCAGACGAGTGTTCTATTTTCTTCCGACGTAAAATCCTTCGGCGCTCGCGCTCGCTGGCACCGCCCCAGACTCCATGTTCGATGCGAAATTCGAGTGCGTATTGTAAGCATCGCTCCGACACTGGGCATCGATTGCAGATGGCCTGGGCTCGTTCAACTCCAGCGCCATCACTCGGAAAGAAGACAGTCGGGGGGTGAATTCGGCATTTGCCGTCAGACATCCATGATGTCACTGACTCTGGGTCGTGGATTGTGATTCGGCCAAAGTCGTCTGGTGTGCTGTTCTTCATCGGTCCTCCTTGTGAGATGAGATGGCGAACATGTCAAACAGTAACATGTTCGTAATATTTAGATCGAGTATTTTTGGGAAAAACGGTGAATTCCTACCTTTTTCTTACATTTAGGTGACGTTGAAGGCGTCGGTCTGCGAGTCTCAGTGAAATGCTGATGTTCTTCCCTGTTAGACGAACAGATTCGCTAAGTGGTTCCCGAAATAGCTGCACACTGTCTGACGACTATCTCTCAGGACCACAGATATGCTCCGACGTATGAGTGACGTCGTAGAAGAACTTGCACCGAAGGCTCACGCCCGGATCGTGTACCAGGGTCCGGTCGCACCTCACTGGGAGGTGTACGTCGATTGGGGCGATTCGAAACTGCTTGATTCATTCCGTGCCCGGGCATTGGCGCGTCTTGTCCTCCTTACCGAAAATGACCCTCAGTTCCGGCGAAATCGTGAACGCATCAATCGTGATGCAGAGCGCGAACTCATCTCTCTTGAGTGGGATCTCGGGCACCCTGAGGAAGAGTACGAACACTGACAATCGTGGACGAGAGCCGTTTTCTCAACCGCGAGTTGAGTTGGCTCGAGTTCAACCAGCGCGTTATGGAACTCGCTGCTGACGACTCGCTCCCGCTGCTCGAGCGTATTCGCTTTGCAGCGATCGGGTCATCGAATCTCGACGAGTTTTTCCAAGTCCGTGTTGCAGCGTTGAGAGATCAGATCGCAGCCGGGGTTGATGATGCCACCCCCGACGGACGGACTGCCGTCCAACAACTCGAGGCGATTGGTGAGCGCGTCACAGATTTTGTTGGTCGCCAAGAAACTCTTGTGCGAGAAGTCCTGTTACCGGGTCTTGATCAACACGGAATCTCGATTGTGCGTTGGCAAGATCTTGACGACTCAGAGCAAGCGAAGATGACCGAGTTTTATGAGTCACGTGTGCATCCGGTGCTCACGCCGCTCGTCGTCGACCCCGGGCACCCATTCCCTTACATCTCAAACTTGGCCCTGTCGGTTGCGGCGACGGTGGCAGACCCAGCGACGGCCGAGCGTCGATTCGTGCGGCTCAAAATCCCTACGGTTTTCCCAAGACTGATCAACATGGGCGACGGCCGATTCATTACGTCTGAAGAACTCATCGCTGCGCATCTGCATCGACTGTTTCTGGGGATGGTCGTCGAGGAGTGGGCAACCTTCCGGGTGACCCGAAAAGCCGACCTCGCTCTCGAAGAAGATGAAGCTGACGACTTGCTGCAGGCGGTTGAGGTCGAACTTCGTCGTCGTCGCTTTAATCGGCCGGTGCGTCTCGAAGTTCACCGATCGGTGAGCAAAGAGATCCTCAGGCTTCTTATCAGAGAACTCGAGATCGACCCTCGAAACGTCACCACACACTCGACGTTCCTTGACCTCACCTGCCTCAGCCAACTCATTGACCTCGATCGGCCAGACCTCAAATTCAAGCCGTGGGTGCCGGTCACCGCAGGTCGTATCAATGCTGCTGAGGAAAACGATCGGTCATTGTTTGACGTGGTAGACGATCGAGCATTACTGATTCACCACCCGTATGAAAGTTTTGCCAGCAGTGTCGAGGCCTTTATTTCTCAGGCTGCAGATGACCCCTCGGTGCAGACCATCAAAATGACGCTGTACAGAGCAGGCGGTGACAGTCCGATCCTGCGAAGTCTTATTCGGGCGGCTGAGCGGGGCGTGCAAGTTGCTGTTCTCGTCGAAATCAAAGCTCGCTTCGATGAGGAAAACAACGTGCTGTGGGCGCGACGTCTTGAACGCGCTGGGGTTCATGTCGCGTACGGAATGGTTGGCTTGAAGACCCACTCGAAGGTAGTGCTCGTGGTGCGTGACGATGGCGAACGCTTGCGTCGTTATTGCCATATAGGGACAGGTAACTACAACTCTCGGACAGCACGGAACTACGAAGACATTGGATACATCACGAGCGATGACGCCATCGGCGACGACGTCGTGCAACTCTTCAACCATCTCACCGGGTTCAGCCGAAATGGCGATTACCAGTCGCTGCTAGTTGCTCCAGAGGGACTGCGACCGCAACTCATCGACCTCATCGAACGCGAGATGGAGTTTGGTGTGGAGGGCGCAATTTCGATGAAGTGCAATGCGCTCGCCGATCCGGTGATGATCGACGCGCTCTATCGAGCGAGTGGCGCAGGTGTTTCGACTCGACTGATCGTTCGCGGCATCTCCTGCATACGTCCAGGTGTCGACGGTCTGAGTGAAAACATCTCCGTGCGAAGCATCCTTGGGAGATACCTCGAGCACAGTCGTATCTACCGGTTTGCGCATGGCGGTGATGACGGTGGCCCGTTGTATCTCATAGGTTCCGCCGATCTCATGCCGCGCAATCTTGAGCGTCGAGTCGAGGTGTTGGTCCCAATTCAGCACCCCAAACATCGCGAGTGGCTCGACCAAGTCTTTGAGTTTGATTTCTCTGATGATGTCACTCACTGGGTTCAGGGCAAAGATGGGTCATGGACACGGGCAGGCGGATCAAGCGATGCCCAGCGAGAGCTCTACCGTTGGGCGGCAGATCGACAACGTCCCCGATAGCCCGTTTATCCCGAAACTGATTCGGGAGTTGTTCATCTGAAGTTCACCCCTCTTCAGGGTCGTGTTCATTTGGGGTTCTTAACGTTCTCTCCGCAACGTGCAGTCCGCTCGTTGTTGTCCTCGTGAACATTTGAATGGAGAAATACGTGAAACGATCCTCACAGCGTGTTGTTGCTCTTCTCGCAGCAGCGTCGTTCGCTCTCGCCGCATGCGGTAGCGATACCGACACTGCCGATGCGCCAGCCGAAGAGCCAGCAGCCGAAGAGCCAGCAGCCGAAGACGATGGCGGCGTTGACTATGCATCCGTCTCGGGAACGCTGATCGGTGCAGGTGCATCATCGCAAAAGGCAGGCATGCTCGGATGGCAGGTGGGCTTCCAATCAGTCGCACCAAACGCAACCGTTGAGTACGACCCCATCGGTTCAGGTGGCGGCCGCAAGCAGTTCCTCGGCGGAGGCTCAGATTTCGCCGGGTCTGACGCCGCACTCAAAGACGAAGAGTGGGAGGCATCCAAAGAAGTGTGTGCAGGCGACCTTGGCGCCATCAACCTCCCTCACTACATTTCGCCAATTGCGATTCCATACAACCTGCCGTCAATTGCAGGTGAGACGCTCAACCTGTCAGCCGAGGTGATTGCGGGCATTTTTGCCAACACGATCACAAACTGGACCGACCCAGCGATCGCTGCTGACAACCCAGGTCTCGATCTTCCAGATTTGGCAATCAACCCCGTGCACCGTGCAGATGAGTCAGGAACAACCGAGAACTTCACCGACTACATGGGTCAAGCCGCGCCAGATGTCTGGACCTATGGCGCAATTGAAGCGTGGGATGCCGACGGCCCAGGTGGTGGCGAAGGTGGTCCGCAGACCGCAGGTGTTGTCGCTGCCGTTGCCGCTGGTGAAGGCTCAATTGGTTACGCAGACGCATCACAGATTGGCGACCTCCCTGCCGCAGCTGTTGGAGTTGCCGGTTCGTTCGTCGAGTTCTCACCAGAAGCTGCGGGTCGCATCGTCGATTCATCAGAGCGCACAGGTGGACGTAATGAATACGACTTCAAGATTGAGGTAAACCGCACGCCCGATTCTGCTGACACCTACCCGATCGCACTTGTCTCGTACCACATCGTGTGCCTCGAGTACGAGGATCAGGACACGGTTGATTTGGTGAAGGCATTCATGACGTTCGTCGGATCAGATGTTGGTCAAGCAGCTTCAGCAGCCTCTGCTGGCTCCGCTCCAATTTCGCCAGAGGTACAGGCTGAAATTGCGAAGTCAATCGCAGCCATCAGCGTTGCAAGCTGACCTCCCAATTGGTGGAGTAATTCACTAAAGCTCACCGGGGTGGGGACGACGTCCCCGCCCCGGTGGTCGTTTAGTATGTGGCCGTCCGTCCTTTTTGGAGTAGCAACTCGTGTCCCAACCTGTAGCTCAGGAAAAAATAAACAAAGCTCCGACCTCGGTTCCTGATCGGTTGTTCTCCAGCCTCTCTCGGGCCTCGGCTGTGACCATTCTTTTAGTCCTGTCAGGAGTTGCGTTCTTCCTTACGATTGTCGGCTGGTCTGGAATGTTCGGTGATATCGAGGGAATGTCGGGTAGCGACAATTTCCTCGAATATGTTGGGCCTCTCGTCTTTGGAACGGTGTATTCCGCGACGCTTGCGTTACTCATTGCCACGCCTCTTGCTTTTGCAGTTGCGCTTTTCATCAGTCACTACGCGCCGCGTCGACTCGCGCAAACACTTGGGTACGTGGTCGATCTGCTTGCGGCGATACCGAGCGTCGTCTTCGGGATTTGGGGTATCACCGTCGTTGCGCCGTTGATGTCGAAGAACGTGTACCCGTGGGCGAACGACAATCTGAGCTTCATTCCGTTCTTTTCCGGTACCGCCTCGACAAGTGGCCGGACGATGCTAACTGCTGGCATGGTGCTGGCGATGATGATTCTCCCAATTATCACGGCAATTTCCCGTGAGGTTTTTCTGCAGACTCCTCGTTTACATGAGGAAGCGTCGTTGGCACTTGGTGCAACGAAGTGGGAGATGATCCGTCAAGCTGTCGTTCCCTATGGCCGGTCTGGGGTTATTAGTGGCGCCATGCTTGGCTTGGGCAGAGCCCTCGGCGAAACGATGGCAGTGGCCATTATCTTGTCGCCTAGCGACGGGTATTTCTGGAGCATTCTCACCAATCAGAATTCGAACACCATTGCGTCAAACATTGCGTTGAAATTTCCTGAGGCCTACGGGCTCGACGTCAACCGTCTCATCGCTACCGGGCTTGTGCTCTTTCTTCTCTCGTTCGGTGTAAACATGCTTGCGCGTCGCGTCGCAAATTCTGGGTTCTCTGGAGCGGCAGGATGACTGCAACGATGAGTCCGCCTCAGAGTCAAGTGTCGTCATTGACGACAGGAAAGATGCACCGTGCAATTCCGTTCGCAATTTGTGCGTTCTCCGTCGCAGTCGGTGTCGTTGCGGTGTACTCGATTGGTGGTTTCAAATGGGGATGGATGGCCATTGTTGGGGCCCACCTTTATCTCTTGCTGGTCACCATTGCGTCGCGAGTCATCGAAGACCGCCGTCAAGCAACTGATCGAGCAATGCGCACGGTGATGACCATCGCATTTACGACGGTGACAATTCCGCTTATCTCTGTCTTCTGGAAAGTGATTGCTGAGGGTGCATCACGATTTGATCGCAAGTTCTTTACTGGCGGCATGCGGATTACCCCCGAGGACATGCTGGCCCAGATGGAGGGAGCAGCGGTTGGGGGCGCCCTCCACGCAATGGTGGGCACGCTGATTATTACGGCGATCGCTGGGATCATCTCTGTGCCCCTCGGGCTGTTGACAGCGATTTACCTCGTCGAATATGGCAAAGGAAAACTTGCAAGCGCCGTCACTCGAATGGTCGATGTGATGACTGGTATCCCTTCAATCGTTGCTGGCTTATTCGCCTATGCGCTGTTTGAGTTGTTTCTCGGTCCGGGTACGCGCTCTGGCCTCTCGGGCGGGGTTGCCTTGTCGCTGCTCATGACGCCTGTGGTCGTGCGTTCATCTGAGGAGATGCTTCGACTCGTACCGAACGAGCTCCGTGAAGCCTCGCTTGCTCTTGGGGTAGCGAAATGGCGGACGATCCTGAAAGTCGTTCTGCCCACGGCGATAGCAGGAATTCTTACCGGTATCACGCTTGCGGTCGCACGTGTCATTGGTGAGACGGCGCCGTTGCTCGTGACTGCGGGCGTGGCTCAAGACATCAATCTCAACCCCTTCAGTGGAAGAATGACGACACTTCCAGTGTTCTCGTATTACGAATACGTGCAGCCTGGAGTGCCCCCTGAAACAGGAATTGCCCGCGCATGGGGCGCAGCACTGATGCTTGTCATGATCGTTGCCGTTCTCTTCACGGCCGCTCGAATTATGTCGCACGTATTGAAGCCGAAGGGACTCAAATGACTGCAAACAGCGAGATCGACATGCCGGCACAGACTGCCGGCATAACTCACTCGGAGGTGACGAGCGTGGAGCCGGCGATAGCCGTCAACAACTTGAATATCTATTACGACAAGTTTCTTGCCGTTCGTGATGTGACGATTGAGATCGCACCCCGTTCGATCACCGCACTGATTGGCCCATCGGGGTGTGGAAAGTCGACGTTTTTGCGGTCACTGAATCGCATGCACGAGGTCATCCCAAAAGCCCATGTCGAGGGTGTTGTGCAACTCAATGGTGAGGATATTTATCGACCAGATGTTGACCCAGTGACGGTGCGCCGGCGAATTGGGATGGTCTTCCAACGTCCAAACCCGTTCCCCACCATGTCGATTTACGAAAACGTGCTTGCCGGGATGAGGCTTAACGCCAATCGTCTCAGCAAACCTGACGCAGACGAGATCGTTGAACACTCGCTCACCGGCGCAAACCTCTGGGGGGAAGTGAAGGACCGTCTTGACAACCCGGGCTCAAGCCTTTCAGGTGGGCAACAACAACGGCTGTGCATAGCGAGGGCGATTGCGGTTGAGCCCGAAGTGTTGTTGATGGATGAACCGTGCTCGGCACTTGACCCCATCTCGACGATGGCCATCGAAGCGCTCATGGAGCAACTCAAAGACCAATTCACCATTGTGATTGTGACCCACAACATGCAACAAGCCGCCCGTGTGAGCGAACGCACCGCATTCTTCAATATCGATGGCCCGGGACAGCCGGGTCACATTGTGGAGATGGATCTCACCGAAAAGATGTTCTCAAACCCACAAGAGAAAGCAACATCCGATTACGTCACAGGAAGGTTTGGCTGATGAGTGATCTACGGCAAGGTTTTCAGGATGATCTTGATCGAATTCGCAAGCAGGTTTCGACGATCGGGGCGTACATCGTCGAATTGATTCCTCAAGTAACCAACATCATGCTGTCGGGCGATCTCAAAGCCGCAGAAGTTGTCATTCGAGCTGACAAAGATATTGACGAGCGAGTACTCGAAACCGAAGAGCTCATTTTGAAAGTGCTTGCACTTCAGTCACCTGTGGCTGGCGATCTGCGAGAGGTGACCTCTGCGCTGAAAATTATCGCTGATATGGAACGCTCGGCCGACCTTGCCTGCAATATCTGCAAGGCCTCTCGCCGAATCCATGGCTACGAGATGGATCCAAAGTTGAGGGGCCTCATTCAAAAGCTGGGCGACCAAGCAGCAAAGGAGTACCGCAAGGCGGTCAACTCATATGTCAATCGAGATGCAATGGAATCCGCAGCGCTTGGCGATATCGATGAACTGCTCGACAATTTGCAACGCGAATTTCTTCAGCAGATCATCGAAAGCCATTCTGCTCAGACAATCGATCTCCAAGTGGCAGTGCAACTGACGCTTGTCGCCCGTTTCTATGAACGCTTGGGCGATCACGCAGTGAACCTCGCCAGTCGGGTCAGATTTATTGAGGAGGGAACCTTTCCTGAACTTCACGTTTCTGATCGTGAATTAAGTGAGGAAGTGGGATCCCCATTTGGACCGACCGGATCTGACTGACGTTAGAGATTGATGAACACTCTCATTGTCGTGATGGTTGCCGGACTCGCAGGCGGAGTTGGTTTTTTTGTCAACGGCATGTTGACAAGACCAAAAGAGCAGGATTCTGCTCAAGTTGATGAGCCACCTCAGGCGGCGAAATCGGAGGTCGATGTTGTAGACATACTCCCAATTCCTCTTGCCGTCGTCGATGTACACATGCGCGAAACGATGAAGAATCGAGCGCTTGTCGGGCTCGCCTCCGGGTCAACCGCGTTGCTGTTGGATGACGCGGTTGACGGTGCTCTTCAGAAAGCTCTCAATGGTGTGGAGGTAAGTGAGACGCTGACCTTCAGTGGACCGCCCCAATTGATCTGCGAACTCCACGCTGGGAAGTTGAATGGGAGTGGCGCATATGCAGTTCTCATTGACGTGACCGAAAAATCGCGTGCTGATTCAATGAGAACCGACTTCGTTGCCAACATCAGTCACGAACTGAAGACACCCGTTGGGGCGGTTGCGGTGCTTGCCGAGGCGTTGATGGGAGAAACAGATCCTGCAATTATCGAGCGGTTGACGGGACGGATGCTCACTGAGTCAGAGCGAGCAGCGAAGACGATCGACGACCTCCTCGAGCTCTCTCAGACCGAGCAATCCATCAGCGAGAACACCGAAGATATCAATGTGGAAGAACTGCTGTTGGCGGTGAGGGCGAGATATGACGAGGCATCTCGACAGCGTGGAATCAAGATTGTGGTGGCAGCAAGCCCATCAGCACACGTCACTGGCGATCGCCAACAAATCGCATCAGCAGTTGGCAATCTCGTTGATAACGCAGTGAAGTATTCACTTGATGAGGGCGTCGTCACTCTTCGGTCAGTTGCCGGCGCCGAAGACATAACAATCGAGGTGTGCGATAGCGGTGTCGGTATTCCTAGTAGCGACCTTGACCGAATCTTTGAGCGCTTCTATCGGGTCGACAAGGCAAGAAGCCGAGGAACCGGTGGAACAGGTCTCGGACTTGCGATCGTTCGTCATGTCGTGACGAATCATGGTGGAACCGTTCAGGTGACCTCGACAGAGGGCGAAGGCAGTTGCTTTCGGTTGCTCTTTCCTGTGAAGGCAGAAGCATGAGTGAAGCACATATTTTCGTGGTCGAAGACGAAGAGTCATTCGTTGATGCTCTTGAGGTGGGACTTGCCCGAGAGGGGTTCACGGTCAGCGTTGCGCGAGATGGTTTTGAAGCCCTTGAGAAGTTCGATGAGGTCAACCCAGATCTGGTTCTGTTAGATGTCATGTTGCCGCGAGTGACTGGCGTTGAAGTGTGTCGTCAGCTCCGGCAGAAAAGCACGATTCCGATCATCATGGTGACTGCGAAGTCGAGTGAGATAGACACCGTTGTGGGTCTCGAAGTAGGAGCAGATGATTACGTTGCGAAGCCCTACCGAATTCGAGAACTGGTCGCACGAATCAGAGCGGCCCTTCGGCGCGATGCTGGAGATATCACCGGTGGGGTTCGTCGACCAACGGCGACCTCGGTTGTTGTTGGAGATATTGAACTCAACGAGGCCGAACACACGGTGACGGTTCGCGGTGAAAGTATCACCATGCCGCTTAAAGAATTCGACGTATTGCGCCTACTGATGATGAACGTTGGCCACGTCATGACGCGCGAGCTTCTGATCGATCGTGTCTGGGGATCCGATTATTACGGCGACACCAAAACCCTTGACGTCCACGTCAAAAGGGTGCGGGCAAAGATCGAAAGCGACCCGGCGAACCCGTCAAATATCGTCACCGTTCGTGGCCTCGGGTACAAATTTGAACGCCCTGCGACGTAACGAGTAGCCGCTGTCTACGATGATGGCTGTGCCCGCACAACGGCAACACAGCCGGTTTCAGTCACTAGCGATCACCCATGCGGTGATGACCGCCGGTGAAGCATCGGTGGTGCTTGCACTCGCCGATTCATTCTTTTTTGACGTTGATCTTGATGCTGCGCGCTCACGGTTGCTTGCGTTTTTGCTTGTCGGGTTCGCACCATTTTTGATGGTGAACGCCAAGTTAGGCCCGATGATCGACCGACTTCGCGGTGGGCGACGGGCGATGGTGGTCGGCCTTGCAATTTCTCGTGTCGGGGTGCAGATCGGCATGATTTTCACCGCAGACGGGATAGCCCTGTTCCCGTTCGTCTTTGCGGCTCTTGTGCTGCAGAAGACGTATGCAGTGACAAAACAAGCGATCGTGCCGTCAGTCGTTCGAAATGCAAGCGACCTCGTGGAAGCAAACTCAAAACTTGGCCGTATTGCGACACTGACCGGAGCATTTGCGGTTGTGCCGGCGGCTGGCATTCAGCAATTGCTAGGAACGGGAGCCACGCTGTTTTATGGAGCGGTATTTTTTGTCGCAGCAGCGGTCCTTGCCACACGACTTCCTCGAGCGCATGCGAGTCGCTCAGCGAGTGAACCGCTGGCAGAGCGTGGCGTGAAAAGTTCTGATGTGCACGTCGGATGGATCGCAATGACCGTGCTTCGATTTGCTCAAGGATTCACCTTGTTTCAAGTCGCGCTCTGGTTTCGGTCAAGCGCCGCATCACCGCTATGGCTCGTAGCTGCCGTCGGACTTGGCGCTCTTGCACCGTTCGTCGGCAACACGGTGGGGCCTTGGCTCCGCCAAAAGACCGAGGTTGAGAAAATGCTCGCGGCGGCGCTTGCGCTTCCTGCGATTGCAGCTGGGGGAGCGGTATTTGTTGGCGGCTACTTGGTTGGTGTCGTACTTTCTGTGGTGGTCAACTTTTCTGGGAGCATCGGCCGATTGGCATTCGAATCAATCGTCCAGCGCGATGTGGCAGAACGAAGTCGAGCAGCGACATTTGCGTGGTTTGAGACACGATTTCAATTCGGATGGGTGGCCGGCGCAGCGATCCCTATTCTTGTTGAGATGTCAGGAACGGTGGGCATCGCCTATCTTGCGGCCGTTCTCGTTGCGGCGCTCGTGTCGTACGTTGCCGGTGCCAGGCCGTTTGCGCCAGATGTGACCGTTACGACTCACTGACCCGTGCGATCCACAGGCCAGGCGCAGCAATTTCGCTTGGTGTTGGGCAGCGATCGTCGCCAGTGAGCAACATCGCCATCGCTGCATCGTCACCGACCCGGTCAACCACGCCCTGCACGAATTGTTTGCCGCTACGAACTTGTTCTTCATCGAGCCGAATGCCAAGCAGGCGATGAACAAATACATCTGAAGGAGATTGTTCAACGCGTTGGCGACGAACCGCTTCAGCGATTCGAAGCGCAGAACCCCCGACAACCCGGACAGATACCGCATCGACGATCCAATCGGTGAAGCCAACAACCGCAGCGACAGCGGCATCAAGTCGCGGCTCCATCTCACGCTGCTCCTCCGAGCTCACAGCCCCCAACAGAATCGCCGGATCACCAAGCGTTTGCTGGATGGCTTCCATCGGGTCTCCCGAGGTTGGGTCAAGACCGCCGAGCTTTTCAATCACCGCATCAGGGTCAGGTCGGAACGCAGCGACATATTGACGGACCATCGCCGAAAGTGGAGTTGCGAAGTTCGGTGAACTCAGCACTGTCTGGCCTGCAAATTCATGTGCCAGTACCCATAGGCGTACTTCATCAAGTGGGATTTCCCACTGGGCTGCAAACGCATCGATGTTCACGCCGATGAGTTTCAGTCGCTGGTCAGTCCGCGGAATCGGCAGGTCGTGAACTCCGAAACAGCGTTGAGCAAGATCACCGGTCATCGAACCGACCGCCATTCCGAGCATCGCCGGAGCCATCATTTTTGACAGACCAGCCATCATCTGGGCCATGGGGTCGGTTGCGTCCTCATCGACCCCGGTTGAACCACTGAGAGCCGTGGCGAGATCGGTGAAGAGCGGGCGATATGAATCGAGGGTGTCAGCAGCCCATTGTGAACGGCTGCACGTGACGACATCTGTGGTCGAGAGGTCGGCTCCGGTGAGGTCACCGACATGCATTCGTGCGATCGGTACAAGCGCCTCGAGGGCCATGCGAGACGCTGGGTCTACATTTGGTTCCTGCTCCCCGCCGGTCGCTCCAAGGAGAGCAAATTGACGTGCCGCATCCCAATTGATCGGCCCCTGTCCCGACATTGCTTTCGCAATATCGCCAAGGAACGGAATTCCGCTGAAGGGATCTTCTGAGTTTGGCTCAGGAGTATTGGCCATATCTCTGATGCTAGGCACTTCTCGGGCGGGTAACGTCGCCGAGGTGGCGATGAAGGTACTTGTTCGTGAAGGAGCGACCACTCTTTCGCATCGGGTCATCGATCGATTACTCGCGAACGCGGCCGTTGAAATGGTGCCGCTTGATGCAGGAGTTGCCGATGTCATCGTCGATCTTCGTGTTGGTGATCACGATGGATTAGCCCGTCGGCGTTCAAGTGCGACCGTTGAAGGTGAAGCGTTAATGGAAGAAGTGCGGCGCGTGAATGCCGGCCGGGTGGTGATGTTGTCGTCGTCGCTCGTATATGGACCTCACGCGAATAGTCGTATTCCCATCACCGAAGATGAGGTCATTCGACCCGAGGCGTCATTCGTGTTTGCTCGCCAGCTCTCTTCTGTTGAGCATGTTCTCGATCGATGGCGACGGGGGTCTGACGACCGATCGGTGGCAGTGCTTCGCCCAACGGTGACGATGGGCCTTGGAGCCTCATCATCGCTGGCAAGGGCCCTCGCAGCAGGCTCTGGTCGCCGACTTGGCGATGAGGAGCCGCCTGCACAGTTTCTGCACATCGATGATCTTGCTGCCGCTGTTGAAACAGTGGTCGTGTCTGAATACGACGGAGTTGTCAATGTCGCACCAGATGGTTGGGTTCCTGGAGATCGGGTACGAGCCCTCCTCGGCCGCCGCTGGCAGATCCCCGTTCCTCGATGGGTTCGTGAGCAGTTATGGGCTCTGCAGTGGAGGTTTCAACGTGGACCGATCCCACCAGGTTTGGGGCCGTACACGACAACCAGTTGGGTGGTGGCCAACGATCGATTGAAATCGCTCGGTTGGACCTCGTCGGTTACGAACGAACAGACATTCGTTGAAGGCACTGAGAGCCCTTGGTGGGCATCGATCACCCCCAAACGACGTCAGGAACTTGCGCTTGGTGGAGCTGTTGTCGGCATCGTCATCGCAGCTTCTGCAATCGTCGTAATCGGTGTTCGGGCGTTTCGTCTCCAGCGCCAGCGTTAGCCCATTGCACTCACGATGACTGCCGCAACGACCGCTGCCGTCACGGCGATCACCCCGGTGATGAGTGCAGAAATTCGAAGTCGTCTGCTCGGCGGCTCCGCAGCGAACACGATGCGGTGCTCGGCTGAGATCTCGGCCGGATGACGCCATTCGCGCTCGTGAGGTGGGGGAACAAGATCCACGAATAGTCGACTGTAGTAACTGTTCAGCCGAATCTGCAGTCACGGCACGCCTTGGGCACTACGATGCAGATGTGCAGGCTCCGGAACGTGACGACAACTGGTTTGACGTCACCTCTGCTGTGTTAAATGCCGGCGTAGCCCATGACTGGGCGGTCAGACCAGAGTGTGGAGCGGTCACGTTGTTCTCAGGAACCGTGCGAAATCACGCAGACGGTCGAGATGATGTCGTCGCCCTGACCTATGAGGCGTACGAAGAAAAGACGATTGATTCATTCGCAGCAATCGCTGACGAACTGCGCAACCGTTGGCCCGACGTTGGTCGAGTGCTGATTTGGCATCGCATTGGCCGCCTCGAGTTGTGCGAGGTGTCGGTAATTGTTGCCGTGTCATCCCCTCATCGTCCAGTTGCATTTGAAGCGGCCCGGTTTGCGATTGATGCGCTCAAGGTTTCATCTCCCATTTGGAAGCATGAAGAATGGTCAGAGGGTTCTGATTGGGGAACTGGAGCATCTCCGATCGAGCGGCCCAGCGATGTTGCATCGGAGCCGAACTGACATGCCGCTGCTCATCATCGCAATAGCAATTGTCGCTCTTGCGCTGTTGTTGATTATCCGTCGAACCAAGCGAAGTGACGACGCAGTATCTGACTTCCGCCGGCAGATCAATGCACTGTCGTCCGATGCTCGCAAGAACGTGACCGAACGGGTTCGTCAGATTTCTGACGAGTCATCTGAAGACGAAGAGGGTGAATCCAATGGCTCGTGACCTTGCGATTGATCTCGGTACCGCAAACACCCTGGTGTACATGAAAGGCAAGGGCATCGTGTTGAACGAGCCCTCAGTGATTGCGCTCAACCGGCAGACCGGCGAAGTGCTTGCGACCGGTCGCGAGGCATGGCAGATGATCGGACGTACACCCGGTTACATCGTTGCGGTGCGTCCTCTTCGCGGAGGCGCAATCACCGACTTTGAAATTACTGAACGAATGATTCGTCTGCTGCTGCAGCGGGTTGGTGTGAGCAGGTTCACGAGACCGAAGGTCGTTATTTGCGTTCCGTCTGCAATCACTGAGGTTGAGCGACGAGCGGTCACGGACGCGGCACGTCGCGCTGGTGCCGCCGACGCGAACCTCATCGAGCAACCAATGGCCGCCGCAATTGGGGCTGATCTCCCGATCGACGAGCCCGTCGGAAACATGGTGATCGACATCGGTGGCGGCACGAGCGAAACCGCAGTGATCTCTCTCGGAGGCATTGTTGCCCTTGAAGCCGTTCGGGTTGGTTCATTTGACATTGATGCCGCCATTCAGAACCACATCAGGCGAGAGCATGGTCTTGCCATCGGAGAACGAACCGCAGAAGAGATCAAGATTGCGATCGGCTCCGCAGCGGAGACTGTTGACGAGGCCACCGCAGAGGTGCGCGGGCGCGACCTGATGTCGGGGTTGCCGAAGACGGTGGTGCTCACGCCGGAAGAAATTCGAGAAGCGATCGAAGATCCGGTGTCGTCAATCGTGGCGTCGGTGATGCGATGTCTCGCAAAAGCTCCTCCCGAACTTTCCCAAGACTTTTTGGTGCGGGGCATGTACCTCGTCGGCGGAGGTGGTCTATTGCGCGGGCTTGCCGCACGGATTGAACGAGAAACTGAGGTTCCCGTGCGGATGTCGAACGTCCCTCTTGAAGCGGTCGTTCTTGGTGCTGGCCACGTGATTGAGCACTACGATGCCCTTAAAGGTATGTTCATGGGCGCACGACGCTGACGACATCGCCGGTTGCGGTTGCGACAACGATCTCTCCACGGTGGTCTCGCTCAATTGACGTCGGCATTGCGACAACCCCAAGTTCGACAGTTGATTCCGAGACGTAGTTGTACGCACTGATGACGCCGGTACAAAAGTCTCCGAACACATACCAGCCCCATAGATCTTCGATGAGATCTCCCCGGTAGACGACACCGCCAGTAACGGAACATGCCCCATCGACGTGAGGGTAGGTGTAAACCGGTTCAGCCAGGATGGAACGCTCATCAGGAGACACGTCATCGTTGAAGGGGGCGTAACCCTCAAATGAACTCCAACCGAAGTCGACCCCGCGCCCACCTACAAGGTTGGTATCTGCAGAGACCCGATTGATTTCTTCATGCGCATTTTGACCGACATCTGCGATCCAAAGATCGGCAGTGAGTGGGTCAATATCGATACGCCAAGGATTCCGGAGACCACTCGACCACACCTCACCAAGGGCACTATCGACGTAGGGGTTATCCACCGGAATTCGGTAACCACCATCTGATAGTGGCTGAATTCTGAGGAGCTTTCCGAGAGGGTCGTCGAGGACGTGGGAGTGGCGCTCAGGATCGCCACCAGAACCTCCATCACCTACGGCAATCAGCACGCTGCCGTCGTCGAGGATCTCAAGGTCGCCCCCGTTGTGGTTTCCGTATGGTTGAGCGATCGTCATGATCGTGATGAGGTCATCGGAGGGAAATGAGCCATCATGCGCTCGAGGCACCGCAGCGATAACTGTGTCACCCGATCGCTGTTCTTCGGTCGAGGTGAAGTTGAGATACATGATTTCACCATCGTGAGAGAGCACTGCACCGAGCAAGCCTTGTTCAGCGTTTTGGCGAGTGAGGTGAGTGATATCGAGAACCGTTGGCAGATCGTCGTGGCCGAGATCGTGAATAGTTCCACTCTGCGTGACGGCGAGCAAGCGTTGGTCGCGGTGATCAGCAACGGTGTCACTCAATGGGGCTAGTGAATGAGTGGTGGCAAATCTGACCACTGGATGAATTGAAGAGGGAGCAGCTGGGCGGCCGGTCTCGTCATCACTGGTTGCGATGGTGGTCGTGGTTGTTTCGGGCTGCGGCGGCAGTGACGTGACGTCAGACGTTGTGACAGCTCCCGAAATTGTTGGGTTTGGCACCAACGTTTCATCTGACGACACGCATGCAGCGATGGTGGCAGCAAGCAGAATCGTCGTGACGGTTCGAACGATCATCGTTCGAGTCTGATGAGGCCTTCTTGAACAACGTTGATGGCGAGTTGACCCTCGGCGTTGTAGATCGAGCCAGCAGCAAGCCCGCGCGCACTTGACGATGAAATTGCGTGCTGTTCGTAGAGCAACCAATCATCAGCTCGGAATGGTCGGTGAAACCACATCGCATGATCGAGGGACGCCATTTGAACGCCGTCAAACCAGTTGCGGCCATGTGGAAGCAATGTCGTATCGAGCAATGTCATATCGCTTGCGTAGGTGACGATGCACGCGTGCAGTGTCGGGTCTGAGGGCAAACTGCCGTTCGCTCGCATCCACACTTTTTGCCCATTCGTCGGTTGACTACCCCGAGACATCGGATCACCGTTCACATAGCGCACATCAATGGGACGCGGCGTGTCATACATCGGACCGATTTTGTCTTTGTACGGCGCCATACGCTCTTGGAAGTTCGGCAAGGTCTCCGGCGCTGGCACGTCAAGAGGGGCGGCGTTTTGGTGATCAAGCCCCGGTTCATGATCGTGGAAACTGGCCTGAAGATTAAAAATTGCTCGACCATGTTGAATTGCCACGACACGGCGAGTTGAGAAACTTTTGCCGTCACGGATTCGGTCAACCTCGTACACGATGGGTACTTTCGGATCTCCCGGGCGGAGGAAGTAGGCATGGAGTGAATGCACGAGCCGCCCAGGTTCTTCAATCGTCCGCGCCGCTGCAACCAGAGCTTGGCCGGCTACCTGCCCGCCAAAGACTCTTTGCCGATCCTCATCAGGGGACAGACCGCGAAACAGGTTGACCTCGATGGGTTCGAGGTCGAGAAGAGAAATGAGATCGTCGAGTGCTACCTGCACATCTCCATTCTTCCATCACATAGCCTGCTTCCGTGCAATTAGATGACGAGAAGCGGCGAGTGTTGGCTGAAACAAAGGGATTCATGCCCGATGAAGAGGGGGAAGCTCTCTTTCGTGCCGCAGTAGATATCTGTCGGTCGTCGGTTGAAGGGCCAATTGTTGAAATCGGTTCGTATTGCGGCCGCTCGACTATCTGGCTTGGCGCAGCTGCCCAAGGTGCCGGTCGTGTGGTCGTGACGGTCGACCATCACCGAGGTTCTGAAGAAACCCAAGCCGGCTGGGAGCACCACGACCCCGAGGTTGTGGATCAGCGAATCAACAAGATGGATACATTGCCATTTCTGAGGCGAGCGCTATGGGACGCCGAATTAGAAGACACCGTGATCGCAGTCGTTGGCGCGTCACCGCGAGTCGCAACCGTGTGGTCTACAGAGATCGCAATGTTGTTCATCGACGGAGGGCACGGCGCCGAGCACGCCGCAGCCGACTATCGCTCGTGGGCGCATCACGTAGCCCAAGGTGGGGTGCTTGCCATTCATGACGTGTTTGCTGATCCAGCCGATGGTGGCCAAGCCCCACACGATGAGATTTACCGCCCGGCACTCGACTCTGGAACATTCGTGGAGATCGGCGCAACAGGGTCGTTACGACTGTTACGCCGCCAGTAAGGGTCCCTGACGGCGCTCAAGGACAACAAACGTAACGGCAGCCATGATCATGATTGCTGCTCCGACAAGACCGAGTAGCTGGGGGCTCACCGCAAACATGGTTCCTCCGATGAGCGGTCCAATGACTCGGCCCCCAGCCATGTAGGCCTGCGCATCACCGGCTCGTTCTGCCGGGTATTTCGAATGCGCAGCGAGCACTGAGAAACAAGCCGGTACCGCCATCCAGAAGAAAAATCCCCACGATGTCACTGCGAGTGCAAATGCGATCGGATGATGAGCAAAGCCGAGAGTGATTGCGCACGCCGCGGTCGCAAGAATCCAGCGACCCGCGTGTTTACGTTGACCCGAATAACGAGACGATGGAATGCCCGCAATTGAATTACACGAGTAGACGAGCGAAACAAGTAGGGCCGACATACCGACATCTCCTCGCCCGATGCTGTTCGAAAACACGAAGACCGAACTGCCGCCAAGGGTGAAACAGCCGAGAGCAAGCATTGCGAGAAGTGCCGATCGGGTTGGCCGATGTCGTTCACGACGAACTCGTTCACCCGAGGTCAAGCGACTGGTATGCACGAAGAGCAGCGGCACAAGGTGGAGGACACCGAGCGCGATGAACAACGTGTCAGTACCGAATCGGTCGAGAAACATCCCGACTGCTGGTGAGCCGATGGTGCCAACGATCGGTCCGATGACCGCAATGTCGCCAGTTCTCGAATCATCACCGAAGACTTCGGCCCACGCGAGCCATGCGATGGTGCCGAGCGCAATTCCGTTCACAAACCGGAAGCCGACAAGAGGCCAGAACTCGACAAGACCCGAACCGGTATTGGCGATGACGCCGAGCAGCACGGCAGCCACCAGCAGTTTGCGACGCGGGCGAAACACTCGGCCCGATCCCCATGAACCAATCACGAAACCCAAGAGTTGAGTGCTCGAGATGAGTCCGACGCGGTTCACATTGATGTTGCCTTGTTCGGAAAGGCCTGTAATGAGAAATGGCGTCGCAATAAACACCAGGGTGCTGACAGCCGACGCAGCAAAAATTACCGGTGGCACGCGCAGCCGGAGCGTGGCGAGCGCGCGTACCGGGGTCTGAAACATGGCTCAGGCGGCAGATGCGAGTTCGGCTTTAGTTTCTGCGATGAGGTCGCGGACCTGTTCGCGCAAAACAGCAACATCGTCGAGCGACATCCCCGCCGTTGGAATTGGGTCAAGGACCCGCACCGTTGCGTTGCACCGCCCGAATCGCCAGTCGTGCTTGATGAGCGCATTGCGAGTTCCGTGCACCACTAACGGAACAATCGGCGCTTGAGCTTCAATTGCGATCTTGAATGCACCATCTTTGAACTCTCCAAGTTCACCGTTAGCGCTTCTTGTTCCCTCAGGAAACAGCATCACCGATGACCGGGTCGAAAGACGTTCTGCTGCTTCGGTGTAAACACGAGCACCAGCGCCTTCGGCTCCACGAACGAGTTTGATATCACGGGACAGCATGAGAAGGAAACCGGCAAGAGGAAGATTGAAGAACGTACTTTTCGCAACCCATTTCATTTCAATGGGGATCTGCGAAATTGCGAGCATGTCGACAAAACTCTCGTGATTTGACACCACTACATATGGCAGGCGCGGGTTCTTGGGGAAAGCGCCCTGAACGGTGAAGGTCCATAGTGGATTGAGACGGCTGTGCATTCGGGCGACTGATCGAAAGGTGTACCCAGCCCAGTAGGCGCCACGATCAAATGGCATCGTCACCAATCGAATGATGCCCACGACAGGAACAAGCCCAACAAGGAGAACAGCGAAGGAAATCCAGGCATAGACAGAAATAACAGTTCGAGCAAAAGTGGAGTCAAGGGCGCGTGTCACGACAAGAGTGTATGGTTGCGGTCTGGTTTGGCTTGGGACACTCAGCGATCGAACGGGTTTGCGAGGTCAAACCTGAACAATGAACTCGCAGGTGACGATTGGCAGATGCTGTCGGCTGCGAGCACAACAGCCGCTGCGGTATACGACGTGTGCTCGCCCTCGGGAAACACGATGCGATCAGGATGAACGATGCCAGTCCAGTAGGAACCGTGGTCTCGGCGGTGACCTCGAGTCCATGAGAGAAGTCGAGAGGCGGTATCAACATCACCAATCGCTGCGAAGGCGAGAGCGGTCTCGGCGGTCTCTGAGGCCGTCACCCAGGGTTCGTCGCTCACACAACGAGTGCCGAGCCCGTCCATGATGAAGGTGTCCCATCCAGATGAGAGTCGTGCAGTCGCTGCAGATTCTGTGAGAGCTCCGGAGAGCACTGGGTAGTACCAGTCCATCGCCCAACGTGACTTATCTTCAAAAGAGTGGGGCCGGGCATTGATGACATCGCGCATATGGTCTGCTGCCTGCAGCCATTCACCGGCATCTTCACCGCAAAAGCCAGCAAGTACTGCCCCGCATCGAAGGGCATGCTGAATACTTGACGTGCCGGTGAGAAGTGCGTAATCCCATGGACGGTCATCTTCTTCGACCGCCCACAGCACAAGACCATCGCTTCGTCGTTGGGCAAGCACCCACGACAGCGCAGCATTGACCATTGGCCACCGCTGTTGAGCGCGACGATCACGTTCGTGTTCGCTTGGCGCGCATAGAGCGTGATGTACGACACCGGTTGCGACATAGGCACATACGTTGGTGTCGAGTTTGCGCTCTGAAATTGATCGATCACCATCATGATCACCGACGTAATAGTTATGCCAAGCACCGTCGGGGCGTTGCACGTGTGCGAGCCAGTCGTAGGCGAGTTCAGCCTCAGCGGAACGCCCCGCAATATCAAGTGCCATCGCTGATTCGACATGGTTCCACGGGTCGCAATGACCGTTCGTGAACCAGGGAATCATTCCTGACGGACGCTGCAGCGACGCAAGATGAGCGGCGGATGCGGCCACCTCATCGGCAGTGATCACGCCAGGAAGGTGAGGAAGTACAAGACCCTTATGCGCCGTCACGGGACCACCTTCGTGCCGTACATGATTCGGCTTTTGCCCAACACGGGAGCGAGCAACTTTTCCGCAACAGCGAGCGAGGTCGGTTGATGAGTGATTTCACGTTCAAGCAGTTTGCGATAGCGCGTCACGAGAGGGTGATCATCATTTTTAACCCCCACTGCACACTTCAGCCACCAATATGGCGAGTGCAGTGCATGAGCGCGATGTCCACCAGTGACGTCGAGACCTGCTGAACGAAGTTTCGCTCTCAGTTCGGTAGCGCTGTAGATGCGAACGTGTCCTCCGGGGCTTTTTGGAGCGTGATACTCATCTGACAGCCGCCAATTGATGGTTTCGGGAAGTTGGGCGGGAACTGTTGCTGCAAACCGGCCACCTGGCCGCAACACCCGAACCATTTCTGAGAGAGCCGATCGGTCATCTTGGATGTGTTCGAGAACTTCAGAGGTAATGACAACGTCGAAACTGCCGTCGTCAAACGGGAGTGAGGTTGCGTCGCCACGCAATACCCCGAGTGAGCCCTCAGGCGGAATTTCGCCAGCTTCCAACATTGCTCCCAATGTGTGCCGAGTTTGCACGACCTCTTCCTCGGCGTAGTCGAGAGCGACAGATCGTGCACCTCGACGCGCGCATTCGTACACGTGACGACCGAAACCAGCCCCGACATCGAGCACGCGATCTCCGGGTCGCAGTCCGAGCTCATCGAACCTGATCGTCAGCATCTATAGCCGCCCGTTTCGCTGGAGTTTCGCAATGTTGTCGGGCATGTCGAGAACTTGTCGGTATTGGTCAACGGTGAGTTCGGCGCAGTGCCGCCATGACCAGCGTTCGGTGACACGTTGTCGGCCAGCAGCCCCAATTGCGGCGCGTGCTTCTGGTTGGTCAAGAGCCTGCCGAATTGACGTGGCGAGTGACGACACATCTCCCGCTGTGCATCGGAACACGGTTTCACCATCTGCCCCGGTGACTTCTGGTAGCGCGCCACCATCGGTGGCGACAAGGGGCGTGCCGGTGCACATCGCTTCGATGGCGGGGAGGCTAAAGCCCTCGTACAGGCTCGGAACGACCGCAAGTTCGGCCTCAGCGTACAGCTCAACGATTCGCTCATCGCTCACACCTGAGACAAATTCAATGTGGGGATGAAGGTTGTAACGATCGATGAGATCCATGCTTTTGCCTGGCTTGGGTCGACCGATAATCGTGAGTGAGATGTCTCGCCCTTCTTTGCGTAATGCGACCATCGCCTCGATGAGGTAAGCGAGACCTTTCAGGGCGACATCTGCAGATGCAGTGGTGATGAGACGCCCGGGCTTTCGCTCGATGTGGGGGAGTGGGGTGAAGAGTTCAGGGTCAACACCAACCGGCACCAATCGCATGCGGTCGAGAGCAACCCCCATGTCAGCGTGGATGTCGTTGATCGAATTTTCACTCACTACGACCACTCGTGGCATTTGGCTTGCAACCTTTCCCTGCATCTTCACAAATGAGTACCAACGACCAATTGACCACCGTTTGTAGAAATTTGGCGCAGCTGCCATTTCGAGTGCCCGATCTCGTGTGATGGGGTGGTGCAGGGTGACGATGGTGGGAATGATCTTTTCAAGTCGCTTGATTCCCCATCCGAGACATTGGTTGTCATGAATGAGGTCGAACTCGTGAGCGCGCGGTGCGAGGTGGCGATGTACGCGGGCGCTGAAGGCCAGTGGTTCAGGGAACACACCGGTTGAGAAGACACCGACCTCAAGGAAATCTTCGCGAGTTTTGAATTCCCAAAATGCGGGGAAACGGCCGGGATAGTGGTCGTTGAAGAGGTCAAGGCTTGGCAGTCTGGTGAGGGTGATCCGCTCATCGAGCACGGGATAGGGCTGGCCACCGAATACTTCAACCTCGTGTCCGAGATCGAGGAGCGCCTTTGTGAGATGGCGGGTGTACACACCTTGGCCACCGACATGGGGCTTTCCTCGGTACGTGAGATAGGCGATCCGCAGAGGACCGTTTGGATCAAGACCCTGCGGCACCCGTGCAAGGCTATCGGCAGAAGCTACCGGCGGGTAGTTGCGGCTACAGGCAGCTTGATGAAGGCTTGAAACTGAATGTTGCGACTATTGCACTGTCAATTCCATCTGTAACGGTGCCGCCGATTTGAATTTCGGCGAGGCTCTGGGCGCTGTCGGCTGAGAAGCTGAATGTTTCCGAATCTCCTGAATTGATTGATGATGATTCGATTTCGGAAATGATTGATGAAGGAGTCGATGATGCGATCGGCGTGATGGTGATGATGTCGTCGTCGTCGTCACTTGCGGTCACAGTGAATTGGACGACGTAGCGAATGGAACTTCCGAGAACCTGTCGGAAGCAAAAAGGGGCGCTCACGGAGATCGACCCAGACGGAGCCGCATTTGGCGGTGGGGGAAGCGTGGTTGTCGTGGTGGTGGTGGTTGTCGTCGTCGTGGTCGTTGTGGTCGGCGCCATCGTTGTTGTGGTGGTCGTCGGAGCCAGAGTTGTCGACGTGGTCGATGGTGCAAGTGTGGTCGTCGGAGCCAACGTCGTCGAAGGCGCAACAGTGGTTGATGAACTTGTTGATGGGCCAGACGCGATTGGCGACACAGCCTGCGGAATTGTTGTTGGGGGCACAGTCGTCGTTGAGGTTGTTGTCGCAACTGTTGTTGAGGTTGCAGGTAGAGGTGCCGAATCGGACGGTTCGACGGGTTCATCGCCGGTCTCTGCAGTTATGGGAGGCAGCCCATCGACACTCGATGCCTCACCTCGTGGCACTTCATCTGTGTTGATCGGTTCGGTAGACGATCGATCTGCAATCAACACAAAACTGCCGACCAAAATGACTCCACTCGCCGCGATGCCCATCATCGAAAGTGCTGCTCGACGTCCGATGCGACTGGTGGCCTGCAGTAGCGGGAAGCCCGTCGACGGATCGACAGCCC
>JAKMEY010000066.1 GCA_022425725.1 Ilumatobacteraceae bacterium
GGTGTCCGGTTGTTCCACCGTTGTTGTAGGTTGAGCGACAACATAACTACACGGGTACTTGTACCCAGTAGGTGCGTTCATACGGGGCTGACCGGTTTCGACGTCAGTATCGCTTGGGCGAATCTGCGACCCGAGTTGCTCAGACTCGAAAAACGGGGCAACCATAAGAATTGCCGATGAGCAGTTCGCTCTTGCCGCCTGATTCAGGTGAGTAAAGAGTCATCGTGACCAGAAATGGCGCACGGGGCCGGTCCGCCGCAGCCCGGCAACAGAAGCGGAGGATGACGACGAGAAAGACCGTTGACGGCGAGAAAGACCGCTGCCTCTCAGGAAAGACTGAGCGCTGATCGCAAGATCAATCGACCCGCCGATGAGCCGGCGTCAGGCTCTCAGACGGGAATGGTCGTAGCGGGTCCGTTCACGGGCTGATGGACGGGGGTTCGATTCCCCCCAGCTCCACTTTGGGGGACTTGTAGGAATACAAGTTTTCTCTAGTAGGAATCGTCGATCTCTGCTGATCTTACGTTGGCTGAATCTTCGCCCTGCGATACTGGCGGGGTGCGCGTCTTGCTCGTCGAGGACGATCTTCAGCTATTAGCGGCCACGGCTCGGGGGCTGCGAAACTCTGGGTTTGCCGTGGATGTCGTTGGCTGCGGCGAAGATGCCCTCGACAAGGCGGCGGTGACTGAGTACGACGTTGTTGTGCTCGACCGTGATTTGCCGGGTATGCACGGCGATGATGTGTGCCGGTCGATCGCAACTGGACCAGCCCGAATCTTAATGCTGACCGCGTTCGACTCTCTCGACGACCGAGTGGCGGGGCTCGGCCTGGGGGCTGACGACTATCTGGTCAAGCCGTTCCATCTCCGTGAGCTCGTGGCGAGAATCCACGCGCTGGCGCGCCGACCGGAGCAAAGCGCAGCACCGATTCTCGAGGTCGGCGATTGTCGGCTCGATCCGCACCAACGAGTGGTTCATCGGGCCGGCCGGATGATCGGCCTCACTCCGAAAGAGTTCGGGGTGTTGGAGATGTTGATGAAGCACAGTCCGGCTCCGGTGAGTGCAGAACTGCTCTTGGAGAAGGTGTGGGATGAGCACGCAGATCCGTTTACCAACGCGGTGCGGGTCACGATGGTGACGCTGCGCCGCAAGCTTGGTGACCCGCCAATTGTCGAGACGATCAAGTCGGTCGGATACCGGGTAGCGGAGGGGTGATGGCTCGACTCGGTCTCCGAGGTCGAGCTGCGATTGGTTTCGCCGCGAGTTGTGCTTTTGCGATCGTTCTCTCCCTCGCCGCGGCGGGGGCCTTGCTCACCGAGGGACTTCAGGCTGGCGATGACGGTGAGTACTTGGCGGAGGCGTTGCGGGAGCTCGGGGCCGGGCGAGGTGTGGACGCCAATGACATCGCGCCTCTTCTGGACTTGGCACGCGATGAGACCCTCGTCGGGCTGGAAGACGTCCCGGCCGATATCGAGCTGAATGCCGCCCAGGTAGCGCTGCTCGATAATGCACTGGAGAGGGCGGATGGGATCCAGTTCGACGCAACGGTGGCCCTATTCGCTCAGATCGCTGTTGGCGTGGCGATTGCCGGAACCCTGGCTGCAGGCGCCATTGCGTGGATACTAATGAGTCGGCTGCTCGGCCCCGTCGAGCAGCTTTCGCTGACGGCGGCGGACGCTGCCGACGGCGATCTGAGCCAGCGGATCCGCCTCGATGGCCCCAACGATGAACTCAAACGTCTCGCCGACATCTTCGATGACATGCTCGAGCAACTAGAAATGTCCTTCGAGCGGCAGCGTCAGTTCTCCGCGAACGCTGCTCACGAACTCCGAACACCCTTGGCCGTCATACGAGCAGAGCTCGATGCCGTACGTTCCACCTCGACCGCATCGACAGAACAGCTCGAGTTTGCAGAGGTCATCGACCGCGCTACCACCCGAGCCGAAGGTCTAGTCACGGCGCTGCTGCAGTTGGGGAAGGCCGAGGCCGGTGTGCAGCGGATGAACAAGGTCGATCTTGGCGAGATCGTTGGCAACGTCGTCCAACGACGGGTTGTGGCCTTCACGGGCGCCGGACTCCAGATCGACCTGGATCTCAGCGAGGGGGGCACAGCCCAGGTCGATGGTGACGCTGCCCTCCTCGACGTCATGGCCCTCAATCTGATCGACAACGCGCTCAACCACTCCCGAACGGGCACGGTGGTCGACGTGTCGGTGAGGTCTAAAACCGATGGCACCGTGACTCTGATTGTCTCCAACGAAGCCGACGGGCTCGATGACGATCTCTCGAACCTCATCGACCCGTACCGCCGCGGTCGTCATGCTGAACGTGGCCATGGGCACGGGCTCGGCCTAACAATCGTCCGAGCCGTCGTTTCCACCCACAATGCCACGCTGTCGATTGACCGACTGAATGACGACAAGTTTCGGGCGTCAGTTCGGTTCCTAGCACCAGCGGTCTCCTCCGGTCCGGGTTGAGCCCGAGGTCATCACCGGGGCGGGCGTATCAACCATACGTTCTCCAAACATCGTCGTTGTCATAATCACCTCGTGAGCGATCAGACGTTGCCCCACCATCAGACGAAACCCACGACAGGGAGATCAGATCGATCCGTCGGCCCATGGCTCATCATGGCGCTGTTGTTTGTTGTCGCTTCTCTGCCAGTCGGATTGCGACTCGCGAGCCCTGACGCAGGTGCAGAGGAGTCCGCTGAAGCCGAAACAGCTGAAACATCCGGCCAAGTCGCCACCGAATCAAGACAGGCCGAGGAGAGCGAGGGCCTCAACAATGCTGAGGGTGAGGAAGGTGCCGGGGCCGTAATCAACGGTGGATTCGTGTCGAGTTTCTTCTCTGGCGATGGTGTTATCCCGCGAGTCCTCTTGCCAGTTCACATCGTGCTGAGCGGGCTCATGATGCTCGTTGGCCCGTTCCAGTTCAACAGCATCATCCGGCGGCATTGGGTGAGCGTGCATCGACAGCTCGGCTACGTCTTCTTCCCGGCCGCAATCGGTGCCGGCATCACGGCAATCATGATCACCGTCATCAACCCAACTCGCTTCAGCGGGCTGAACTACCTCAGCAACTGGGCTTTCGGCGGATGGCTCACAGCGACCGCGGTAATGGCACTGGTCATGATCCGCCGCCGACAGATCAAGCGCCACCAAAGATGGGCGATCCGGGCGTTTGGAGCAGCGCTCACTGTGGCGATCCACCGTGTCTGGGGGCTGTTCGCTGTGGTGATACCGCCGCTCGACACCGACGCAATCCCCGCAGCAGTAAAGGACATCATGCTGTCGTCGGCCACCATCGCCGTTGCCGAAGCACTGGCACGAAGGTCGGGCGGACGAAGTGGATCACGTCAATCGAGACTCCGATCTGAACCACGCACAAACAGCAAAAGTTCATCTGATGTACTCGCAGCCGGCTCAGCGCCTGCACAATCGGTGAGGCCGAACTGATCCCGCAACAGGCACGCTGAACTGTCGAATCCCCCACACAGCGGCCGGTTCAGTGTTTCAGGGTCAACGTGTGATCAAAAAGTGAAATCTGTGTGATCACACAGCAGCCCCACCGGTGAAACTCTTTACAGAGACAAGCTCAAACCATTCCTACAGAACCCCCACTGTTGGGGACTTGTAGAAATACAGGTTTTCTCAAGTAGAAATCGTAGGGCTCTGCGGCATGCTACGACCTGTCGATCACGTAGGACCGAGGCCTATGGGGTGACCGAGCCCACACCTCATTTCAGGTCTCAGGTCGGCTTATGGTCGTATCCGGTGTCACTCTTGCTTGTTTCCCGATGTGATTCTCATCAAGTTTTCTGCCGGAATTGTTAGGAAAAGATCTCCTCCAGCCGAATGTCTTCGCTCGGCATCACCGACTGAGCATCAACCACGCGACCTGAGTACCACGCCTCAGTTGATTCTGAAATCGGGAACTCAGACAGGGTGTCATAAAAATCTTCAACCGTCATCTCAAACGTTTCTACAAACGCGTCTTTCCAGTCACGAGTTACGAATTTGGCATCCAGGAAATCGACGAGTACCAATCGAAGGGCCTCAACTTCGGAGATTCCCATACGTGCCTGCACTTCCTTAGCCAAAGCAAGTGTCATGAAGGTTGAAAATTGGTAATTACGGTCAGCCTCGGTGTACTCGTACTGTTCAAGTGGGCTTGGATCGTCAACCCAATTTGCCGTGATCGGAAAAAGAGCATCTTCAAATGCGCTCTCCCCATAGCGATCCTGTGAGTAAAGATTTTCGACTGCTTGGGCTCCACCCTCCGTCAACCAGATCGGCTCGGGTTGGTTGCCAGAACGTGAAATCTGGTGAACGTGAAAATATTCGTGGACAATAACCTGGTAGCGATGAATGTGGAGATTCTCGGGACGGAAGCCTTCCTCCCCCATCTCAAGAGCCATCCACATGTCCGATCCGTCACCACAAATACAGGTACCAGAAACGCCCTCTTTGTCCGGAAAGGGGTTACTTACGGAATCCAGCCAGGCATAGACGTTCATCATTCTCGGGACTTCCGAGATGTCGAGAATGTTTTTAGAGATCGGAGCCATGCACGCCATGTCTCTCATGATCTTCATGAATTCAGCAGTCCATTCCTCAGGAAGACTCTCGTGCAGATTGACCGCAAAACTGAAAGCGCCCTCCACCTCATCTCCAGAATGAATTTCAGTGCAGCCAGCCTCAACCTTTGAACTGAGACTGCTCTCGATAGTGACGTCGGCCAACACTTCCGGAGCAGAAGAGTTAACGCTTCCCTCAGAGGCACCACAGGCCGTCAATGCCAGTAGGCAACCCGAAACGCACACAACTGAGCGGAACATACTCATACCGTAACTAACGACTGGCTTTCGGTTCAGCCCTAGCCCCACTTGACTCGCGACAAGGTGGTCGTTGTGCAGTAGTAGACATCTCGGTTGCCACCTGCGGTGAGGAACATTCCGTTTGCGATTCTCGACCCGATATCGACCCGGTCAATAAGCGCTCCGCTCGCAACATCGACGACCACTAGATCGTCACGACCATCGGCGGTGAAGTCGTTGATCACGAGTTCGCCAGACTCTGGGAACACCACTGGCTGCATCGAAGCACGAACGTCAAGATGCCACGCAACTTCCATTTCAGGTCCGGAGGTATCAACACCGGCGAGACCACCGTTAATTGAGTCCCATGCAATCGCCATGTTGAACTCCGGAACATGAACTGGCGGCGCAATAACTCCCCCGCCGCTAACGCCAAATGGCTCAATCGAACTCGAACTACTCAGATCATGTAGCGGGATTCTGAACAGACGTTGCGCGCCGTCCCACGGCGCTGGCAGCCGCCACGACAGGTTGCGACCAGGCGGCGTGTCAAAACGTCCGTTGGGTTCGGTGTAGTGAATTGCCCGCACCGATGGAACATCGCCGCAATCCATCACCCAGCAGGAATCCCCCGACAGGCAGGTGTCCCACGCCAGCCCCCAACGGTCGTGCTCCGAGCGGTAACGCAGTCGCCACTCGTCAACTGCGAGTGCATCGCCGTCAACTCTGAGCCGCCAAATGTGCTCACTGCCCGGCACGAAGACATGCTCGGCACCATTTGCCGAGAGGTCAGCAGCGATACGGCCCATCGAACCCTCCGGAAGCACAAGGGGCTCCCCAACAAGTTCGAGTGTGTCCGGGTCAAGTCGAGTGATGGTGGTGCCACCCTGGCCCTCAAGCCGAAGGTCCTTCGTGATCAGCGTGCCGTCAGACAGTGCGAGCATGCCGTTGTGGCTTCGGTCAGCAGGCAGCTGTCTCTCAACGATGATCGAGAGGTCATCTGGATCAAGCCGATGGATGTACGAGCCGTTGAGGGAGATGATCGAGCCGTTGGCGTGGGCGATGATCGCCCCGCACCACACGTGCTCGCCGCACGGCAACTCTGGAGACGTGGCAATCGGTTCGAGAGTGACCTGATCGATGCGCTGCACCCACCCAAATGGAGGTGGCCCAGTAAATGCCGCCATCGTGCCACCCATGTACAACTGCCCGGGGTCGCGTTCAATGATCATCACGTTCCACCGGTCATTGTGCCTCGTGCGCACTTCCGCGGTTCCGGTTGCCGCATCAAGTCGACCGATTGCTGCCTTCTGTCGACGGTTTCCACCGCACTCGGTTGGCCACGGGGAAGGCCAGTATCCCGGGTGGCGAGACATCCTGTCGAGATCAATCATTACTGGTGACGCTAGCAACGTCCCGTTCAACGCCAGCCATGCTGTCGGCGAGACAACATCTCGAGTTTGCTTCGAATTCCTCTACGCGGGGACGACTCTCGACAGGGCTCGTTACTCCCGAATGATCTCAGGAGGCTCAAACGCCGTGACGGCCGGCAAGTCGCCTTCAAAACGCTCGACATCAACCAGACACGAATGCGCAGTTGGCCCCTGTGCGAGCCGAGAGGTTCCCTTATCGAGGGTGAGCACGTTGGGGTTTCCGTGCTTGCACATGCTGCCGATCGTGCCGGGTTCCACCGGATCAAACCACGCTCCGGTCGACAGTTGAATGACCTGTGGCATCAAGCGATCATCAATGGAGGCGGTCGCAAGGCACGAACCGCGGTCATTGAACACTCGGACGATCTCGTGATGAGCGATCCCTCGAGCAGCAGCATCGTCGGGGTGAAGCGCCACCTGTTCACGACCATGCACCTTCTGCTCTCTGCTCGTTGAGCCGTGGTCAAGTTGTGAGTGGAGCTTGCCAGTCGGCTGGTTCGAAATGAGGTGCAACGGGTACGCACTTTCTGTGCGCCCGAGCCACTCAGGTGGCTCAAGCCATGTGGGGTGGCCTGGGCAGTCGTCGTATTCAAATGAGGCGATCTGTTCTGAAAAGAGCTCGATGCGGCCACTCGGCGTACCAAGAGGAGACGCGTCAGGGTCTGCACGAAACGTTTCGAGCATTACTCGCTCATCGTCACGTCGCTCGATCTCGTACCAGCCCTGATCTTCCAATGTTGCTAACGGGGGCAGATCAATGCCTTTGTCTGCCGAACGCTTCCGGGTTTTCTCGTAGAGAAACGCAATCCATTCATCAGCTGTGCGGCCCTCTGTATAGACATCTTCAACACCCATCTCCCGTGCAATTCCCGCGAAGATGTCGTAGTCATTGCGGCTCTGCCCTACCGGCTGCACAGCTTGTTCCATTGCCACGACCATCGGGTCAAGCTTTGTGACGGCAATATCACGCCGCTCAAGTGGCGTTGTGCAGGGCAACACAATGTCGGCATGACGAGCGTTTGCGTTCCAGCACCAATCGTTCACGATGATGGTGTCGGGCTTTCTCCACGCGGCTAGCAACCGATTGAGATCTTGATGATGATGGAACGGGTTTCCTCCCGCCCAATAAACGACTCGGATATCTGGGTACGTCTGTCGTTTGCCATTGAAATCGAACTGTGTCCCTGGCTCAAGCAACATATCGGCGACCCTCGCCACCGGAATAAACGAGTTCACCCCTCTTCTCCCCTGCGGGAGCGCAGCTGCAGGGATACTGTCAAAGTCATTGCCGATGCAGTGCTCTGCGGTGTACCCAAACCCGATTCCACCGCCTGGTAGCCCGATCTGACCAAGCAACGACGCCAACGCGATCGCCGCCCAATACGTGTGTTCGCCATGCGCCTGCCGGGTGAGCGACCAACTCACCGAAATCATTGTTCGGTTCTGTGCCATTCGAACCGCAAGGTCACGGATGTCGTCAGCGGCAACACCGCAGATCGCCGACGCCCAGTCGGCGGTTTTTCGAATTCCGTCTGATTGCCCCGTGAGATACGACGCAAATTCATCAAACCCGACGGTGCATCGTTCGAGGAACTCTCGGTCGTGCAAGTCTCTCACAACGACCTCATACGCAAGGCCAAGCATCAGCGCAGTATCTGTCGATGGGCGACACGGAAGCCACTCGGCGTTCAACGCACTGATCGTGTCGGCTCGTAGCGGTGACACGTTGACAAACTTGACCCCGGCGCTCGCTGCCTCGGTCATCAGCGCTCGCTGATGGTGACGGCCAACTCCACCTTGACCGATCTGCCCGTTCTTGACCGGCAACCCTCCAAAGGCAACCATAAGGTCGGTGTGTTGAGCGATTGTTCGCCACGGTGTGGGAAAGTAAATGAAGTCGGTGATGCCACCGAGCACATGAGGAAGGATGACCTCTGCAGCGGCAAGGCTGTACGTGTTGACCGATCGGGTGTACCCGCCGATTGCGTTCAAGAAACGATGCACATGACTCTGGGCATGATGAAATCGCCCGGCGCTCGCCCATCCGTATGACCCGCCGTAGATCGATTCGTTTCCGTATTCAGTACAAACTCGTGTGAGTTCTTGGGCAACGAGACGTTCGGCTGTCTCCCACGACACCTCGACGAATGGTTCCGCACCACGCCGGTCGGTGCGTGCACCCGGGCCATCTTCCAACCAGTTCTTTCGAATCATCGGCGCAGTAATGCGAGTAGGGCCGTCAATGACATCGGTGATGCCATGGCCAATAGGTGAAGGGTCTTCGTCGTGCTCGAATGGAATCAGGCCGCTCACGCGATCGCCCTCAACCTTCACCCGATAGGTGCCCCAGTGAAATGCGCTCAGCGGAAGGTTGGAACTGTCGTCACGTGTCACTGATCTGCCTCTGCACCCAAGTCGTAGCCGCCTGTTCGGTTCTAAAGAGTGCTTTCGCCGACATTAGTTTTACTTCATGGAAAACAGTGCACTCGTGACACCTCTCGAGCCTTATAACCCCTACCTCTCTGATCCGGTGTTGCAGCGCGCAATCGAACGAGAAGGTGCCAGCGAAACCGATCGTTCATCACTTGCCTCATTCGGGGCCGAGGTCGGATCTGACGAGACGTTCTCATGGGGTGCCGACGCCAACCGCTACTCGCCGGAATTGGTCACCCACGATCGCTTCGGTGATCGCATCGATGAGGTCCGGTACCACCCGGCGTACCACCAGATGATGAATCTGTCGGTAACCAACGGCATCCATTCCGCTCACTACGACGGCAGCCCGGGCGACGGCTCGTACGTCACCCGAACCGCACAAATGCACCTCGTGAGCCAAATCGAGGTCGGCCACGCCTGCCCAATTTCGATGACCGGAGCGGTGCTACCCGCACTTCGAGAGCAACCCGATCTCGCATCGGTTTGGGAGCCTCGCATACGAACCCGTTCGTACGACCAGCGCCTCATCGAACCATCGCTGAAAACCGGGAACCTCCTTGGCATGGGCCTCACCGAAAAGCAAGGTGGAAGTGACGTTCGAGCGAACACGTCGACGGCAGTGCCAGTGAATGGAGGTGGGCCTGGTGGCGAGTACCGCCTCACCGGTCACAAATGGTTCACATCGGCACCAATGTGCGATGCGTTTTTGGTGCTCGCTCAGGCCCCCGCTGGCATCTCATGTTTCTTGGTGCCTCGAGTGCTCGACGACGGCAGCCGTAACTCGCTCTTCCTCATGCGGTTGAAAGACAAAGTCGGAAATCGTTCGAATGCTTCTTCTGAACTTGAGTTCACCGATGCCGCCGGATGGCTAGTGGGCGAAGAAGGTCGGGGAATTCAGGTCATTATCAAAATGGTGAACGCAACCCGTCTCGACGTGACGAACTGGTCGGTAGCGCTGATGCGTCAATCGGTGTCGCAGGCAGCTTGGTATCTCATGCAACGGGAGGCATTCGGAGCCAAGTTGATCGATAAGCCACTCATGCAAAACGTTGTTGCTGACCTCGAAGTAGAAACCGAGGTGGGCACCATGATGGTGATGCGACTGGCCGGAGCCTACGAGCGAGGCCCGATCGACGATCATGAAGCTGCGTTCGGGCGGTTAGGGCTCGCTGTGGCGAAGTACTGGCTCACGAAACGTTCGAGCCCGGTCGTGCGAGAGGCGTTGGAGTGCGTCGGCGGTAACGGCTATGTCGAAGAGTCAATTCTTGCGCGGCTCTACCGCGAAGTTCCGCTCAACTCCATTTGGGAGGGAGCCGGCAACGTGATCGCTCTCGACGTCCTTCGAGCCTTGCAGCGCTCGCCCGATGCAGGCGAAGCATTTGTCAACGAGATCGCACTTGCCGAAGGCTCCGATCGAACTCTCGACCGAGAAATTGCTCGTCTGCGTCAGACGCTTGCGACCACGGTGAGTGAAGCCGATGCACGACGCCTTGTCGAGCAACTTGCTCACTGTTGGGGAGCATCGCTATGTCTTCGTTACGAACCTGCGATCGCTGATGCCTACATTCGCTCGCGGCTCGATGGGGAATGGGGTTCAGAATTCGGATCTCTTCCGAGCGAACTCGATCTCGCCGGGCTCGCTCAACGAGCGTGCCCTGTCA